>JAKQKQ010000035.1 GCA_029560585.1 Verrucomicrobiota bacterium | reverse complement strand
TCGGAGCACCCACAAGGCGGGCCCCCGACCGATAATCAGACCCACGGGATCGGGGCACGAGCCGCGCCCGCGAACAGCGTCCGAAGTTTCTAGCTAGCGGGATGCGGTGACCGCCACGGGGACGAAGCCGCCGTTGAGGCGGCCGTCTTTGAGGCCTGGGACAGGGCCGTAGCCGAAGAAATCGCCGGGGCCCACGTAGCCGTAGTAGGTTCCTTCGACAAAGAACTCATAGATTGCACCGCCGCCGTTGCGATCGCGGCCGTTCGTGGCGCCCACCATCAGGTGGCGGTTATCCGATTTTCGGCGCCCGAGGTAGATCTTTACGTGGGAGACATCCTCACCCCGGTTGGTGCCCTGGGTGTGGGTCCAGAAGAGCAGGTCGCCCGGCTGGAGCTGGTCGAGCTGTGTGGTGGTGGCAGACCTGTCGCGGACCCGGCGAAATCCGCCAGATTTCGTGACCCATGCGCAGAGGTCGGTGGACATGCGCGGGATGTTGCGCATGCCGGCCTGCTGGAGGGCGTAATGCACGAAGCCGGAGCAGTCCAGGCCTCCCTCTTTCGGATCATCTGCGCCGAATTTGTACGGGAGGTGCATGTGGGCGAGATTGATCGACGTCTCGATGAGGCTCTTGATGGCGCGCGGCTGCTTGTCGAAGTCTGCGATGTCCGAGGTCTTGAGTCCAGAGAGCTCGCGGGCGAACACGGGAGTGGCGGGCATGGCGTAGGGCACGACCGGCGGCTGTTCGATGGCCGGGGCAAAACCGAAATCGGGGGGCAGATCGCGGCTGCGTCCCCCGAGGCCCATGCATCCGGTGAGGGACATCAGGGCGAACGCGGCCACGAGGGGAGCGGTCTCACACCGAAAACGATTCGCCACAGGAGCACTGAGAGGTGGCATTGGGGTTGCCAACGCGAAAACCGCCCTTTTGGAGATCGCTTGAGAAATCGATGACAGAGCCACTAACGAAGAGCGCGGTTTTTGGATCGACGACGATGCGGGCGCCGGCGGATTCGATGAGGATGTCACGGTCATTGGGGCCATCAGCGAGTTCCATCCGATACTGCAAACCGGAGCATCCACCGCCGATGACGGCGAGCCGGAGGGCGCCGCCGGGATGGCCGTTGGAGTCGAGCAGGACCCGGAGCTGTCGCCCGGCGATCTTGGTCAGACGCACAAGCTGCTCGCTGCCTTTTTTGAACTGGATCGTCTCCTGCATGACATGGCCCCGCATACGGATGCGCCCGTGAGGGCAAAGGCGCTGGCTCAATCATACGCGAGGCTGGCATTTTCGCAAATCGAGGTGTGATCGCGTGCGTGGCGTCAGGACAGCTTGATGTCTCCGGATATCTTGGCCTTGGGATAGTCGCGGGGGCCGCTTTTAAAGATGCTGAAGACAGTGTTTGGCTTTGAGGGGGGATCGTAGCGGACGGTCTTGGGGGCGCCCTTCTGGCGCACTGAGAGTTTGGGGAGCGGCAGCTTATAGTGCCGGATGGTGTTGTTGGCCTCGCGCAGCCGCTGGCTGAGCGTCCGGGCGATGGCGAGGAGGATGTGCGCGGCGGCGAGGTTGTTCTGCACTAGGAACTGCTCGAATTGCGCAACGTTGAGAGACCAGACCGAGGAGGGCTCCAGGGCGATGACTGAGGCGGAGGCGTCGGCACCTTCGAGCATGCCCATCTCGCCGAAGCAATCGTAGGGCCGCAGTTCGCCTAGGCGGATCTTTTCTCCGGATGCCTCCGTGCAGACCTGGAGCGAGCCCGAGAGCAGGACGAACAGGAAATCCTGTTTTCGGCCTTCCTGGATGAGCACTTCGCCAGTTGCCATGCGCAACTTGAAACCCGAACTCGTGAGCTGGCTTCGGCTCTTGTCGCCGAGGTGCGCCAGGATGCCCGCCGGTGGCAGGACCTCATCGTCGGTATATTCCTCCATGGAGTGGAAGAGTAACCACGATGGCCCGCGCTTCCAAGCGCGGAGATTGGGTGGTGTTGGGATCGGGGTGCGCGGCAGTCCGTATTTGGGCGGCCGGAGCCGCGCGGACGCGCGCCCTCGCGTCCCATTTTCGATCCCGGCGGTGTCCGCTTTGGCGCACAGCGGGCGCCTGTGGCCGGAGGTTCTGGGCCTTTTGTGGGGATTTTCGGGTCAGAAGCAGGTGATGCCGAGCGCGATGAGAAGGAGGCCAAAGGCCGCCTTGATGGCGCCGGTGCGGCGCGTGGCGGCATCGCTGCCGTGGAAGAAGTTGATGAGGTCGCGAAGGAGGTAAGGGGCGACAACGAAACACATGCCGGCGATTGCCCAGACGTAGCCGACGATCGTCACGATGTGGCGGGCGGGGTGCAAGGCGGGGAAGGTCGCGCTGAAGAGCACCTCGGCGCCAAGCAAGAGGAGGACGCCCATGGCGCGCGAGAAGAGGAAGTCGGGGAGGTAGATGATCGTCATGAGGCCCAGCACGGCAAAGAAAATCAGAAGCCATGCGCGGTACTGGGTCATCTCCGTCAGGTCAATATTGTAGATCAGGATGTCCGTCCAGAGGGTGGCGATGCCCATGGCGATCGCGCCCGCCCGAAAGTTCCGGGGAAGGCCGATGAGGATATGGCGGACCGCAGCGGGGCGGAGCGCGGCGATCAGTCCTCCCGTCATGCCGAGCAAGCCCAGGATGATGGCGACGACCTTCAGTGACAGATGATAAGTCATGGGAGCGGGAAGGGTGTGACGGGGCGCGGCCAGCGGCAAGGCGGAAATGGGGGATGGAAGATCGGGAAGTCAGGGGACGGGTTCGCCGTAGAGGGTGTGGTCGGAGCTGCGGGTGATTCGGAGGGTGACGAGCGAACCGCGGAGGGAAGCGTCGCCCTCGAATACTGCGGTGCGATTGTTGCGGGTGCGGCCGGCGAGACGGTTGGGGTTCGTCTTGCTGGGGCCCTCGACGAGGATCTGCTGGGTGGTATTGACGGCCGAGGCAAGCGTTTCTCGCGCGATGCGGTTCACGATCTCGAGGAGGCGCTGGTTGCGGGTCTGTTTGACATCTTCGGGGAGTTGGCCGGTCATGCTGGACGCCGGGGTGTCGCGACGATCGGAGTAGCGGAAGACAAAGGCGTTATCGAAGCGGACCTCTTCGGCGAGCGAGCAGGTTTGGAGGAAGTCCTCTTCGGACTCGCCGGGGAATGCGACGATGATGTCCGTGGTGAGTGCGATGCCGGGGCAGGCGGAGCGAAGGGCATCGACTTTCCGGAGGAACAATTCGCGGGTGTAGGAGCGTCGCATGGCGCGCAGGATGCGGTTGCTGCCGGATTGGACGGGCAGGTGCATGTGCTCGCAGAGCTTGGGCAATTCGGCGTACGCGCCGATAAGATCCGCTCTGAGGCCGGCGGGGTGTGGGGATGTGAACCGGATGCGCTCGAGCCCGGGGATTTTATCGAGGGCGTGCAGCAGTTGGACGAACGGGGAGCGGCCGTTCGAGGCGGGGAATTCGTGCCGCCCATAGAGATTGACGATCTGACCGAGGAGGGTGACCTCGCGCACGCCGGATGCCACGAGTTCCTCGGCCTCCCGGACGATTTCTGGGATCGGGCGGCTGCGCTCTCGGCCCCGGGTGGTGGGCACAATGCAGTAGGAGCAGGACATATCGCAGCCCTGCATGATCGAGATGAAGGCGGTGGCCTGCCTGGGTCGAAGCACGTGATCGCGGATCGTCGATTCGGATCCGGAGGATTCTGACACATCGATGATGGGCCTGCGCCCGCCGTCGAATTGCGATCGCAAGAGATTGATGCAATCGGCGGCCCGGTGGAACTGCTGGGTGCCGAGCACGAGGTCTAGATCGGGGAGACGGTCGACGAGTTCTTGGCCGCGGCTCTGGGCCATGCAGCCCATGAAGCCGAGCACCAGTTCGGGGCGTTCGCGCTTGAGGTGCGAGAGCAGGCCCATTTTGCCCAGGGCCTTCTGCTCGGCCTGATCGCGAACACTGCAGGTGTTGATCAAGAGCACGTCGGCCCGGCGTTCATCCTGAGTGAGATCATAGCCCTTGGCCTGGAGCATCTGCGCCACCTGCTCGGAGTCGCGCTCGTTCATCTGGCAACCGTAGGTTTTGATAAAAACCGAGGGCATGAATCTCGAAAAATAGGCCATCGGCGCGCCCTGTCGAGTGGGAGAACGGGCTGCATCGCGAGTGGGCACGGATGGTGCTGCGCTTTAGCCTGCATGTTTCGCGCTTCCGCGTGAAACATGCAGGCTCAAAGGAAAACCGCGCTCCCAAAAACGCGATCTTGGAGGGTCTGGGGCCACCGATTCGCGAAACACACTCTGCAACCGCGAATAATACCAGTCTTTGGCTGACCTTTCCCAATAAATGGCTTTCATGGCGCGGTTTTCCCAGAGCCCGGAATTTCACAGCTGGAAGGCTGTGAAGTATCCGGGTTAGGAGAATAGCGGCGACCTCGAGCCAGAAACTTCACGCCGCGCCCAAGACCGTGGGGCGGACAATCCTGTCCGCCAACCCACGATGTGGCAATGTCTTGTGATTGCAGGCAGGATTGCCTGCGCCACGAAAGGCTGGGGCCCGAGACACACGAGACGATGGTGCCATGTACCCGGCA
>JAKQKQ010000011.1 GCA_029560585.1 Verrucomicrobiota bacterium | reverse complement strand
GGGTTGCATGCCTTCGGACAGAGTAATGATTGTCATCCCGGCCGTAGCGTAGCGGAGAGCCGGGAACCATTGCGGGGTGCGTCCCACCGGATGAATGGGTCCCGGATAGCGCTGCGCGCTTCCGGGATGACAAGCCGGGGCGGGATACATGATCGGTGTGCCGCTTGCGGCGACTGATTGGGGTTCCTTGATTGTGTCGCTCGTCACTCGGGGCAGAGCCGTAGGCGCGGGCTGTGTGGCATTCACGGCTTCACGGCGGCGGATCATCTGGAGTGTTGAGGCGACGTAGTGCACGAGCATCGCAAATGCGCGCAGCACAGCTGTCAGCAAGAGCTGAGGAAGCTGCGGGGTTACCAGTCCAGTTTGCGCGTGTTTGTGCCGTGTCATGGGCGAGAGAATAACCCTCGTCCAAGGCCCGGTTGAATCTGGGTCGCGCTATCCACCATCTTCGTTGGCTAGCGCGTTGAGATCAGACGGTAAGATTTTCGGCCGTCCTACGAATTCGATACCGCTCCATCCCTCATTCTCGCGATCGCGCTTGTGACTCGCCCCCTCCGTCTCGTGCGCTTTGCACGCGATCCACCTCGCCCGCCTTCGGCGGAGGAGGACGTTTGCCTTGGCGGCGCCGCAGGGGCGGGGATGATGGGGTGGCGGGACTGGAAAAGAAAAGGCCCGCTGTTGTCAGCGGGCCTTTGTGCTCGGGCTGGATCAGCGCTTACGCGAACTCGACCTGCATCTGGTCGACGGTGCGGATGGCGCCGGGCTGGAGGCGGGGTTTGGCGCCGGTGATGCGGGTGTTGGGGGCGAGCCTTGCGATGGCGGCTAGGGTTTCTTCCAGCTCAACGCGGGCGAGGGCTTCGCCGGCGCGGCGGTGGGCGCCGGCGCCGAAGGCGAGGTGCCAGCGCTGCTGGTCGGTGCGGTGGATGTTGAAGGCCTCTGGCGCGGCATAGATTTCAGGATCGCGCAGGACAGAGAGGATCGAGACCGCGACGATGGCGCCGGGCGGGATGAGGAAGCCTTCGATTTCCATGTCCTGCGTGGTGACGCGCGGAATGCCGGACACGACGGGCTCGAAGCGCAGACCTTCCTCGGCCGCCTTCTTCTTGAGGCTGTCCGGGTCGGCGCAGAAGGCGGCCCACTGTTCGGGATGTTGCAGGAGCTGGGACAGCGTCATGCACATCGAATTGCGGGTCGTGTCGGAGCCGGCGAGGATGAGGCCGACGACCTGGGCGCGGATTTCACCTTCGCTCATGTCACCCGAAGCTGCTGTCGC
>JAKQKQ010000334.1 GCA_029560585.1 Verrucomicrobiota bacterium | reverse complement strand
GACGCTTTCGGCCAAGCAGACCGTGCAACGCCATCTGACCGATGGCACGGCGCTCGAGAAGCTCAAGGAGCTGGTCAAGATGCAGGGCGGCGACCCGGCCTACATCGACCACCCGGAAAAATTCCCGCAGGCGAAGCATGTGCGGAAGTTGCCCGCCCCGAAGCGCGGCTACGTGCACACGATCAGCGCCGCGATGATTTCGCAGGGCGTGCACCTGCTCGGTGGCGGTCGCGATGCGCACGGCAAGATCGACTACGCCGTCGGTGTGTCGGAGATCAAGAAGGTCGGCACGCAGGTGAAGCAGGGCGAGCCGCTCATGATGATCCACTACAACGACGAGTCGAAGCTCGAGCACGCGCTCAACTTCTTCAAGGACGCCTATCGTCTGGCCCCGAAGCGGCCGACGCCTCCGCCGCTCGTCGTCGAGCGCGTCGCGTAATTTTCGCTTTCAGCGATCCAAGGCCGACCGGTTTTCCGGTCGGCTTTTTTTTGCGGTGCGAGCGGCGGGATGGCTGTCCCGCGAATTTGCCGACGTGTGCGCGTGGCAAGGCGTGGCGCAAGTTCGCCAAGGCGTCAAAATCGAGCCTGTCAGCCGGCAACCGCGGGGGGGGCCGGGTTAGAGCCCGAGTGCGTGGGACTCGGTGCGATCAGGCAGGCGGAGGGTGACTTTGCCCGACGCGACCTCCAGATGGACGGTGCGATTGACGGTGCCGCCGACGTCGTAGCCGCAGACGGTGCACGCGTAGCCTTGGAGAAATTTCTTCACCGCAGCGAGATTTCGGTCGCCGATTTTAAAGGGGTCGGTGCCGTTGAGCACACTGGCGCCGCCGGCGACGAAGAGGCGGAGCCGGGGCAAATCCACGCGCAGGCCTACGAGGGCTTTGAAGAGGGCAGGCAGACCGGTGTCGGCAAACATCGCAGGTTGCGATTGGGCCTTTTCGGGCGAGAGCTTGGACTCCGGGAGCATCAGGTGGAGAATGCCGCCGGTGTGGGTGCCGGGATCGTAGGCGATCACGCCCACGCAGGAGCCCAAAGCATAGGTGCTGAGCGTGGTGCTCGTGCTGTTCGATACCGCCATATCCCCGACGCCGATGACGACTTTTTGCGCGAAGAGAGAGGCGATGGATGGAGAACCGGCCATGAAAAGAAATCACACAGTGCCGAGCGTTTGGCTCATTGGCAAATGGGGATGGAAGTGGGCTGACACAGATGAGCGGACCTGGAGGATTGAAGGTTTGTTTTCGGCCCCGATGGGCCAATCTTTAGCAGTTTCCCTGCATCTGGACCGGCGGGGTCGCCTGCCGGGATTGTGGAGGGACGAAGGCCGCGTGCGCAGGAGAAGCGCCGCGGGTTAACTGTAAACCAGGAGGCGTTGGCTGATCGGCGCGATGAGGTTGTGGTTTCGGATCTTGCTGATCATGGCGGAAGTGAGTGGCTGACCTTCCCCGATGAGCAGCATCCCGTGGGGGCTGTGAAGGCCGGCGGCGAGGACCATGCCGGGTTGGAGTTCGTCGAGAAGTACTTCGCGGACCTGTTTGGGGAGGTTGAGCAGGTTGGTCGCCTGGAGGAAGAGGCGGACGGCTTCCGGGTCGAGGCCCTTGCCGGACTCGGCGAGGACGTGCTCGATGGCTTGTTCGCGGGGGAGGTTGCCGTCTACGTAGGTGACGGCGACGGCGAGGCAGCGGGCCGTCCACGGGATGGTGAGGCCGGAGATGCCTTCTGGGAATCCGGTGCCGTCGAAGCGTTCGTGGTGGGTACGGATGGTTTCGCCGACGGCGGGGCGGGAATCGACGAAGCCGGCGAGTGTCTGGCTGTAAATGGGGTGCGAGTAGAGGGTCTGCCGCTCGCGTTCGGTGAGGCGGTCGGGGTGCTGGCGGAAGGCGCGGAGGAGCTCGCGAGGGACGCCG
>JAKQKQ010000309.1 GCA_029560585.1 Verrucomicrobiota bacterium | reverse complement strand
CCTTAACTGTAAGAGCGCGTATGGTCGCGATCACGCTGCACGGCGCAATCTCAAAGACTGCCGCCCCCACAACGCGTGGTGAGCCGCCTACAAGAGGGGCGATCCACTCGGGGCCGCGACCCCGCTCAGCTCGTCGAACGCCGCAGCCAAGTTGGCCGGCAAGCGGTTGCCTCGGCCTGGTGGCACGTGGAAGTCGTCGAATCCCGGCATGTTGCCCAACCGCACAAGCTCATCCCGGCTCTGCCCCGCCGCGATCGCCTTTCCGGCCCGGTCCAGCAGCGCCGACAAATAGTCACGCATCAGGAGGACCTCCGGCCGTCCCCCTGTATGCCCAAAGCGGGCGTTGGCGTGCGAAAAGATCAGCACCGCATCCTCTGGAAAATCTTGTGCGACGAGCTCCAACGCCGCCAGCCAGCCCCGAATGTCCGCCCCACCCACCCGATCAATCACCGGGTAGGTCCGGTTGAACACCAAGTCACCGAGATGGACCACATTGGCACGCTCAAAGCACACCACCGCATCTCCACCGGTATGCGCCGGGCCCACCGATTGCGCCGTCACCACCTCGTCCCCCAACTCACGCCGCCAGACGTCGTCGAACAGCGTATCGGCAAAGACTTGTTTATAGGTGTCCCCGACTCGCTCGGCGTCGCGCAGCTGTAACTTAGGCACATTCTTCTGCGCCACGATCATGCGAGCCGACTTCTTGAACACCTCGTTGCCACTCGTATGATCCTTGTGGTGGTGCGTGTTAAAGACCACATCGACCAACCTTTCCGATCGACCAGGCAACCCCGCCAGACACAGCCCCGCCGTCTCGGCATATTGAGTATCCACCACCACCAACGCCTCTGGTGAGGCCAACCAGCCGATCGCGCCTCCCCTGCCCGTGAAATACCCCGCTCCACGCCGCAACGGGATAAACTCGGTCGCCCGCGGCGACAAAGCCCGGGACGGTTTGGTCGGCGCAGCCCCCGGCTCGGCCGCTAAAATTTGGGGCAAACAAAAACCTGCGGCGGCGAGCGTGGCGGATCGGGTCAAAAAAGCGCGGCGATTCATGGGGCGTGGAGACACACGCAAACCAGACGCCCCCGCACGGCGCAAGGTTCCGCGCAACATTTCGCCGCCAACCCGCCATGCGCAAAATATTTACATCTTTCTCAAAAAAACTGCGGTTCCGGGTCGAAGAAACCCATAAACCCGAGAACCTTCTGTACCGAAATCTACTCACACACATGCGCCCCCGGGGCGCTTACCCCATTGACCCGCCATGAAAGCCCTCATTGTCGACGACAAAGACGAGAACACCTACCTCT
>JAKQKQ010000288.1 GCA_029560585.1 Verrucomicrobiota bacterium | reverse complement strand
TCACAAACCCGTACCCCATCCCCCCCAAGAGCGTCCCTTCCACATACCGCAGGCTCACCCCAGGCGAGTTGGTCAAGCCCTCGACCGCGTCCCGCGGCGGCCCCAACACCAGATAAGCCCCGGCATTGGTCCCGCCCCACGCTATCGACTGTTCCTGCACCCCGTCGTACCGCACCAGCCGCACCGGCGCCGTCGGCGTCCCCTCAGCCACCAACCGGCTGTTGTACTCCATCTGCAATCCCCTGGACCCGAACTGCCCGATCACCGTCCCAGGCAGGACCGTCAAGGTCACCGGCGGTGGCGCGATGCCGTTGGTGGCCAAGGCATTGGTCACCGTGAACAACGACACCGCATGGTCGATCGGGTCGTAATGATACCCCAGGTCCGGCAGGTCCGTGTCCCGCCCCGCCTGGGGCGACAGGACCGCGTCGGTCGTCACCACCGCATTGGACCAGACCAGCGGCGGGTAAGTCGTCTTGCGTTTCAAGTCCGCGGCCAACGCCGCGTCGATGTTCGTCGTCCCCGCCTCCCGATACGCCCCGTCTGCCAGGTAAAAGCCCCCCGCACCCACCGTCTGGAACACGCCGTTGCTGCTGCCGGGCCACTGACAACACGATTGCCCCAGCGACACGGTGCCGTTGGTGATCACCGCCACCAACAGGCTGTTGGTCAGGCTCAGCCCGCTTACGTACGAAGTGCTGCTGTTGTATGCCAGATGGGTACACTGGTGAGCTGTCAGATGTTCACCCGTCACCTGGAAACTGGAGCCGTACAGTCCATAGGTCGCCCGATCGATCAGCACATTGCGCAGTGCCACATGGTTGCTCAGAGCGCCGTTGCCCTCGACGATCAGGGCGCTGTTGCAGTGCACCATCTGGACGTGACTGACCTGGTGGTTGCCAGCGCTCGAATCGGAAAACTTCAGCCCCGTACCGGCATGGGCCAGGCGCAGGTCATGAAGGCGGCTGCCACTGGTCCGCACCTCGATCGCCGGGTTGGCGTAGTCGGATACGTAGGGACTACCCGTCGAGCCCGTGATCGTTTCGCCGACCGTGTCGTCATCTTTGGCCGTGAACACCGCCGGGCAGAACGCAGCCGTGTTGCAGACGATGTCGCCCAGGCAAACCACTTTGGGCGGGCCGCTCGCACCGTATTTGATCACGGCTCCGCCCTCGATCGTCGTCGTGCCCGACAGGTTCACGGTCCCGCTCACATAGTAGGTGGTATCGCCCCGAAAAGTGAAATTGGTGGCGCAGATCGTCTGCAGGGCGAAGTCCACGACCAACCCTCGCCCTTGCCCCATCGGCGCGCGGGCGCATGCCCCAGCGCCGGTGCCCAGGTGGACCATCGATCCCGCTCCCGTCTCCAGCCGCCCATCACGAAAACCCGGCGCCTTGACCCGGGCCTGCGCGGGCTCGCCCCGCCGAACCGGAAGCACCAAACCCGCATAGCGCCCCTCGCCCCCAGGACGCGCCACCTTCGCCGTCCGTTGCACCCGTTCCTTGAGCCGGTCGATCCGCCCCTGCTCGGGCAGCGGCAACCTGTCCATCAACGGGCCAAGCCCGGCGTAGTCCACCGATTCCACCAGCACCTGTCTTCCGTCGAGCACCTCCCAACTCTTCGCCACCCTCAGCCAGCTACCCTCGGCCTCCTCCAGCCCGAACGCCCGCCCCGCCCCGATCCGCATCGCCCCAAAACTCACATCCTCGTCCGTCCCCACCGTTCCGTCGGCCAACACCTCGCCTAACGTCCGCCGTTCGGTCGTGGTCTCTTCGGGAAACGATACGAACTCCGTCAGCACCATCAGCCGACACGCCGCCGGATTGAGGCCCAGGTCGGCCACCAACTCCGGCGCCACCTGTTCGCGCAGAATCAGGTCCTGTTCCAGGCCATCCAACGTCAGCCGGTAGCGCACGTCGGCGGCAATGCCGCTCAGGGCATTCGGGTACAGGACCTCCTGTTCACCAAGCCACTGCGCAGCCGAAGGTTGCGCTTCACCCAGCAGCACGCTCTGCCCGCTGGCGCGGTCGATCATCGCCAGCCCAATCAGTTGCCACCCCAGGCGCGCGCCGTCGGGCGCCAGCATGTCCACTGCGCTCTCGCTCAGATCGGGCGGCAGGATCAGTTGATGCGCCGTCTCTCGGGCGATGACGTGCCCGCTCTCGGTGACCTCGAACGCCGCCCGGGCACCAACGTAGGCCCGCTGGCCTTCATCCCATCGTCCCAAACCGGTGGCCAGCTCCGTCACCCGTCGCTCTTCCGCGCACCAGCCCCCCATCCCGTCGGGGACCAATTCGGCCCGGCTCCACACCCGATGATGGGGGCCCATCTCGACCACCTCCGCTTGGGGCGGGGTCAGCAGCCGCACCGCCTGCTGTGCGGCGGTGGAGCCAGGGTGCATCAGCGTGGCGGCCAGCGAGGCAGAGAGAACTGCGAGTCTCATAAAGGACACAGCCCAGCGATGGCTTGGTTCGGGGTGAGATCGGTCGTTGTGTTGCTTGGCCGCTTGATACGCTACTCCCCCCTCGCGTCAAGACATTCTTTGTGTCATGTCGACCGGTGATCACGTGCCGCAAACGGAACACTCCTCTGACCGATGAAGCCCCACGGCTCAAAAGACGCGTCCTACGGAAAACTACCTGACATCGGGACGCGACTGGCTTAGCATGGAGGCGGACGTGTTTATGAGCTCTCATTTCCGCCTTCACATCGGCGCCGCCATCGGCCTGGCGGCGTGGTGCGCCGTGGGCCAAACGCCCGCGCCGCAGTTGGACACCAAACCGGCGTTCATGCAGATCGTCACCAACTGCACGCTGACGACCAATGTCGTGATCGTGACCAACTACGTGGTGGTTTGACCGCAAGAAGACACAGGACCTTCTCACCGCCATGAACGTCACGGCGGAAAAGGCCGCGCCCGAGGCGGTGGCGTTGCTGACCAAAGCGGCGGCTCAGATCAAAACCGAGGACGCGGCTGCGACCGTCAAGGGAGG
>JAKQKQ010000280.1 GCA_029560585.1 Verrucomicrobiota bacterium | reverse complement strand
CCGCCCCGCCCCGCGCGCAATCCGGTCCACCACCGCGCTTCCCACCACAACGGCATCGGCGTGCCGGGCCACCGCCTTGGCCTGCTCGGGATTCGAGATGCCAAAGCCGACGGCGATCGGCAGTGTCGTGTGCCGGCGAATCCGCGCCGTCATGTCGCCAATGGTCTCGGCGACCGTGGCCTGCATGCCGGTGACCCCTTCGCGCGAGACATAGTAGATGAACCCGCTTGCCTCCTTCGCAATCCCCGCCACGCGCTCCTCAGGCGTCGTGGGGGCGATCAGGTAGATCGCGCACAGGCCCGCCGCCCGCATCTGGTGCCCGTACCCGCCAGCCTCTTCCGGCGGCAGGTCCAGCACAAGCAAACCATCCACGCCGGCCTCCGCCGCGTCCCGGATGAACCGTTCCTGTCCGTAGCGGTGAATCAGGTTGTAGTAGATGTAGAGAACCACCGGCACGTGCGACCCCTGGCGCAACGCCTTCACCGTGGCCAGCACACCGCCAGGCGTCGTGCCGGACTCGAGCCCCCGCTGCGCGGCCAGTTGGTTCACCAGTCCGTCCGCCAGCGGATCACTGAACGGCACACCCAACTCGATCGCATCCACCCCCGCCGCGTCGAACGCCAGCGCCAGACGCCGCGTCGTGTCCAGATTCGGATCCCCGGCGCCGATGTAGACAATCAGACCCTTCCGACCCTCCTCCCGGAGGCGACCGAACCGTTGCACGAGGCGATTCACCCTGCCCAGACTGCCAAGAAGCCAACCAAACCTCAAGCGGCGAAAGCGAGAGCGGTGAAAGCGAAGAGCGGTTCTGAGCTGGGAGGGGGTGATTGAGGAGGAGGGACTTAACGAATGTGCGGAACAATCCTCCGCCCATCTGTTTTGCTGGGCCGGATGACAAAGAAGAGCTTGGTACTAACGGACCCCGCGGAGGCAGCGGTGGTCAATGAAATCGTGGTGCGCCTGGTTGGACCGGAGGAGGTCGGGCAGTGGGACCGACTGATGATCCAACACCATTATCTGAAGAGTGCGACGATGGTGGGCGAACAATTACGGTACGTGGCCGAGTACCGGGGGCAATGGATGGCGCTGATCAAGATCAGCGGCTGGAGTTTGGACATTTTTTTGCTGGACTCGAAACGGCCACTGGGGTAAATCGTGGGCGCAGTGGAACCGATCCGCGTCCAGGGCCGCACGCTCACGGGCGATGATCTGGCGTGGTTGCAGGCTCTAATCGAGCAGCATC
>JAKQKQ010000275.1 GCA_029560585.1 Verrucomicrobiota bacterium | reverse complement strand
CTCCGTGAGGCAACTGGTAGCTGGCGAGGGCGGGGTGATCTGGGGGCGCTTGAAGGATGGCATCGTGCGCGTGCGGTTCCCGTCGCCGGTGTCGGATTTTATCCCCCTGTTCGGCTCGGCGATCGATACGGTCAACGTCTGTCGCTATGATTCGCGTCTGTGGTTCATGGGCGACGGGCAGGTCTTTCGTGGAGTGTACAACGAGGCCGGCCGGCTGACTCGTCTCGAAGTGGATTCACCGCCCGGGGCGTATGTGTCGTCGCTTTCATACGCGGCAGGTCGTCAGCTGGCGGGGACGAACAAAGGCGCGTTTTACTGGACGGAGGCGGGGTGGGTGGCATTTGCACCACAGGCGCGCAATTTGCGTGTGGCGCGTGCGGACCCCGTGGATGGTCGCTGGCTCTACCTCGCCGATCATGAGATTGGCTGGTTGCGGCCGATGACGGACGGATTCGAACTCGAGGCGTTTCCGGCACCCGAGGTGCGCCGGTTTTTCTACCTTGTGCAGGATGCGGCCGGCGACGTCTGGGTGGAGCTGGGAAGCGGCCGGGTGGGCCGCGTGCGGGTGCGCGAAGGTCGCCCCGAGCTCGAGGTGTTTGGCCAGGCGGACGGGCTGTTCCCCTCCTGGTGCCAGTTGTTCGAGGTCGATGGTACGGCGCGCGTCAACGTCGCCGGTCGCACGCTACGTTTTGACGAAGGCACTCGGCGTTTCGTGCCGGATGTCGAATTTCTCAAACGTATCCCGCAGGGGCGCCCCATCAACTGCCGTCCGGGGCGCGATGCCTCGGGTCGCCTCTGGGCGGTGACCGACGAGGTGTTGCACCTGTATCGGGAAACGCGTGGAGGACTCGTTGCCGACGAGACGGCGGGGCTTTTTGCGGGGCATATGCCGCTTTTCTTCGCTTTTGAAGACGATGGCGTCGTCTGGTTGCAGGAGAACTGCGGGCTTTTGCGCTACGATCCCAATGTACCGCGACCGATGGAGGCTCCTCTGCGCGCGCGGATCACTCATGTCGATCTGCCGTCCAGCGAGCGCAGGATCTTGCCACGCGGCGGTGCAATCGGCGACCTGCCCTACGGCGACAAATCGCTCGTGGCCCATTTCATCGCGCCCGGCTCGCCACTCGATGCCTCTGTGTCTTTTGAGGTGAAGCTCGACGGCTCCGATCGCGATTGGAACAACGTGGGTAGTGCGGGTTCGGCGGCCTTCAAAAACCCCGGTGTCGGGCGGCATCGCCTGCTTGTACGCCCGAGACTGGGTGACCGTGTCGGCGAAGTGGATTCGCTGGTCTTTGCGGTACTCCCGCCGTGGTACCGCACTTGGTGGGCCTACCTGTCCTACGCCGCGGGCGTAGCCGGTCTGGCTGCCGCCGTCGCCTTCATGCAGCGGCGCAAACGGCGCCAGTTGGAGCAACTCGTGGGCGAGCGCACGGCTGCGCTCAATGAGTCCAATCGCCAGCTGGAGCGCCAGCTCGCCACGATCCGCACACTCTCGCAGGCCATCGAACAAAGTCCCACGGCCGTCGTCCTCGTCCGGGCCGACAGGACAGTCTCCTACGTCAACCCGCGCTTTTGCATCCTCTGCGGCGAGCGG
>JAKQKQ010000266.1 GCA_029560585.1 Verrucomicrobiota bacterium | reverse complement strand
CAGCCAAAGACTGGGTTTTTTCGCGGTTGCGGAGTGTGTTTCGCGGACCGGTGGCCCCAGACCCTTCAAAGTCGCGTTCTTCGGAGCGCGGTTTTCCTTTGAGCCTGCATATTTCACGCGGAAGCGTGAAATATGCAGGCTAGGCTTTCCGCCAAAGATGTTGCCGGAGGAGTAACTCGGTTCGGCGGATTCGTTCTTGATGGCGATGCCGGGATCGCGGCAGGCGACATGGCAGTCGCGGATGTGGAACCCCGGCTCTGGCCACACGCGTTTTGCGAGGCGATAAACACCCGCGGGAATGATGATGTGCACCTGCCGCCGACCGCCCACCGCCTGCATGAGCCTGGCGAAGGCCGGCGAGGAATCCTCCTGGCCAGTGGCGTCGGCCCCAAGATCCAGGAGACTCAACGCCGCCTCCCTGCCCAGATCGGCCGTCCGTATAACGGACAAAGGGGCGGATCCCCCCGCCTCTGCAACATGGAACACGGCGGACTGCCCAGGCCCCGCCTGCCTGGCCGCCCCCAAATGATGGCAGGCAGCACAGGGCGCCGAGAATCGAGGCGATCAGGTGCGCGTTGGAGCATTCAAGGGTCTGACTCATGACTTGATATCATGACACGCGCGAACATCGAGGCCAAGGGGTTGATGAGGCACGGGCTTAGATGCCGGAGTCGGGGCTACCCTGATGCTCCTGCGGGCCCGATGGTCGGTTTGTTTTTCGTCTCCGCCGAGTGGCGCGGCTCAGTACCGATGTCCAGCCCGTCTTTCGATCCCGGCTATGGGATGGCTGCGTATCAAGTGAAGAATGTAAGTCTGCGCTATTTCCGAAAGCACATGTATAAATGGATCGTAGATATAGGTTAAATATCGTCAAAACTAACGAAATATTAATAAAGGTGTCTCGATATGGACAGTGTCGAGATAACTTCTAGCCCGTGTGTTCACATAATGGGTGCTGTTCTTGTTGACCAATGGTCGGTGGCGCTCTCCGGCCAGGTGCTGGACAACTACGGCTACTGGAATTTCGGTGGGAGGCTCTATTTCTCCGACTGGGGGCTTGCGGCGCTGCTGGACGAGCTGCGGGTCTACCGGCGTGCGCTGGGCACCAACGAGCTGCAGGCGATCTACGAGGCGGGCAAGAGCTGGCCGGAGGCCGGCATCGTGGGCGGCGGCGGGCAGTCGGCTGGATCCGGGGATTATCTGCCCGAACCGCTGGCCGTGGCGGTGAGCAACGCGCACGGGGTGGTGGCGGGGGCGACGGTGCGCTTCGAGGTGGTGGGCGGGACGGGGCTCTTGTCGCTGGCGCCGGACGGGGTGGGGCTGAGCAACGTGCTGGAGGTGGCCAGCGGGAGCAATGGGCTGGCGCAGGTGTACCTGCGTTACGGCGGGGGCACGGAGCTGACCAACCGGGTGCTGGCGGCGGTGGGGCCGACGGGCCACGTGAGCCAGGTGGCCATGGAGGCCTACGTGGACGGCGACGGCGACGGGATGCCGGACTGGTGGGAGGCGGCCCACGGGAGCGATCCGGATGTCGCGGACCCGGCCGGCGACGTCGATGGGGACGGGCTCTCCAACCTGATGGACTATGGCCTGACGATGGATCTGGTGGGCTACTGGCAGTTCGAGGAAGGGAGCGGGACCTGGGCGCAGGACAGCTCAGGCTACGGGCACACGGGGGCGCTCTGGAACGGGTTTGACTGGACCAACGGGCTCTACGGCGGGGCGGTGGCCTTCGACGGCGACCAGGGCACGATGACGGTGTGGGACACCGAGGCGCTGCGGGTGGGCTACGGGGGCGGGGACTTCAGCGTGGCGGCGTGGGTGAAGCTCACCGGGCCGCAGAGCTGGGGGGACAACGTTCTATTTTTCAAGTCGGACGGTGCCTATGAGGATTTCTACCTGAGCATCAATAGCAGCTATCGGGTGATCGGGCGGGTTTCGACGACGAGCAACCTGACCACCGACGCGTCGATGGGCCTCGAGGACCAGGTCTGCCCGGGAGAGTGGACGCACCTGGCCTATGTGAAGGAAGGCGGGGTGCTGAAGCTCTACATGAACGGGCGGCTGGAGGGCTCGGTGGCGCTCTCAGGCCAGGTGCTGGACAACTACGGCTACTGGAATTTCGGTGGGAGGCTCTATTTCTCCGACTGGGGGCTTGCGGCGCTGCTGGACGAGCTGCGGGTCTACCGGCGTG
>JAKQKQ010000247.1 GCA_029560585.1 Verrucomicrobiota bacterium | reverse complement strand
GCCGGCCTTCAAGAAGGACGGGACGGTCACTGCGGGCAACGCGTCCGGCATCAACGACGGCGCTGCAGCGGTAGTAGTCATGTCGGCCGATCGGGCGAAAGCAATGGGCCTGGCGCCGCTCGCGAAGGTCAGAGCGTATGCTTCCGCCGGGGTGGATCCGAGCGTGATGGGGATCGGCCCTGTGCCTGCCACCCGAAAGGCGCTGGCCAAGGCGGGGCTGACGATTGAGGACATAGGGTTGATCGAGGCCAATGAGGCGTTCGCCTCGCAGTCGCTAGCCGTCGGGCGCGACTTGGGCTGGGATCCCGCTGTTGTCAACGTGAACGGCGGAGCGATTGCTCTTGGCCATCCCATAGGCGCCAGCGGGGCGAGGATCCTGGTCACATTGGTTCACGAGATGCAGAAGAGAGACGTCAAGTATGGACTGGCCACTTTGTGCATCGGCGGCGGTATGGGCATAGCGATGATCGTCGAGAGATAGGCAGTTGAGCCTGCCGGGGACGGCCGGCGCTCTGCCCACTCGGAGCGTCGGCCGATCCCGCGGGCACGACTTCAGGAAGACTGAGACCCTTGGGACATGACAGAGCGCGGAGGATTTGATGTATGGCTCGGGAGACTGTGATCGCGTCGTTCATAATGAGGTTTGTTAAGCCTGGGGCCGCGGCCGCGATTGGCGGCGCGGAGGCAGGCGGCTCGGACTCGCATTCGGGCGCCGGCTTGGGGGCGGGCGAGTCTGGCCCGGGGACGGGCGCGCGGATAGCGGTACGGCACGTTCAAAGTGGATATGAACGGCGTTTCGTCAACCTGGATGATGCGATGGACTTCATCCGCGAAGAGATCCGCCTGCTCGAGCAGGACTAGGGGGTGGGGATGTGTTCGGCCAGCAGGTTGTGAGCGGGCTTTCTGCAGGGTGCCTGTATGCCCTGGCGGCGCTGGGACTTGTGTTGATATACCGGACTATGGACATCGTCAATTTCGCGCATGGCGAGATGGCGATGGTGTCCACCTTCATGGCGCATACGTTCCTAGTCAAACTGGGATTTTCATATATCCTCGCAGCGGTTTGCGCAATCATATTCGCATTCGTATTCGGGATGGCCGTGGAGCGGGTCTTCCTCAGGCCAATCCAGGGCGGCCCTCTGATTAGCCTGATGATCATGACGCTCGGACTGTTCATGGTGCTAAACGGCGCGGCCGGATGGGTATGGGGTTTTGACCCCGTCAGTTTTCCCCGTGCCGTT
>JAKQKQ010000236.1 GCA_029560585.1 Verrucomicrobiota bacterium | reverse complement strand
CGACGCTCTTCCGATCTGACCACGCCGGGGTGCCAGTTGTCGCCGTAGAGGACGATGCCCTGGTCGTTGGCGTAGTGTTGCTCCACGAGGCGCTCGGCCTCCTCGGTGATCTGGCGCTCGACGCCTTTAACCGCGAGCGCCAAGACATCGAGCGCCAGATCACCGAGGAGGCCGAGCGCCTCGTGGAGCAACACTACGCCAACGACCAGGGCATCGTCCTCTACGGCGACAACTGGCACCCCGGCGTGGTCGGCATCGTCGCCGGCCGCGTTTCCCGGAAGTACAACCGCCCCTGCGTCGTCCTCGGCAACGAAGGCGAGATGGCGAAAGGCTCCGGCCGCAGCGTCGATGGCATCAACCTCGTCGAAGTCCTCGGCACCTGCTGCGAACACTTGTCCAACTGGGGCGGCCATCCCATGGCCGTCGGCATCGCCCTGCCCAAGGAGCATATCGAGACCTTCCGCGCGCAATTCTCCGAAGCCGTCCGCCGCTACGTCGGCGGCGACATCGCGGAGCAGGAGCTCGCGCTCTCGGCCTGGTTGCCCGTGGAGCACATCCGCGAGCGCCTCATGGACGAGCTCGAGTCGCTGCATCCCTTTGGCCAGGCCAACCCAGAGCCGATCTTCGGCATCCACGGCGTCGTGCTCCAGCAAAGCCCCGATGTCTTCAAGGAGCAGCACTTCCGCTTCTGGTTCGACGATGCCCGCGGCCGCCGCCTCCACGGCGTCGCCTGGAAAATGGCGCACCGCCTTCCCCCCGTCGGCGTCCCGCTCGATTTCGCCGTCGAGCTGACGTGGAATTTCTTCAACGACCGCAAGCTCCTCCAACTGGAGCTCGTGGACTGGAGGCCAGCCCGAAACCCCTGAGTGGAAACGCAAAAATCCGGCAGCTGCATTTTTTCGAGATTTCACGCTTGCACGCCGCCGAAAACCCCTGCTTCTTCTCGCCTCCCGTCACGCACCCGTAGCTCAATTGGATAGAGCGTCTGACTACGGATCAGAAGGTTTGGGGTTCGACTCCCTACGGGTGCGCCACTTTTAAACAAGAAAGCCCGCCGAATGGCGGGCTTTCTTGTTATCGGAAGTCCCCGCGAGGGGCGCTCCGATCAACTATTGGCGGCCTTGGGCAGATCGACATCGGTCCACTCGACGCCGTGCGTGTGCTTG
>JAKQKQ010000230.1 GCA_029560585.1 Verrucomicrobiota bacterium | reverse complement strand
ACTGCGGGCAGTCTCGGTGGCATGGAAGGGAATCACGTGGGGGGCTGCGACCTCGCCGATTACGAGGGGCGGGGCACCGGCAGCGAACCGGGTGAAAGGTGCTCCATTGCTCATGATGTTCGCGGCGATGGGGGCGAAGGGTTTTGTGCACTGGGCACGAAACGAGAACACATAATCCCTGCCTTTTTCGACGGGGATTCCGGCCACGGCCAATTGGATGTGGTTTGGGCGTTCGCCGGACGCCGCGCATCGGATGACCAGCGGGGCGGAGGATCCGGGCGCCCGCGGCGCGAGCGATATGCGGGCACCCGATTCTGAGTGCAGGCTCCAGGATGCTCCCCTGAGGTCGGCCACGCGTTCCCGCGGCTCAAACCGGATCGGGGCGGTGGCCCAGATGCCATTTCCGATATCGAGCCAATCTTTCGGGCGATCCATTGCGACGGAGCCGAGCAGGAGGGGTTTGGGACCTTCGCCGTAGGCGGCGTAGCAGATGGGATGATCCCTCTCGCCGCTCTGGGGCACGAGTTGGCCGCGCCACGTGCCGCCGCGCCGGAACAGTATCGAGTCGCCGGGGCGAACGGGTGTCTCATTGACCCTGGCGAGGGTGCGCCACGCCGTCGATGGGCTCAACCCGTCTCGGGCGTCATCACCGTTAGCCGCATCCACGTGGAAGGAGCGCGGGGGCGGGGGCAGTTCGGCGGATGTCAGCGAAGGGGAGGGCAAAGATGGGGATAAGAGCGCGAGGATGAGTCCGGCGCGGGGTGCATGGCCCCAAAACGACGGTCGACGTTGGATGCTGCGTGACATGCGGTCGGAGGTTATCCGTCGTGCCCGGGAACGACAACACTTCAGGCGGATGCGCGGCCCAAAAGATCTGCAGGGCGGCGCTGTGAGACGCGACGGGGATTCCCCTGATGTTCTCGTGTCCAAGACCCCTAGCCCGGATATTACACAGCCTTGCGGGCTGCGAAATTCCGGGCTCTGGGAAAACCGCGCCATGAGAGCCATTTATTGGGAAAGGTCTGGCAAAGACTGGGATTTTTCGCGGTTGCAGAGTGTGTTTCGCGGACCGATGGCCCCAGACCCTTCAAAGTCGCGTTCTTCGGAGCGCGGTTTTCCTTTGAGCCTGCATGTTTCACGCGGAAGCGTGAAATATGCAGGCTAGGTCAAGGTCGAGCGACCTCGGCGGCGACCAGGCACACGTCGTCGATGAAATGCCGGCCCTCCGCGAAGGCCAGCGCGTCCGCAATGACGCCGTCGAGAATGGAGCCGAGCGGGTCGTGGATACGTTGGCCAAAGAAGGAGAGGAACAGGTCCTCTGGGCAGTTGTCGCACGAACGGTTGTCTGTCTCGTAGATGCCATCGGTGAACAGCACGAGGGCGTCGATCTCCGCCAGGCTGTGGGTTGCGGTGGTGTAGGTGGCCTCGGGGATTAGGCCGAGGACAGGGCCCCGCTTGGGGAATGGGTCTGCGAGGCGGCCGACGCGGCCCGACTTTCTGGAAAACCACACGGGTCGCGGGTGTGCCGCGTTCGCGCATGCGACGATCTGCTTGGTGGTATCGATCACGAGGTAGTATGCGGTCACGAACGTGGTCACATCGACCTGTGCGATAATCTGGGTGAGGGCCGAATTGAGCCTCCCGAGGAAGGCGCCGGGATCGTGGGCCGCGCGGCGCTCCTCTTCGACCATGCCGCGGAGCACGGCGGTCACGAGAGCGGATCGGACGCCATGTCCCATGACGTCGCAGACAAGCACGCCCGCGGCGGTCTTGGACACGGGGAAGACCTGAAAGAAGTCACCGGCGAGGCCGCTGATGGGCAGGTAGCGATGGGCGAAGCGCAGGCAGCTGCGTTCGGGAGGGGCATCTGGCGGGAAGCAGGGGTAGGTTCTGGGCAAGAGGGCCTGCTGGACCTCGCGCGCGAGTTGGAGTTCCTCCTCCATGCCCCTATTCTTCTTTTCGAGTTCCGACGCCGTTTCACGGAGCGCCCTCTGGGTGCGCACGAGTTCCGTGACATCGCTGGATACCCCGAATGTGCCGCGGATATTGCCTTTGCGATCGCGCAGGGGTGCCTTGGTGGTAAGGACCCAGGTGTCTTGTTTCTGCGACCACGTTTCCTTCTCGACCGCGCCAACGAGCGGAATACCCGTCCGGATGATCTCTTTCTCGTCTTGGAGGGCTTTCTCTGCGTGTTCGGGCTCGAAGAAGTGCGCGTCACTCTTTCCGATGAGGTCGTCGGGGTTGCGGCGGCCAAACCAGCGCGCGATAGCCTGGTTGGCGAGGGTGAAACGGGAATCGAGGTCCTTGAAGTAGATGTTGATGGGGATGGTGTCGATGAGTTGCCTGAGAAGATGCCGTTCCTCGAGAAGGGCATCTTCGGCGATTTTGCGCGCGGTGATATCGGCGAGCGTCCCGACGAGGCGGACGGGTTGGTAGCCATAATCCCAGACCGCCACGGCCCGGAGGCGAAACCAGCGATACTCCCCCGATGCAGACCGGAACCTGCATTCGGTGGCGAAGGGCCGGGAATCGTCGCCGGTCTTGAGGTACGCGTCGAGGCCCGACGTCACGGGTTCCACGTCCTCCGGATGAAGGTGGTCGCGGGCCCGGGCGATGATATTCGGGGCCGCATCCCTCGTGTAACCCAGGAGTTTCAGGGCCTGGTCGGAGAAGTAGATCTCCTCGGACCCGATCTCCCAATCCCAGATCCCCTCGCTGGCGGCGCGAAGGGCGAGCTGGTAGCGCTCCTCGCGAGTATGGCGGTCGCGAGGACCACCGGGTTCCTGCTCCCCCTGTTCGCTGTCTTCTTCTCCGGGCATTCGGTCGCCTCGCTCTCTACATACTTTTAGCGGGACTGGAGGGATAATTCTAGTCCCGCGGCGTTGGCCGAACCGGGGCTTGCCATTGGGCGCGGTATTGGGTGAACATGTCATCCGTGGGTGTGGCCGCTGGGAAAGTTAGATTATGAACTGGAGGTTAAACGTGGCGAAATCCCCTGTTTCTCGGAAGCGCGCGTGGGCTCTGTTGGCCCTGCTGGCGGGTCTCCTGAATATGGCACGCGCGGCGGATGACAGGATCGTGGTGCTCATCAGCGTCGATGGCTTCGCGTCCTATTACCTCGATGACCCGAAGGCGCAGATGCCGGTGATCCGACGATTGGCGCGCGAGGGGGCCAGCGCCGGGCGAATGGTGGTCCCGCTGCCCTCCGTGACCTGGCCGTGCCACACGACGTTGGCCACGGGGGCGTACCCCGCAAAACATGGCGTCATAGGCAACAGCTATTGGGATCGAGATGCCGGCAAGGTCGTCCCGCTCATTCCGGACCCACTCTTTGACAAGGACGAGATTGTCAAGATACCGACCATCTACGATGTCGCGCATCAGGCGGGCATGAAGACGGCCGCCATCTGCTGGCCCGCGAGCCGGAATGCAAAGACGCTGGACTGGACCGTGCCCGATGTATTCGAGGACGACCTCTTCCAGAAATATGGGACCCCATCGCTGCTCGAGGAATTCCGGGCGGCGGCGATCCCGTTTGAGATGCAGATGGCATGGTGCAAGGCGCCGGGCGGCGGCGTTCCGCGGGACTGGATGTATGCGCGGATGGCAGATCTTATTATCCGCAAGCACCGTCCGAACCTGATGCTGCTGCATCTGGTAGAGGCCGACCATGTGCAGCACGCGAAGGGGCCCAAATCACCCGACGCCTATTGGGTCTGCAGCCACTCGGATGACCGCGTGCGCGACGTCGTCGAGGCATGCGAGGCGACTTTTCCCGGCAGGGCGACGGTCATCGTGGTGGGGGACCACGGATTCATCCCGTACGTCCGGACCATCCAGCCGAACGTGCTTTTGCGACAGCAGGGCCTGATGGCCGTTGAGAAGGGCCAGGTCACTTCGAGGCAGGCCACGGCGCTGGGGCAGGGAGGGGCGTCCTTCCTGTACGTGCTCGACAAGGCGCACCGCGCCGAGATCTTGGAGAAACTTGCGACGCAGTTCCGTGGGCTCGAGGGGATCGACGAGGTGGTCACCGAGGGCGACTTCGCGCGGCGCGGGCTGGTTTCGCCGTCCGTGGATCCTCGCATGGCGGATCTCGTTATCACCGCGAAGGAGGGTTACAGTTTCTCTGATGCCGCGACGGGTGATGCGGTGGTCAGTCCCCCATCCGACTCGGTCAAGGGGGGGCATGGTCACAGCCCGACACAGCCAATGATGGGCGCGGCCTTTGTTGCATGGGGCTGGGGCATACGGCCGGGAGTCAAGGTGCCAGAGATGCGCAGCGTGGACGTGGCGCCGACGATCGCGGCCCTGCTGGGTCTTAGCATGGAGGGGGTGGACGGCCGGGCGATCGACGCCATTCTGGTGCGCAAGTAGCGCCGGATGGTACGGATGCGAATTGGGTTGTGACGGGTGCGCCGTCGCGGGCAAAATGACTTAATGTGGATGCTCAGGTTCGCGGGTGGGCTCGGTTGGATGCGGTGGATTCCGCTGCTGGGGTTGGCGGTGCTGGGCTGCGGCGATGGCCGGGGGGCGTCACCGGCCCGCAGTCACCCAAACGTGCTCCTGTGTCTCACGGATGACCAGGGCTACGGGGACGTGGCGCTTCATGGGAATCCGTATCTGACGACGCCACAGATGGACAGGCTGGCGCACGAGGGCGTCCGTTTTGAGCGGTTCTACGTGAACTCCTTCTGCGCGCCCACGCGCGCGGCGCTACTGACGGGGCGATATCCGCTGCGATGCGGCGTGTTCGGCGTGACCCACAATAAGGAGACGATGCGGTCTGAGGAAGTGACTATTGCCGAGGCCCTGCGCGGCGCGGGATATCACACGGCATGCGTCGGCAAATGGCACAACGGGGAACAGTATCCGTACACGCCGCCGGGGCAGGGGTTCGACGAATTTCTCGGTTTTCACAACGGTCATATCAATAATTATTTCGATCCGGTGTTGATCCGCGGGGCGCAGCCCGTGGCCACGCGCGGGTATGTGACGGACGTGTTGACGGGCGAGGCGGTACGGTTCATTCGCGAGGAGAGAAATCGGCCATTCTTCCTCTATCTTGCGTATAATGCGCCGCACTCGCCGTATCAGGTGCCGGACGCATACTACGAGAAGTATCGCTCGAAGGGGCTGAGCGAGGCGGTCGCGGCTTTCTACGGGATGTGCGAAAACATCGATGATAACCTTGGGAAGGTATTGGCCACGCTGGAGGAAAGGGGATTGGCGAGGGACACCATCGTCCTGTTTTTGACTGACAATGGGACGGGCACGACGGGCAAGATTTTCAATGCGGGGATGCGCGGGGCCAAGACCAGCGTGCATGAGGGGGGCTGCCGGGTGCCGCTTTTCGTGCGATGGCCGACCGTGTTCGACGGTGGCCGGGTGGTGGAACAGATCGCCTCGCACATCGACATCTTTCCGACGTTGTTGGATCTGTGTGGCGTGCCGAAACCGGAGGGCCCCGCGCTGGATGGCCTGAGCCTGAGGCCGCTACTGGAGGGACGCCCCGAAGGATGGCCGGCTCGCGTGCTTTTCACACACAATCCCATCGACGAGACGAACCGATACCCGGGGGCGGTCCGGACACAGCGATATCGGCTGGTCCGTGAGTTCAAGGGACGGTCCGGCGGTTCTGGGGCGACGAACAGGGATGCGGCCGCATCGCCCTGGCAACTTTATGACATGCTGGCGGATCCTGGGGAGGAAAACGACATCGCGGCGAACATGCGTGGGGAGGTGGCGCGCTTGAGCGCCCTGTACGAGAGCTGGATTGACGATGTGCGCGGGCCGGGGCTCCGGCGTTTTCCGATTCCCGCGGGATATGAACAGGAGAACCCCGTCACGATAAACGCACCGCAGGCCTATTTTGAGGGCGGGCTGCATTTCAACTCGGGGCCGGGTTTCGCGCACGATTTCCTGACGGGGTGGTCGGACTTGGCCGCGAAGGTGTGGTTCGAGGTCGATGTGGCGCGTGCGGGCACGTTTTCAGTCGATATCCTCTATGGTTGTCCGGCGGCGGATGCGGGATCGAGGATTCGGGTGTCGGTCAGCGGGGGCACGATAGAGGCCGTGGTTTCCGGTGCGGAAGCCCCGGTGATTCCTTTGCCTCACCGGGACGCCGAGGGGAATGCGAAGTACATCAACCGTCAATGGGGTGTGCTGCGAGTGGGTGCCCTGGATCTGCCGGCGGGCCCCGCAAAACTGGAGATCAGGGCGTTGTCCATGCCCGCGGGACGAGTGATGGATTTCAAGGGGATTGTGCTGACTCGCAGATAGAGGATTTCCTTTTTGGGCGGGTCTCTTCGAGACGACTCGCCAAGGGCCTGCGCAGCCACCCTCCAGCCGCATGTTTCACATCTGGTGGTGGCTTTCCCGGCGGGCGTCCGCCGGGGGCTGGCGCCTCCTATTTTGAGATCGGCGGAAGGAAAAGCACGCACACGGGGCGCGGGACCTTGATCTCGTGGCCGGCGAAGTCGAGAGCCCCGGTGGTGGGATCGATGCGGAAGACGGCGACGGAATCGGAATCTTGGCCCGCGGCGAGCAGAAAGGCTCCGGAGGGATCGATGTTGAAATTTCTCGGCGCTTTGCCCCGGACGTTCTCCCATTCGACGAAGCGGAGCCCGCCACGCTCCTGGTCGATGGTGAAGACCGCGATGGAGTCATGGCCCCGATTGGAACCGTACAAGAACTTGCCGTTCGGGTGGACTTTGATCTCGGCGGTGGTGTTGGGGTCGGAAAAATCGGGGGGCAAGGTGGAGACGGACCGTATGGGAGACAAGACCCCGTTGGACGCGTCCCACGTAAAGGAGGTTATCGTGGATTTCAGCTCGTTGATCGAGTAGGCGAATCTGCCAGAGGGATGGAATGCGATGTGGCGGGGTCCGGAGCCCGGGGGCAAGACCGCATGGCCGTTGGGTTCGAGCAAGGCCGCCTCGGGATCGAGGCGATAGATGAGGATCTTGTCGATTCCGAGATCGGGGGCGCAGGCGAACCTGTTCGAGGGATCGGGGAAGATCGAGTGCGCATGGGGCCCTGTCTGGCGTTTTGGGTTGACGCTGGAGCCCTCGTGCTGGATCACGCATCTGGCACGACGCAGGGAGCCGTCCGCCGCAATCTGCAGGGCCGCGACGCTCCCGGATCCGTAGTTCGCCACCATGGCGCAGCGGCCGGTCTTGTCCACGGACACATGGCAGGGGCCATCACCCTCTGAGGGTTGGCGATTGATGGGGTTGAGCTGGCCGGTATTCCGATCGATGCTGAATGCCGACACGCCGCCGATCTGCTTTTTGCCCTCGCCCTCCATCGAGCACACGGCGTAGAGGTGTTGGCCGTCTGGATGCAGGGCAAGGAATGAGGGGCGCTGCTCTTTCGCGGCCAGCTGAGGTTGTGAGATGGCCCCGGTGGCAGGATCCAAGAGCGAGGTGTAAATGCCCTCGCTCGGATTGTCCTTGCCGCCGGTGTAGGTGCCAAAATAGACGCGCGTGGGTGCGGCCGCGCCCGCGGCCATCGTGCAGAGAACGGTGAGGCTCGCGGCGCCAGTGACGAATGGGGAATCGGGCATATGTGACCTCCTGGCTCTCATCTTGCCCCGACGGATCGCCCGTGGTCAAGGCGGGGCATCTCCGGAGTCGAAATGTCTTGGGCGCATGCCGGTCCCGCGCCGAAGGGCGCAAGCCCTTCGCTACTCGGTCGTTGCGCCCCCTTTTCGAGCCAGCGCCATCCCGATTTGGGGCTCTGCAAGCGCAGTCCAAAACCCTCCCGGCCTGGATCCTGGGTCGGGGCAGGAGCCGCGGGCGCGAACAGCGCTGCGGCGTGAAGTCTCAGGCTACGGACTCCTGCGGGGTCGCGATTGGCGGGGCGGGAGATGTTCGCGGCCCACTTTGCGCAGCCAGTGGAAGAGGTACTGTTGCGCGAGTCCCGCATAGGGGCCGAAATAGTCGCGCGCCTCGGTGCGGAGAAACTCCGGGCTGAGGCGGCGTTTCCGGGGGTAGTAGAGATGGCGCAGCGCCCTGTCGATCCAGGTGTCGACTGGGAAAGCCCGCCACCGCGCGTAGCCGAAGAGGAGGACGCAGTTGGCGATCTTCGGGCCGACGCCCGCAAGTTCCTGTAATTGCACGAGCGCCTCCTGGTCAGGCGCGCGGCCGATGGCATCGAGATCGGCGTCGCCGTCGATCAGTTGTCGCGCGGCCTGCCTGAGGTTGGGTGCGCGAAATCCGAGGCCCGCGGCCCGGAGCTGGGATTCGGGCGCCGAGGCGATGGCCGCGATCGTGGGGAAGCGGTGCCCTGCGGGAGTGGGCTCGCCGAAACGGGCGCGCAGGGCCGCGTCGATCTGCTGGATATGCGCCACCTGTTTGACGGCTGAGCAGATGAAGATCGCGAGTGCTTCCCAGGGGGATTGCCTGAGGAGCCGGAGCCCGCGGCAGTGCGCGGATGCGTGGCGCATCCAGCGGTCGGCTGGGAAGGTGGCCACGATGGAGTCCAGATCGTCATCGAGCCCGAAGTAGTGCCGCGCGCGTGCATCGGTAATGTCGCCGGCGAGGCATTCGACGGCCAGGTGCGGGTGGGGCGTGCGGTTGTCGATGTGGCAGCGGGCCGCCGCATCGGCGATCCACCCGCGCCAGACGCCGGGCGATTCCTCGTGCCAGCAGAAGGCCTGCCCGCAGTCCAGGGTATGTGCCAGGGAGAGTCCGCCGGGCGGCAGTGGGAGCCGCAGTGTCGGGGCGGGGATGTTTGGCATGGGGTTTTCTCGCATCTGCCGCCGTGTTGCGCAAGAAGGGGGATCGTCAAATCCCACGAGGGATTGATTTTCGCATCGGCTTGCCGATCATGGCCGTGATGCGATGGATGCGATTCACGGTGGCGCTGGGATGCGCCGGCTTTCTTTGGAGGACTGCGCCTTGCCGCGCCCAGGCCGCCGACGCCGCATTGCCGACACCGGCCAACGAGGCCGCATCGGGGGTGGTCACGCAGGGGAAGGCATCGGCCATGGCAGGTTACGATGGGACCCCCGTGAATCCGGCGGCGCCCATCAGGCTGATCATCGACAGCCCGAAAGCGAACGCGGTGATCCCCGATTCATCAGTGGCGATGCGGCTTCGTGTCGAGAATTTCCTTTTGCACGAGGGCGGAAATCGCCTGCAGGTGGTGCTCGACAACCGTCGGTCGGTTCTCGTCTATGACGCGGCGCAGTCCATCACGTTCACCAATCTTGCGCCCGGTGGCCACATGCTCCGTGCATTCGCCGCGGCGGGTGATGGCCGTTTTGCGACCGGAGATGGCGCTTTTGTTGCCGTCGCATTCCATTCCTTGAAGCAGGGGGTCGACAACATCCCAGAACCCGGGGAACCCGTGCTCACCGTCTCGTCTCCACGGGGTACGTACGAGGGCGATGCTGCGGCCCTGATCGTTTTTGACTATCGGGTGTACGGTGTCGCGCTTTCCCCGAACGGGTATCGGCTGCGATTCCTGGTCGATGGTCGCGAAAGGATCACCCATGAGGCGGGACCCGTCTTCTTGCCCGCCCTGGGGCCGGGCACGCATCGCCTCGTCGCGGAAGTGATCGACATGGACGACGTGGCCGTCCCGGGGATCTACTCCAAGGTGGGAACGACTTTCGACGTGAGACCTGCGGGACAGACGTCGGTGGAGGCAGCGCCCGCGCCGGGCGCGCGCTAGCGGCCCGTTGAAAGACGTCATCGATTCCCCCTAGACATTTCTGGCGGAACGGTCCTCGGGATGGTATCAATCCCGCCCCATGTTTGAATCGGAGAGACGGGATCGATATGTCAGCGCGGCCGTGCTGGTGCTGGCGGCGCTTGGCGCGTTCCGGCTATTCCTGACCACCCGTTACGGCCTGATTCCGGACGAATGCTACTACTGGCTTTGGTCCAAGTTTCCAGATTGGTGCTACTTCAGCAAGGGGCCGTTGGTCGCGTGGACGATCTCGCTGGGCACCGCCGTCTGTGGCGACACCGAGATCGGGGTGCGGTGGCCAGCTGTGGTCCTGCACGTGGCGACGGGCTGGCTGATGTTCTCCTTCGCCAGGCGGCTGTTCGGGGGGCGCGCGGCCCTCTCGACGCTCATGGTGGCCATGACCGTGCCGCTGTTTGCGATCGGCGGCATCGTGATGACGATTGATCCGCTAAGTGTGTTCTTCTGGGCGGCGGCGGCCGTCGCCTGTTGGGGGGCGTGGCGGCAGCCGACGTGGTCTGGATGGCTGCTGGTGGGCGCGATGGTTGGGCTGGGCTTCCTGGCCAAATTCACCAATGCGTTGCAGGGGGTCTGCATCGGCCTGTTTCTATTGCTGACGCGGGAGGGCAGGGTGGTGCTGAGGACGCCGAAGCCATGGGCCGGGGTGGCGGTCGCACTGGCGCTGACGGCTCCGTTTTGGATTTGGAATGCGCGCCATGGCTGGGTGACGATGGGCCATCTGGCAGACAGGGGCGCCCTCGATGAGCCATTTCGGTTATCGCTGTCCGAGTTCTGGCAGTTCGTGACGCTTCAGGCGGTGGTGTTTTCGCCGCTGCTGTGGTTGGGGGTCGTGGCGGCGGTTGCGTGGGGGATCTGGCGCCTGGGGCGCGAGGGCGGTTGGCGGCGGGGGTTGGTGGATGGCGGCTGGCGTGACGAGAGGATATTCTATCTACTCTGCCAGAGCGTGCCCCTCGTGGGGTTCTTCGCAGTTTTTGCGTTGAACGACGCCGGTCAACCGAATTGGACGGTGCCGGGTTACGTGACGGCGCTGATTTTGGCGGGGGGTCTTTGGCACGCTGCCTGTCGGCGTCGGCGTGGCTATCGCGCCTACGCCTGGGCGGCCATCGGCTTCAGTTTGCTCATGACGGCGGCGCTCCACGACACGCGACCGTTTCGATTAAGGCCGGAAGACGACCCCCTTGCGCGCGTTCGCGGGTGGAGTGAGGTGGCCAATCGGGTCGATCGGGCGGTTCGTGAAAATGGAGCGGATTTTATTGTCGCGGAGAACTACGGCCTTGCCGCGGCGTTGACGTGGCAACTGCGGGACAGGGGCCTGGGGCGCACGAATCATGTTTTTGCGGTGCGTGACCCACGAGGGCGGATCCACAACCAGTTCGATCTCTGGCCCACCTATGAAAACAGGCTTGGGCAGACCGCGATCTTTGTCAGCACGCGCAAAGGAACGCCGGATGAGTTGCGCGCCCAGTTTGGTTCGTTCGAGTACCTAACGGATCCCGAGTGGATCGAGGAGGGCGGCTTGCCGGTCATGCGGCTGCGGCTGTCGGTCTTCCGCGATTTCCGGGGTTTTGGCCGGTAGTTTCTGCCAGGGGTATCGCCGGCGTCACGGAGCAGATCCCGTTCGTGGGCCCGTGGGGGCAACCCCACCTCATTCCGGCACGTATTCGTAGAGGAAGAAATCGCCCGCGGCGGCGCGCAGTTTGAGCATCGGGGGGACAGCCTTGGCGCCGTGGAGGCGGTATGCCAGCGTCTGATTCAGGCCGCGTATGCGCATGGCTTCATCTTCCGTGTGGTGGCCGAGACCCAGGAGGCGGATCGCCTGGCTAAGGACACGGCCGGGGTGATCGGTGACGACCCATCTGACCTTGCGCCGGTCGAGTATCTCGCGGCACTTTCGCCAATCTGGATCGGTGAAAAATCGGGCGGCGTCGATGGTGCCCGCGATGCTTTCATGGGAACTGCTTGCGACAATGGGGGCGCCGCTGAAGTAGAGCAGGGCGGGCGAGATCCACCATGGGGCGAGCACGCCTTCTTCCGAGCGGATGTTCTTGGCGATCAGACGCAGGTCCGCATCGCTGTAGGGCGGTCGCCGGTTAGAGATGTCGAAAGCATGGACATAGTAGACGAAAACGGGCACGAAGAGAAAAAACCAGACGACCGGTTGCCAGAGCCGTCCGGGCAGGCTCATGAGAAGGGGCACCGCGAAGAGGCAGCATGCGGCAGCGAGGAGGGAATTCCATCGCATGTGCCAGAGCGACAGCGCGGTCAGGAGGATCGTCAGGGACGCCAGCAAGACCATCGGGCGTTCTTGGAGTTTCAGGTACCTGCATCCGATAAAGAGCGTGATCGGCAGAGCCCAGATCCAGCCGCCGAACCAGAACGTGAACCGGAGCGGTCCGGTGTGGCCGAGTTCGCCGATCTCGCCGAGCCATCGCTGGAGATAGGGAAGTGTCTGCAAATCGAGTCGTGGGCTGACCCAGCCATCGACGGCAAACGCCACGGCGCAGACCGACGCGAGGCACAGCCACCATAGTGGGCGACGAAGCAGCATTCCCCGCCAGTCGAGGATCGACTGGATCACGAGGGCGACGGCCAGGAGGACCAGTGGCTCAAACAGTGAGGTCCAGAGGGCGAGTCCCCAGGCGAGCCCTCCAGCGATCTGTATGGCGCGGCTTCCGGGTGTTCGGACGAGGCAGGCCTCCAGCGCGATCCCCATGGTTACGAGCAGGAGGATGAGGCTCTGGTGGTCCGGCCGGCCGATGTTCTGTCCCCAGGCCATGGCGGGCAAGATGGCATACGACGCGAGGGTGAAGAACTTCGACACGCGATTCAGATATAGTCCACACCACCACCACAGGAACACCATGAGGGCCAAGCCGAGCACGGGCGAGATACATGCCCCCGCAAGATCCAGCGGCTTGTCCGAGATGGGCCGGAACGCCAACGACAGGCCGAGCGTCAGGTAATCAAACAGCGACGTCGTGTGGGATCGGATGCCGATCGGGTAATTCTCGAAGTCGTGCCGGCGCACGGGCTGGAGGGGGTGTTCCGCGAGTCGCTGGACGCGGGCCATGCGGGTGTAACAGTCGGGTTCGACGAACGTGATGCCCTTCTGGGAAAAGACCTCCTCGCGTTTGGCGGAGCGGGTCAGGAGGCAAAGCCCCGCGAGGCCGAGAAGCATGGACGCTTCGATGCCGAGGCGAGCGAGTTTCTGGGTGTTCACTGATGGGACGGCGGCGATCAGCCGTAGCTCTTGGAGAATCGCTTGCGTTCCCCCCCGTCCTCATCCCCGTCCCCGGTCTTCTCTTCCTCATCGGTTCCCGCATTCGGGGAAGGTGGTTTGTCCGCTTGGGATTCTGGGGATGACGAGGTCGGGGCTGCGGAGAGGTTCACGGTTTCCACGAAGGCTAGGCGCATGTTGGAAAGGGCATTCTCGAGCAGTTTGGTTTCGTCGGGAGAAAGATTGCCTCGGGTCTTGTGCTGGATCATCTCGAGCTGGTCGATGAGCGCCCGTGCCACATCGAAGTGCGGCTCGGTGGCACCCTCTGGACCGGCGAGGCGACCCAGGGCGAAAAGGATATTCTGGCTCTGCATCACCACGAATTGCGCAAAGCTCGCGGACATTTGGTCCGGCAGGTCGTCGGGATTGGCTTGGCTCACGACAGGAAGTTTATCGTGTGGGTCGGACGATGGCAACCACGCAGCTTTCCTCGGTGAGGTGGCGGCGGGCGACGTCGGCCACTTGGGCCGACGTCACGGCGCGCACCTTATCGTCATAGGTCTGCTCGAAATTGGTGCCGAGCCCGTAGAGTTCATCCAGCGCGACCGCGTACGCATGGTTGCCATTTTTCTGCCGCCCCATCTGTTGTGCGGCGACGAGCCTGGTCTTGGCCCTGGTTATCTCGTCGTCGGTGAGACCGGATGCGCTGATTTTCTTGGCCTCGGCCAGGAGGTCGGTAACGACCGCGTCGGCCTTCTCCGGCGAGGTGCCGGCGTACAGGACAAAGTGGCCCGGGATGATGCCGATGCTTTGGCTGGCGCCGACAAAATACGCCAGGCCTTGCTCCTCGCGGATTCGGATGAAGAGGCGGGAGCCCATGTCGGCCAGCGCCTCCGCCAGGACCTCCATGGCGAAGCGGTCGGGGCTATTGACGGCGACGCCCGGGAAACCGATCTGGATCACGGCCTGGGATTTATCCATCGCCTCTTCCACGCGCCGGAGAGCGGTCGCGGGTTTGGGCGATTGGACCTGGGGCGGCGGGGGGGCGTCGCCAACGGGCATCGTCCCAAAGCATCGCCCGGCCAGATCGCGCACGGCATCGGGTTGGACATCACCGAAGACGGCGACCACCAGATTGGAGCCGACGCAGAGGGAACGGTGATATGAGCGCAGGTCGTCGGGCGACAGGCCGCGGAGCGTCTCCTCGCGGCCCAGCGGGTTCATGGCATAGGGGTGAGATTCGCCATAGAAATTTTTTCGCAGCAGGTTGCGGCAGACGGCCATGACCTGGTCGCGCTCTGCCTGGATGGCCTTGATCTGTTTGTCTTTCTCTTTTTCAACCTCCTCGGGGGGGAACGAGGGGTGCATCACGACGTCGGAGGCTATTTCCATGCCGCGCCCGAGATCGTGGCTGAGCACGTCAACCGCGACGAGGGCACTATTGTAGGCTCCCGAGGTTTCGATCGAGCCGCCGAGCTCCTCTATCTCCGAGGCGATTTGCTCGGCGGAACGCGACGCGGTGCCTTTTAGCAGGCAGGCGGCGGTCAATCGGCTGGCGCCGTTCTTGGCGGGATCCTCCTGCAGCACGCCGGACCGGAAGACGACGCGGATGGAGGCGAGCGGGACCTTGGGGTTTCGGCGGGTGACGAGTCGAACGCCGTTGGGCAAGCGGCTCGTGGTTATCTCTCCCGCGGTGGGCGCCGCCGCGGCCACGGCCGCGGGCTCGGGTGGCGCGTCCTTGGGATTGAGCGAGACCACCGTCAGGTTATCGGCCCGGAAATGCTCGCGGATGACGCGGCAGACGTCGGGCGCGGTGACGGTGCCGATGCGCTCGAGGTACTCGTCGGCGAAAGCGAGGTTTCTGGCGACGGTCCAGGCGGTCCCGATTTCGGCGGCCTGGCCGGACATGGTCTGGAGTTCATCGAGGCGACCGCCGAGGGCCCGCCGCTTGGCCTTGTCCAGTTCGGCCGTCGTGGGGCCCTCGCGAGCGAGGCGGGCGATCTCATCGAGGGCCGCATCGATGACCCGGTCGCGTTTTCCTGTGTCACAGACGGCGGAGATCACGAAGAGACCGGTTTCCGAGGGGGTGAACGCGAAGGCCTCGATCGATTCGGCGAGCCGCTCGCGCTCGACGATGCGCTGGTGGAGCCTCGAGCTGCGGCCATCCCCGAGCAGCGTGCCCAGCACATCGAGCGCATAGAGGTCGGGATGAGTGATGGGGGGAATGTGGAAGCCCATGCGCAGGCGCGTGCGCTCGGTGGCGAAAGGAACACGGTAGTCCCGCCGACCGAGCTGCCGGGGCTCTTCGGGCACGAAGATATCCGGAAGGGGCCGGCGCTTCTCTCCCTTGATGAGTTCGGCCAGCGAGTCGCGGACTTCCTCGAAGTGGATGTCGCCAACCACGACAAAGGTCAGGTTGTTTGGAACATAGCGGGCGCGGTAGTAATCCAGGACGTCTTGGCGGGTCAGCCGATTGTAGACATCCAGGTGCCCGATGACGGGATGGCGCATCGGGTGGACGACGAACGCCTGCGCGAACAGCGCCTGAAAGGACATCCGATTGGGGTCGTCAAAGCCCATGGCAAACTCGCGGCGGATAACCTCTTGTTCCTTGGTGTATTCGTCTTCGGGGAGGGTGGCGTGGAACATGGCATCGGCGAGAACCTCCACGCACGTGCGCCAACCCGCGGTAGGGGCGTCGATGTAGAAGACGGTGCGATCGAAGGACGTGTATGCGTTCATGCGGCCGCCGACGCCCTGGATCGTTCGGGCAATGTCGGCCACGCCCCGGGTCTCCGTGCCCTTGAAGAGCATGTGCTCGAGAATGTGGGAGAGGCCGGCCCCAAGCCACTTGCCCTCGTGGATGCTGCCGCTGCCGCACCAGGCCTGAACCGAGACGACGGGGGCCGAGTGGTCCTCGCGCACCAGGAGGGTCAAACCGTTATCGAACACGTGCCGTCGCGCATCGAGCGCGGGGATGTCGGTCGCGAGCGTCGGGTGGTTGGCCTGTGGCCCGCGGTCTGGACCGCAACCCGCCGAGACAAGCAACAGACCAGCCTGGATCATGGCGCGACCAATCCGCATGGGCTCATGATCCTTGGGGCGACGACGGCGTCCGCTTGGAGACCGAGCGTTTCGCGGGTTTCGCGGGCCGCGCTGTGTCCGGGCGACCGAGGCAGCGGCGCGTCAGGAGAGGCCGCGTCGGGCGGAACGGCTTGTCAAAGGCCTCCTCGAAACTATAGCCGCCCTGGAAGTCCGCGCGGCTGTCGGATTCCGTCTTTCCGAAGATCCCGGAGTCGACGAGATTGAAGACGATCTCGCCGAAATCCTCACACCGATGGACGCCCCAGTGCTCGAAAATGGTCCGGGCCATGGGGCCGAATTCCTCGAGGGCGTGGCGACGGATGCCCTCGAGCAACTCGTTGCCGGAGACGTGCTGCGGTTCCGCATGGCGCGAGCGGCGCCGCTTCTGCGTCTTGATCGTGTAGTCGAGGGATTCCTTCACGAAGCGGTACGCGTCGGGCGCATAGCGACCGTCGACGGTCACGATCCGTGCGACGGCATCATCGAATGAGATTTTGGCCATGAGATTGGGTCTGCAGGACTTCGTGTGGCGGGGCGGCGCCGCGATGCGCCGGCCATGCTCCCGCCAGCGCAGCGGCCATGCACAGGGCGACGACCAGTAGGACGGATCCCTGTTCCTTGATGCCGAGTTGCCACATTCAATCAGATGGTGGCGCAATTCTTGGCGCCTGCAAGGGGCAAACTGTTTTGGCGGAGGCCAGTTGCACGGGGCGAGTCGTGCGTTAGAGTTTTGCGATTCGCGGGCCCGGGGTGAGTTCGGCGCATGGTGCCGATGCCGCGCGCGCGATCGAAGGAGGCAATCCGATGAGCGAGATGACGAGAAGGCAACTTGTTGGCAGGGCTGCCGCGACCGCGATGGGTGCGGCGGCGGGTTGGACGAGGGCATCCAGCGCGCGGGCGGAGGCGGGGGGCGGCGCATTCACGCTGCCCGCGTTGCCGTACGCGGAGGATGCGCTGGAGCCGAGCATCGACGCGATGACGATGGGCATTCACCACGGGAAGCACCATGCGGCCTATGTGAGCAAGCTCAACGACGCGGTCGCGCAGGCGCCGGGGCTGAAGGGCAAATCGATCGAGGAGATCCTGCGGAACATCAACGATGTGCCGGAGGCGGTCCGGACGGCGGTGCGCAACAACGGCGGCGGGCACGCCAACCACTCCCTGTTTTGGACGATCCTCAAGAAGGGCGGCGCGCAGCCCGGGGGCGGATTTTCGAAGGCAATCGAAGGCGCCTTTGGCGGTATCGATGCGCTGAAGAAGGTGCTGACGGATGCCGGGATGGCGCGGTTTGGCAGCGGCTGGTCGTGGCTGGTCGTGGGCGCCGACAAGAAATTGGCCGTGGAGAGTTCCGCGAACCAGGATTCGCCTCTGATGGAGGGCCGAACCCCGATCCTCGGAATCGATGTCTGGGAGCACGCCTACTACCTGAAGTACCAGAATCGGCGCAACGAGTACCTGGCCGCCATCTTCAACGTTATCGACTGGGAGGCCGTCGGGAAGAACTACGAGAAGGCCGTGGGCTACTGACTATTGCATAAATAAACTCCTATGCTAGATTGTGGGCGGTGATGATGAGTGAGACCAAAGGGAAGCCCACGGGAATTGGAGCGGCGTCGCCGGCGCGCCATCGAGTTGTTGCAACGGGGTCACCCGCCGGTT
>JAKQKQ010000226.1 GCA_029560585.1 Verrucomicrobiota bacterium | reverse complement strand
AAGTGAAACGCCGCCTCGCCAATGATAGTGCGTCTATAGGTCGCGCGAAAGTAGGTCGTCGCCAGGACACCGCGCCCGGCGGAGCCAGCAGGCTCCCCGGGCGCGCTGCTTTTGCCCCAGAATCCTCCCCACCCACTGCAGTTGCGAGGCGGTTTAGTCGGCCTTGTGGACGGTGATTTGGGTGAAAGGGATGATCCAGCCGTTCGCATTACAGGCCTCGACGGCAAAGCGCTGAAGGCTGCGATGGAGGGCATCATATCGCTCGGCGACGTCGCCGTCGAAGTCGGCCTGGATCTCGAAGTCGAGGGAAGATGGGGCGGCCTGGCGGAGTTCGACTTTGACGTTTCGGATGGCCTCGCGGCCGACGGTTTCGACCAGTCTTCGTAGGATGTGTTCCTGGAGGGTGGCGGGGATCGTCTCCGAGCAGTCGGTCTGGTGGGCATAGTCGATACCCATGGTGGAGGAGACGCGAAAGCCGCGGGAGAGATTGGCTGGGGTCAGGGCGAGGAATGCGGCGGTGGGATAGGTCTTATGGAGGCCACCGACGCGGACCACTTCGACGATTTCGGGGGTGATGGTGATCGCCTTGGCGACGGTTCCGTCGCCGAGCAAGAGCCAGTCGTCCTCGCGGCATGGGAACCATGGTTCGCGGTCCACCGATGGTCTAGAGACCAATTCGCGGAGCTTGCGGAGGGGGAGGCGGAGGACGTGGCCGGGCATGCTGGGGTTGATGAGGGTCGAGAGGAAATCGAGCTTATCGACGCGCCACGGTATCCCATCGATCACGACGCGCTCGCCCTCGCGGACGCCGCCGAGGTTGAGGAGGATGCGAATCTCATCGATGAACAGGGGGATGCTGCTCCGGGCGGCGAGGCCGAGGCCGAGCAGGACCAGTATCAGGAGACCGAGCAAGACCCAATCGCCGGCGTAATAGAGGACGAGCATAGCGGCGAACGTGGCGGCGACCGCGGACAGGATATGGAGCGCGAGGTTGGTGACGCGGGAGTAGAAGGAGTCCTTGATCCTGGCGAAGCGCAGGCCCGAGCGCCGGAGGCGTGCGTGCAGAAGGCGGAACAGGAGGAACGTGGTCGCGGCCGCGATCAGGGCCAGGGCGAGATTCTTGCCGCGCATGCGGAAGAAATTCCTCGCGATGGCGGCAAGCGATTCGATCATGGGCTTCTTCTGATCCAGCATCTGGCGGAGCTGGATCTCGGCGACTTCCAGTTGGCTGGCCGCCTCCTTGCGTCGGCCTTCCCACTGGTCGCGGATCTCTTCGAGGGCGCGGCGCCCATCGCGTTCCAAGCCCGGCTGGCCGAGGAGGGACGCCACCCTGTCCCGGGCGCGTGCGGCGACATCAAGTCGCTCGCGGGCTTTATCGATGGCGCCGCGGAGATTTTCCTCCATGCGGGGCTGTTCGGATGCGCGGCGCAACTGCTCGATGAGGGGGCGGACGAGCCTGATGACCTCCTGCTGGATTTCGAAGGGTTCGTCGCCAGCCTTGGCGAACGAGGCGGAGTCCGCGCCTGACGCCAGCGTCTGGACCTGATCCTGCAGGGTGCTGAGGCGGGCGACAGTCTGGTCGATGTCTTGCTGCTGGGACTCCTTTTCGGGACCGGGCGCTGCGCGCTCCAGTTGCCTGCGCCGCTGCGAGAGTTCGTCACGGAGGGCGGTGCGTTGGGCGACCAGGCCCTCGATCGTGGCGATGAGCGCCGCGTTGGGCGCCGGGGCTTTTGTCGCCGCCTGGGTCGGGAGAACGACGACATTCGTCGACGGAGAGCTTGGCGCCTCCGGCGGGAGTGTGAGCGAGATGATCGCGAGGAGGGCGAACTGGCCGAGCCGGGCGCGGTGATTCATTGCGTGGGCCAAGATAAGGCCGCGCACGGCGAATCCAAGTCCGGGGTGCGCCACCGGGGGGGGAATCCGCAGCCGATCATCCGGAGCGGTCGGTTTCCGGACGCTCGCGCGTGGCGCGATTCCACCGGGAGGGCCCGCGGCCTGAGCGTGTCTCAAAACCTCTGAGCCGAGCCGCCTGGCACAGGCGGCCTACAAATCTTGTAGGGCATCTCTGTGAGATGCCGTGCATTGTCGGGCGCCGCACACCATTGGACGTCCCCTCTACCAACAGATGGGCATTGATT
>JAKQKQ010000304.1 GCA_029560585.1 Verrucomicrobiota bacterium | reverse complement strand
GGGCAGCCAGCGGTACGGGTGGTGCTGGAACAGCCCGGCCATGACGCGTTCGGGCAGGGTGCCGTAGGGCGCGTTGAGATTCGCGGTGCGGCGCTCTTCTTCGACGACGCTGCGCTCGGTCTCGAAGGCGTCGTCGCGGATGTCCAGGAACGCCATGCGCTCGGCTTCGAGCCAGAGGGCAAGGTCGAGCTGAGTCGCGGGGACGGTGTTCACGTAGGCGGTGTGGTCGAAATAGGTGTAGGCATTGTTTTCGCCGCCCACGGCATGAATGAGGTCGCCGTGCTGATAATCGCCGACGGCCGCGCTGCCCCGGAACATCAGGTGCTCGACGAGGTGGGCCATGCCCTGGCGCGTTTCAGGTTCGTCTTTCGAGCCCGCGTGGTACCACACCTGAACCGAAACCAGCGGGTTTGAGAAGTCCTCGTGGGTGACCACGGTCAGGCCGTTCTCAAGACGCGCCTGGCCCAGGTTCCAGACCCGGTCTTCCGCCGCGGCGGCACGGGCCGCGGCCAGGCCCGCCAGCGCGCTCAGGCCCGCCAGAACGATGGTTTTCCACAGGGCTCTCATCATGCGGTCCAACCGGTCCGGTGCTCGCTGCGCGGTCCGTCTCATGCTACGGCGCGGCGCAGTAGTCGCCGGCGGAGAATGCGGCCAGGTCGTCGAGCACCAGGTCGGCCAGCGACACGTCCTGGCGAGGCCGGTCGGCCCGCGACAGGGCGACACAATGCATGCCGGCGGCCTTTGCTGCCTGGACGCCGACCCGGGAATCTTCGAATACCAGGCATCGCGCGGGCTCGATCTCGAGGCGTTCGGCCGCCAGCAGAAAGCAGGTGGGGTCGGGTTTCCCGGGGGAATAATCGTCCGCGGCGAGAAAGAAACGGATGTCCTGCCGGATGCCCATGATGTCGATGCCGTCGTTGACGCCGGCGGTGTTTGAGCCCGACACGATACACACGGGGTAGTCCCGGGCCAGTTTCCGCAGCAGTTCGATGGAGCTGTGGATGCGGATGTCGCGCGTGTGGCGCAACGCTGCGAAGATGGGATCCACCACCGAGACAAATTGCTGGTATCCCAGGCCAAACCCCGGGAAACGCCGGCGGATCTCCTCGTAGATGTCGTGCCAGGATACGCCGTATACGATGTCGATGGCTTCCTCGTGCGATACCGGAAATCCGAAATCGATCAGGCACTTCTTGACCGCCTCGACCCAGAGAATCTCCGAGTCCAGCAGTGTTCCGTCCATATCAAAGATGTATGCGTCAATCATCGGGTGAAAGGGTCCTTGCAGATGCCGTATTTCGCCGGCGCTCATCATAAAGAACGCGCCGGACCGGCGCAAGACACGGCGGCTGCGATGGCAGCGCCGGGGCGCCACCCGTTCCCTGAATTTGCCACGGCGCCCTGGAGTTGCCTACGATGCCCGCGCGCCGGCCGTTATCCTGATGTATGGGGAATTGAGTGAAGATCCTGATTTGCACAGCCGATTACCCGCCGCTTGACGGGGACATGAGCACGGTGAGCGCGCGCCTTGCGCGTGCCTTGGCCGCGCTGGGCCACGACGTCGCCGTGGTGGCGCCCCGGTTCCCCGGCATAAAGGGGACTGACGCCGCCGAACCGGCGGAGGTGGTTCGATATCGCGGATACCGATCGGCCTGGCTTCGGCTGATGCCGATGCTGGTCACCTCCTGGAGGTCTGCGCGCGGGTGCGATGCGGTGCTGGCGCTCAATGTGGCCTCCGGGGGAGTCTGCGCGATGCTCCTTCGCGCTATGCGCGGCACGCCGTACGTGGTGTTTGCCTGCGGGCATGACGGCATGACATTACGGAACGCACCCGTTCTGGGCGGGCTGTTGCGCCGGGTCTATGCCCGGGCGAAGGCGATTGTTGCCGATAGCGAGTTTACCCGCGGGAACCTCGTCAATTGCGGCGTGGACGCGGACCGGATTGACGTGGTGTGGCCCGGGGCGGACCCCGGCGTACGCGTCGACAAAGCGCGTGTTGACGCCGCGCGGTACGACTATGTGCTGGACGGCAGCCGCGTCATCCTGTCGGTGGGCCGTTTGAGCATGCGCAATAATCACGTGGCGTTGGTGCGCGCGTTGCCCGGGATTTTGGAACGCGTGCCCAACACCGTTCTCCTGATCGCGGGACGTGGGCCCTGCATGGGGACGCTCTGCCAGGAAGCGCGCCGTCTGGGCGTGCGCAACCAGCTTGTTCTGCCGGGGGAAGTCGGTGAAGCGCGTCTTGCGGCGCTGTATGCGGCGTGCGACGTATTTGCGCTGCCGGCCGGCGTTGGCGGGGGAGAGCAGGCGGACGGACTCGGTCTGGCCGTGAGCGAGGCCCACGCGCATGCCAAACCCGTGGTGGCGGGGAATTCAGGCGCGGCGCCCGAGCTGGTCCTCGACGGCGAAACAGGCCTTCTGGTTGAATCCGACGAGCCCGGCGCCATCGCGGGGGCGCTCCTGCGCATGCTCGAAGACCCCGGCCTGGCCGCGCGCCTGGGCCGGAATGGCCGGAAACGCGTCGAGGACGTATGGAACGGGGCCGCATTCGCCCGGCGGGTGGCGGCGATTCTTGAACGTCCGGCATGAAAGGTCCCGGAACGGGCCTGCTTTTCCGGCAACTGCCGCGGGAGCGCTTGATCTCGGCGGGGGCGAATGCGTATAAGATGATCTTCCTGACGGACAACACCGGAAGCATCAACAGGACAGAGGCGCGCCATGAGCAACACGCAGTTAATCGTAGGTTTACCGGCCGGTTCCCTCGCGGATCCCAACCGCGGCGGGAGCCTGATCGAATTGCTCAAGCGCGCCGGGTTTCCGGCCCGGGGCTACGACAAGGGCGGCCCAAGCTGTTTCCCGTTGACGGCGTTTCTGGTCGGATGGGACGGGCGGCCCCAGGAGTTCGGGTCGCAACTGGCGGTCGGCGAGATCGACATCGCCATCGGCGGCGACGACTGGGTCCGCGAACGCACGCTTGAATTCAAATACGAGTACGAGCGGGAGATCACCCTGAAAAAAGTGCTGTCGCTCGACCGGGGCAAGGTGCGCATTGTCATCATCGGCACCCGGGGGACGGCCGCCGGCGGTGACGCGTGGCTTAAAACGCTCTTGTCGGCCAAACCCCTGGTGACCATGGTGTCGGAAATGCCGTATCTGGCGCTCGAATGGTTTCGGGGAAGGGCTGAGGCGCTGGGTTTCGGCGCGTCGCACCAGCAGTTCTCTGTCCAGAAATTCAAGACCCCGCCCCGGATCGACCGCGGCATCGTCATTTATGAAACCTGGGGCAAGACGGAGGCCAAGGTCAAGAACGGCTCCGTCGATTTCGGCCTCGAGATTACCCAGACAGGCAGCGCCATCGAGAACTACGGATTGTGCGTCCTCGATGAGGTGATGACCTCGGAAGCGGGGATCTGGGCGTGTTCCTCGCTGCGCGACCAACCCGAGAAATACGACATCGCGCGCATGTTCCTGCTGAACCTGTACGGGTCCATCTACGCCGAAGACAAGGTGCTGGTCACCTTCAACACCCGGAAAGAAGACTCGCAGACGATCCTCGACTACCTGCGCGACAATCGTCTGTTCGGGGAAGAGCCCACGATCAACGAAGGCGTGAACTACACCGAATACAGCATTGAGATGAAGGCCGACAGCGTTGACCTGCCGCTGCCCAGAGTGCGGTACGAGCTGGCCAAACTGGGAGCGACCAGCATTGAGACCATCCCGCTCGACTCCTCGATTCCCGGGCTGAGCGTTATCGATTTCTGAGGCCTCGGCCCCGGCCCGCCCTCCCTCTCGCCGGGCAGGATGCAGGCGATTCCCGGCTACGGTTTTGGCGGGCGGCCCAAAGGGCGGATTTCGAGTTCGCTGATCAGGGTCCCCGGAGCCGTGCGGAGAATGCCGGCGCAGGCCTGCCCCACCTCCTCGGGC
>JAKQKQ010000190.1 GCA_029560585.1 Verrucomicrobiota bacterium | reverse complement strand
GCCGGTGCCGCGGGCATGGCGAGCGGCGTGGCCGGGGGGGGTGTGATCGTCGGGGGGGCGGCGGGGGCGACTTGGCTGGGTACGATTCTTGGGGGCGGGGGCGGCGGCATCTGGACAGGGGGAGGCGGTTGGGCGGCCGGGTTTGGCGCGGGTGCTTGGACCTGTACGGGCGCGGCCGCCTCGACTTTATTAGGGGCCGGAGCCGCGCTGTCCTGCGCCTGGATGAGGCCGAATCCGAGCAGGGCTGCGGCGATGGCGAGCCATCGGATGGCGGGGGTCCGGGGGGCTGATATCATTGGAGTCACAAGTTTAGGGCCTTGGGTGTCGGTTGGTCAAACGCCGTCTGGGTGTTTGCGGGTGACGCGGGTCGATGACGATGGGTTGGCGAGCACACTGGCACTGGATTCGGGTCGCCTGAAAGCGGGCTCCCACGTCCGGTGATTCGGATTTTCGAGCTAGCGCGAGTGTTCATCGCTGGGGGTTGGAGGAGGGGTAGTAGCGGCGCCTGGGAAGAACCCGCACGGGCGAGGGGGGTGAGGCCGATGGCTGGGGGGGCGGCGGCTGGCCTGGAGCGGGTTTTATGGCCGGTGCCGGAACGTGCTGTGGTCCTGGTCCGGCGGTGGCCGCTTGGGCTTTCAATGAGGCGATGTCGTATCGCACCACGTAGGGCGCGCCGCCCACGACGATCTCTGCGGTGACCTGATCGAGGCTGGGCGACTCGGTGACCTTAACGAGGCGGTCCTGGCCTTCGGTGGCGTCGTCGAAGAGGAGCAGTCTTCGCTGGGGTTGAGATTTCTTGTCGAGGACGAGGGCGCACCACTTGTTGCCGAGGCCGCCAATTCCCAGCAGCGTGAATTCGGCTGTGGCGACCACGGGTTTATTCTCGGGGAGGATGTTTCGGGCGAAGGGCGAATTCTGCCAGAGCGGTTTGAATCGTTCGAGAGGGGGGGCATTTGGCAGGATCGATTCTTCCTGGGCGGTGGCGGCGGGTCTTGGCGAGGAGGCCGGGGCATTGTTGTCTGGGGCGGGCGCCGCCGCGGGTGGTGGAGTGGGGGACTGTGGCGGGTTATTTGGGCCCGCGGCGTCTGCGGCTGGGGATTCGTCCGTGGGGAGGGGCTTGGGTCCGGGCTGTGGGCCGGTGGGAGAGCCGTGCGGCGCGGGTGTTTCGGGATGGTGGGGTTTTGGCGCGACCCGGGTTTCATCGTTGGGATGATGTTCCTTTGAGTGCGTCTTCGAGATGATGTGGCGTGAAGGGAGGGTGCGCTTGGTGGACTCCTGTGCGGGGAAGGCGGAGGCACAGCCCATTGCGGCGGCGAGGATTATCGCCCGCAGCCAATGCTCTGTCGTTCGGTTCACCATCGTCTGAGATACAACCCCGGGGTGCCCGCCACGGTTACGGGGATACTATGCCCCCAAAAGCCAAAACAGTAAATTATAGCCGTGCGGGGCTCCGGGCAAAGGGCAAACTGGCATCCTTACGCTCCCTCACGGCTTCGGTTTTGTGTCCACGGTCCCCTCCGGTTTGCACCACTGGGCGACTATGACATCGGCGCGGAGGTTGCCTTTATCGTCGGCGGGCTTGATGACGAGCTGTTTGAGCAGGCGGAACAGCGTGGGTTGCTGGACTTCGGCGATCCATGCGGCGATGTTTTCGATGGAACCGATCGCGGAGAGGCCCACGGCGATCTCCATGTACAGGGGCTGAGGATTGGGGCTGACGAGCTTGGGGTCTTTGACCTCGATGCTGTGTTTTTGGGCGGCCTGCTGGACACTTTCCAGAAGCGCGCTGGGACTGGTCGCGGGAGGCTGATTCGTCTCGAGCCATGCCATGCGCTGCATCCAGAGGTCCCGTTGGCCCAGCCAGGTCCTGTGCTCCATCTGCGCGGAACTCTGGCGCGCCTGTTCGGTGACGAGATCGGAGCGGAGGCCGGCGAGGTAGTTCCAGACGATGAGATTGGCCACCGCGAAGAGCAGCAGGCCGAGCACGAGCGCGAGGCGCTTTTCACTTTTTGTCAGTGGGCGCATACGGGTGGGATCCCTGGATGGAGAACTTCGCGATGTTGTTGGCCTCGATGACCGGCTCGGCACGCTCCCAGCGGAAACCGCTGAAGAACGCGTGGTGCTCGATGTGCTCCCGGTACGCGACGAAGGCGGTGGGCGGACGGGCCTCCCCTTCGATGCGGAGCTTGTATCCGGAGAGCTGGAACTGGGTCATGCGGACGCCTTCGGGGGCCATGGCGTCGGTGGCCTGGAGCAAGAACTCCAGCGGGTTGAGTTGCGGGTCGAGGGCCAGTTCCATGGCGTTCCAGCGGCTGGCGGCGTCGCGGATCCGTTCGACGGCGGGCTGGTCGACGTGAAGTTGGACGCGGCTCGCTTCGACCGATTTTTTCAGGAGGGCGATGTGCGCCACGAAGGCGCCGATCCCCAGGAGATACAGGACAGCTGCGATGGCGACGATGCCCGACGTGCGCTTGGCCTGCTTGCGGCGCTCCTGTTCGGCCCTGACGGCGTGGGGCATGATGTTCCAGGCAGGGGCGGGCAGGCGTGGCGGGGGGCGGCGGGCGGTGGTTACCGGGAAGCCCAGCTCATGCTGGAGCAATTCAAGGGCGGCTGGTTCGACGCCGGCCCAGATGGTGAGGGAGGGTTTTGCGGGGGCGATTCTCTGGGCGGCGAGGGACATGTGGATGCACCGGATCTCGGTGCAGAGGTCGATGCTGGGATCGGTTGCGCAAAGGGGCTGGAAGAAGATGGGGTCGCGGCCGCGCGTGAGCGCGAGCACGAGGCGATCGAGCTCGCGCCAGAGCGTGTACTGATCAGGCGGAAGGTTGAGGCAGCGCGGGGCGGCATCGAACCGCTGGAAGTCGGCGCGGCAGAGGTCGTTTGGGGCGTCATCCCTGAGGAGCACGAGAAGCACGAGGCTTCGGTCGGCGTGCGTGTCCTGCGGCACGATGCGGAAGGCGTGGACAGGTTCGGGGCCCTCGCCGCCCACGAGGCCGCGCTGTTCGAGCTGGAGGCGGATCATGCCGGGTATTTGTTCGGCGTCGGAAGTGAGCAGCCAGAGGGGGAGGCAGGTGAGGGCGGTGGTGGGCAGCGCGAGGGTGGCGTTGGCGGAGAGCGGGAAACGGGCGGGGTCTCCCTGCGGGACACGGAGCCTGGGGGCGGCGGCCCTGGGCAGCGCCCAGAGTTCCCAATGGCCGTCAAAGGGCAGCGCGAGGCAGGCCTCCGCATTTTTCTTTTCCTGGCCGCTCATCCTATCATTCCTCTTCCCACGCGATCATCTCCGCCGTCGGGTTCTGGGCCGTGCGGCGCAAGATCACGGTGATTGTGCGCTCGTGCTCATCGACCCGGCCGACGCTGGTTATCCGTATCGTGGAACTCTGCAGGGTCACCTGATTGCCGAAAGACTGGAATTCGTCGGCGCTCAGGCCGAGCGCGGCCGCGGCGTCCTGCTGGTTTTCGAACATGACATCGTCCTCAGTGTGCTCCTCTCGATCGGGTCCGTTGCGGAGGCGCACGAACGACTCCGCGCGGGTAAGGGTGACGCCACAGATGACTTGGATCAAGTCGATCGGCGCGTCGTTGAGATTGACCCGGCCGCTGGAGTAGATGCTAAAGAAGTCGATCCAGTCGGGCTTTTTGTCGAAAAGGACGTCCAGGCCGAGGACCTCGCGGAGTTCGTCGAGGGTGCGGAAGGGGGCGTTGCCGGGGCCGCGGTGTCGGCCGGCCTCGATGTACTCCTCAAACTCGGCGCCGTTGAGCCGGGGAAGGTCGTCCGAGTCAAACCAGTCCTCCATGGCGGCGAGAACGTCGTCGATCTCGCTCTGGGTGAGGTCCCAGTGGGTGAAAAGGCGGCGCAGGATGTCGGTATCCCCGCTTTGCATTATCCGGTTGATGTTCAGGCGAGCATCCTCGCTCTCGATGCGGACGTCGTACGATTCGCCCTCATCGAACTCGTGGAACAGGAGGGGGTCGTAGCGCTCGATGGAGGGGTGCGTGGCTATGGCGATGCCGGATTCCGCGAGCTGGCGGGCGCGGAAGTCTTTGGAGCGCACGATTTCCATGTCGATGTCGATTTTCATGAGTTCGATGAGGCCGAGGGTGAGAAAGGAGATCAGTGCGATGACCCATAGGACCATGAAGAGTGCCGAGCCGCGGCGGCCGACAATGTGGGCGGTCCTCAGCGTCATGGCATGGGCCCTTGGCCCCCTTGGTTTGGCGTCTGGGGGGTTCCTGAGCCACCGCCGGGGCGGTTGGGTTGGGATGGGTTTGGGTTTTGTGGCGAGTTGGGCGAGCCGCCGGATGGCACCGACTGGTCTGATTCTTGGAACACGGCCTGGCGGACAGGGATCCAGAACGTGGCCCGATTGGTGCGGCTCTCTTCGATGGCCATGAGGACGAGCTGAATGAGGGAGGGGCGGCTCTGCTCATCGGTCCACTCGTAGCGCCATTCCTCGTCGCCGGTTTGGAAGAACCGCCACTCGAGGACGGCCAGGTCCTGGATGAGGGTGATGTAGTCCTCGGTGGGCTCGTCGAGGCGACCCTCGGGAGGCGGGGTGAGGATGCGGACGGCGAGATGATAGCCGCCGCCGAGCCGGGGGATCCCCATGAGAGAGATCTCCTCCTCATTCTGGCCGGAGCTGCCAAAGACCTCGAGGCCGGGCAGGTTTTTGAAGGTGAGCACGGGCATCTCCTTGCCATCGACGTCCTCGACGCCGCCCGTGATGGTGGCGGATCTGGGGAGGTTCCGGAAGGTGTGGCGGCAGAGATAGGTGAGCCGGTCGATTTGCTGCTGGCGCGTCCAGCTCTCCTGAATGATGACGGTGGCGCGCATCGTTGTTTCGACCATGAGGAATACGGTGGCTGCGAGCATCGCGAGCACGGCAAGGGCGAGGATGACCTCCAGCAGGGTCATTCCGGCGCGGGACCGTCTTCGCTCAGGGCTGATAGACATACTCTTGGAGAGTGAGGTCTTGCGGCGGGTAGGACTCGGTCCACGTGGCGCGGATGGTGACGTCGAAGAGATTGCTGAGTCTCTCCCCGTCGTAGTTCTCGAGTTCGAGGGCGACGATCTTGGTTTCGAAAACGACGCCGTCCTCATCGGGCTCGGTGATCTCCTCGCGTTCCTCGAAGCCATTGATGCGCTCCCAGGCGAGCTGGGCATCGAGTTTCTGGCGGAGGATGGTGTCGCGCTGGGCGACGTTGGAGACGCGGGTGATTTGCTTGAGGAGGGAGACCATGCCGACCGCAACGATGCCGAAGGCCATCATGGCGATGACCGCCTCGAAGAGGACGAACGCGCGGGAGCGGGACGGGCGAGCGCGGCGAGTCATGGCAGGTGGAATTCCTCGCGGGTGACGGAGCCGGTGAGGGGGTCAAACTCGAGCTCGATCCATGCGTCGGCGCGGGTGAATTGGACAACGAGTGGCTCGCAGAGGCCGGCGGGCTGGAATGACCAGACGTCACCGGCGGGCCGGCGCCAATCGGGGTCGAGGCGGAAGCGGATGCGGTAAGCGACTTCGGCGGGTAGGAAATACTCGAGTTTGACGTCGTCCGGGTCTTCGGAGGGCACCAGGAAGAAGTTGGTTTCCGTCATGACGATCTGGTGGGCACGGCGCTCGACGAATGCCTCGCGCTGGGCGGTTTTGGCGAAGACCCGCAACCGCTGGGCGGACTTGCGCAGGATCTCGTCTTTGGCGAGGGTCGAGATGGCGAGCGCGGCGGAGGTGGCGAGGATGGCGATCATGGTCATGACCATGATCATCTCGAGCAGCGTGAAGGCCCTGGAGGGGCCGTGGCGCAGCCAGATGTGCGCGGATCGGATCCGGCGATTAGCAAAGGCCGCCGGCAGGCTGCCCCACCCGCGCCCCGGTGTGGCCGTTGCCGGCGGGACGTCACGCGCGGAGGCGGCGTGGTGCCGGATGCCGGGAAGGGGCGCCGGCTCCGAGACGCGGGGCGTGGTGCCGGATGCTGGGAAGGGGCGCCAGCCTTTCGCGCGGACCGTCCCCTGACCGCTCTTGCGAGCAAACGGAATTCTCGAGTCAGGCCGCCGGCATTCTTGCGGGCCGACGGGTTCGTGTGGGGACATGGGCCAGGCCGGTTGCGGGCGGCTATTTTGCCTCGTCGCCGGTGGGCCAGTTGCCGATATCGTCAACGCTCTCGACGCCGTCGTCGCCCCATGAGAATACATCATAGCCCTGGGGGTTAAACTTGCCGGGGTTGCGATACTGGTAGGGGCGTTTCCACGGATCGAGGGGAACCTTTTCAAGGACCTGGGCCCAGCGCCGCGGCTGGGGGGGGGTTGCCGGGCGCAGGACCAGGGCCTCCAGGCCCTGGTCGGTGGTGGGCAGGCGCTGCGCATTGATCTCGTAGAGGCTCAGGGCGTTTTCGATCGTCTTGATGTCGTTCTCGGCCTGGGCGAGTTTGAACGTCCCGCCGGTTCTCGCGAGCGAGTAGGCGACGCCGCCGGCGATGACGGCCATGATGCCGATGACGAGGATCATCTCGATGAGCGTGAAGCCGCGCGGCGCGGTCGAGCGTATGGTGTATCTCATGGCTGTCCGATAGTTGCGACGGGACCCAGGGGTTGGTGGTTCAAGGGGAGTTGGCGCCCGAGTAATCGATTTCGAGGATTGGGTCTTTGATGCCGAGGTAGGCGGGTTTGGGCGAGCCCCCGGTGTCCCAATCGAACCAGATGCGATTGAGGCCGGGGACCAGGAGGTGGGGAGCAGGGAGGGAGGCGGCCTTGCGCCATCCTATGAATGCGCCGGCCTTATAGCCAGGGTCAGTGAGAGGTGGGATCTCGATCTGGAGGGGACCCGCGTACGAGCCGTTGAGGAAGACGCGGGCGACGGCATCGGGGGGCAGGCCCGAGACCAGGGCCTCGAGGCGCAGGCGGGAAGGGGTTTTTTCCAGGTTAAACTCGAACGCTGTCTGGGGGGGGAGTTGGACGGGCTGATCGTACAGACAGCCCCTGAGAATCTGGCCGGACCAGTGATCGGGGGGGGAGTCGGATGGGCCACCAACGAGACTCTGAATGTCGAGGACATCGTGTTCGCTGGTGACGAATGCGGCATCCGCGGCCCCCGGGGCGACCCAGATTGTGCGCGCTGGAACCCACTCGAAGATGGCGCTGATGAGGTGGATGGTGCCGTTGGGATCCTCGAAGGTGAGGGCGCCCGGCGCGTCGAGGAGGGCGGCGGGGATGAGAAGGGTGCGGCGATTGTCCATGCCGATGCCCTCGAAAAGGTCGTTGGACAGCGTGGTGGTGACGCCTTTGGCGGTGGTCCATGAGGCGCGAAGGGCGGTGCCTCTGGTCTCGGAGAATAATACCGTGACGGCGAGGGAGGGTGGGTCCGAGGGCGGGATGATACCGAACTGGACGAGGTTGGGCAGGGCGACCGAGCCAGGGTCGCCCGGGGCGAGCAGCCATGGGGCCGGGGGCGACGGGAGCGAGCCAGATTCCCAGGTGCTGCGGACGACCTGCGACCACGCCGGTAACGCGCCGCAGACAAGCATCGCGGCTGCCATCCATCGCAGCTGGCGCCAGAAGCTCATGGGGCCGTGTCTTGCCAAACACCGAAATCAAGCGCGGGTTGCGCGGGTTGGGAAGAGAATTTTTTGGCGGTGGATTCGGCGATTGAAAAGGCGGCGGGTTCTGCCATTGAAGCGGGGCATGCTGGCGGCGATCTTGACGACCTTTTTTTTCGCGGCCTCTGCTGCGGCGGGGACTCGATCCGCGTCGCTGATCGGTCCCGCGAACGCGAATTTCGTGCGGTTGGTGGTGGCGTCGTTGGCGCTGGCGGCGTATGCGCACACCCTGGGACAGGGTTTTGGGGGGCCGGCGTTGGGGACATTCATGCTGGGTGGGCTGATCGGTTTTGGGATGGGCGACGTGGCGCTCTACGAGGCTTATGATCGCATCGGCTCACGCATGTCGATCCTCCTCTGCCAATGCCTGGCCGCGCCGATGGCGGCGTGCGTCGAGTGGTGGTGGCTGGGCACGCGGATCGAGATGATACAATTCATCCTGGGCGCGGCGGTGTTGTGCGGGGTGGCGCTGGTGCTGGCGCCGAGGAAGGGCGAGCGTCCTGGGCGGGGTCCCCTGAACTCGGGGGTGGCGTTTGGGTGCCTGGCCGCGGTGGGGCAGGCGAGCGGGGCGGTGCTGAGCCGGAAGGGTTTTTCGGAGTGCGCGAGGGCGGGTTTTCATCTGGATGCCCTGACGGCGACGTACCAGCGGATATGGCCCGGCGTGATCGTGGCGGCCATCGTGTTCGTCCTCATCCGGGTTTTTCGGCGGCCTTTTTCAAAGAGTCGGTTGCAGGATCTGCCTCGTGAAAAGGTTCCGGTCGCGATGGCTTGGGTACTGGGCAACGCCCTTTCGGGGGCGGTGATCGGCGTGGCGTGCTATCAGTGGGCGCTGGCGACCACGCCCAGCGGCGTGGTGCTGGCGATCGTGGCGGCGACGCCGATCGCGGTGATGCCCCTGGCGTGGTTGATGGAGCGGGACAGGCCGTCGCGGCGCTGCATATTGGGGGCGGTGATCGCGGTGGCGGGCGTGGCGGGGCTGGCGCTTGTCCCGGCTTCTTAGGGGGCCAGCGATGTGCGCGCGTTTTGAAGTCGGGGGCGTGATCCACAAGCCGGGCGATGAGATCCGCGCAATCTCGGCAGGGGGGCCCCTGCTGTTGCCATGGGCCGGGTTCGCGAGGGGGGAGATCTTGGGGTGGTGGCGACGCCAGGGTGGGGAACTGCTGGATGTGCCGGCCGAACGCTTCGCGGAACGTGCCGACGATGACGGGTCGCTGATCTGGGACGACGTGCCGCCGGGTCTGGTGATTCGGGCGCTGCGCGATCCCCGTGGTCCCAAGCCCCTGCTCAAGATCGTAACCCGGCAGGCAACCCCGGACGAACTGGGGCGGTTCCGGCATCCGAGGTTTCCGGTCTTGGATCGTCCGCTCTTTCGGGTGGCTTGATCGCGGGGGATCCGGCGCCGGTCCATGGGTGTTAATCCAGTTTTGCTTGCGCGGCGCCCGGGCCTCGGCTAAAGTGCTCTCCCATTGACCGGGGGCATAGCTCAGTTGGTAGAGCGTCTCGTTCGCAATGAGAAGGTCAGGGGTTCGAATCCCCTTGCCTCCACGGTTTCCCGGGGGGGGGGCGCGTTCTCGCGGGCGGCGCAAAATTGGCCTATTTTTGGGCGGCGATTTTTTTGCGAGGATCCTTTGAAAATGTGAGACTTGGGGTTGACAGAGAAGCGCTTGGGCGCCTAACGTCTGTGTCGATGAGATTGGCTCGATGGCTTCTGGCCGCGCCGATGATCTGGTGCGGTTTTCCGGTGTGCGCGCAGTACGACGTGTCGCTGCCGACCGAAGAGAAGGGAAAGCCCTTCACGATCTCGGCGCAGGTCAGGCAGGAGTACGACGACAACGTCTACACGCAGGAGGTTAATAGGCAGGAGTCCTGGAAATCGCAGGTGATCCCGACCTTCATCTTCAACTACCCGATGGACCGGACGCTGATCAGCGCGAGGTACACATTCGGGCTGACGTATTTTTGGGATCGGCCGGGCGACGACGTGAACTTCTCGCACGAGTTTGTCGGTCGGATCGCGCACACTTTCACCGAGCGGTTTGACGTCGATGTGCGGGATCGGCTGGTCTACAATTACGAGCCAGATCTGCGCTCCCCGACGACGACGCGGTTCGTGGACGGGAACTATCTGATCAATGACTTCAGCACCTTTGCGCGCTTCCAGTGGCTTCCGCGCTTCGGCAACACGCTGGAGTATGACAACCGGGTCATCGATTATGATGACGGCGAGATCTCGGATCGCGAGGATCGCATGGAGCACACCTTCAATCTGGAGAACCGGTGGCAGGTGCTTCCGACGACCGTGGGAGTCTTGGCATACCGCTTCAACCTGGTGGAGTATGACGGGTTGCCGAAGTCCTCGCACTCGCACTTCCTAATGGGCGGGGTCGACCACAAGATTTCGGACGTTTGGCTGGTGTCCGCGCGCGGCGGCGCAGAGATGCGCAATTTCGATCAGGGGGACGACTCGCTTGCGCCCTACTTCTCGTTGAACACATCCTACAGCTATGCGCCGAACAGTTCGGCGAGCCTGTTCTACTCCCACTCGCTCAGCCTGACCGACGTCGGAACCTACACGGTGCAGATGAACGACACGATCGGCCTGAATGTTTACCACGCATTCACGCCGGATTTCGGTCTCAGGGTGGGATCCGCATTCTCGTGGGGTGAGTACGATGCCGAGAACACCATCGACGATGGGGCGTGGGGAGAGGTGGTGGCGCAGGACTTCGGCGAATTCTCCATGTATCTGGACGCGGCGTTGAGCTACACCTTCAACGAGCATTTTTCGGCCGAACTGGGCTATATTTTCTCGCACCTGGATAGCGAGCTGCCTGGTCGCGACTATGACCGCAACCGGTACTACATCGGGTTGCGTGGCACGTATTGAGCGCGCGGGGGTCGCGGGCCGGTAGGGCGCAGCGTCCGGCGCGCCGGATAATCATGATCTCGGGATCAGGAGAGGCTGGTCTGCATTTCCTCGACTACTGGCGGGTGGTCTGGGGGCGTAAGGCGCTTGTCCTGTCCATATTCATCGTGGTGGTGGCGGCGGCGGCCGTGGCCACGGCATTTCTTCCGAAGACCTATCGGGCCTGGACGACGATTGAGGTGGTGGCGGAAGGCAAGGACATGGATGTCTTTGAGAAGGACGGTCGCCGGGGGGTCTACGACCCGTACTTCCTGCAGACCCAATTCGAGAACATTCGGCAAAAGGACGTCCTCTATCCCGTGATCGAGCAGCTGGAGCTGGGGGCGCGGTGGGGCAAGCGGGACGGGTACGAGTCGGGCGGATACCCCAAGGACTACACGTACATGCTTCTTCAGGGCGCGCTCGACGTGGTGCAGCGCCGGAACAGTTCGCTGCTGGAGATCCGCGTCGATAGCCGCAGTCCGGGCGAGGCGGTCGAGATAGCCAACGCGATCGCGGCGTCGTACCAGAACAACCGCCTGCAGCAGACCAAGGGGCAGTCGGGGAGGGGGCTGGAGCGCCTCGACGAGGAGTTGAAGAAGCAGGATGAGGCGCGCAATCAGGCAAAGGCCGATGTCGAGAGGCTTCGGAAGGAGCTGGGGATCTCGGAGATTCCCGGCAGCGGGCTGATGCGGAGCACGGAGGCCATGCCGATGAACGACATGATCCTCCAGCGCAAGGAGTCCGAGGTCAACGACGCGCAGACGATGCTGCTGGAGACGGAAGAGCGGTACAAGCAGGTGCAGGGCCTGACCGACAAAGATTTTGAGAGCGCGCTGGTGACGCTGAACATACGGGACGACAACATCCAGCTCATCCGGAGCCAACTCATCACGGTGGAGGGACAGTTGGCGTCGCTGCGAAAGGAGGGCTATGGCATCAATCACCCGAAGGTGATTGCCCTGGAGGCGATGCAGACCCAGCTCAGGCAGCAACTGGAAAGGAACCTCACCGGTCTGCGCAAGGGCCTGGAGGTGCAGGTCGCGTCGGCGCGCACGCGTTTGGAGGAGATGAAGCGGCAGCTCGAAGAATTCCGGAAGAAGACGATTTCGGAGAAGAGCGACCGGTTCGTGCCATTCCGCGAGGCCCAGCGGAACTACGAGTTCCAGCAACAGATGTACGAGGCGATGCAGGCGCGCTACCAGCAGGCGACGGTGGAGTCAGAGATCCCGAGGACACCGATCATCATCCGGAGCGAGGCGGAGGCGATGCCACGGCCCGTGAAGCCGAACTGGTGGCTGAACATGGCGCTGGCGGTGGTTGTCGGCGGGATCCTCGCACTAGGGACGGCGTTTTTCATCGAGTATTTGGACACCAGCGTAAAGACCATCGACGAGGTGGAGAAGGCGGTGGGTGCGCCGGTGCTGGCGGTTGTGCCCGAGGGCGCGGGCCCGCTGAACGTGATGGGATCGGCGTCTCCGGCGGGGGAATCCTATCGCATCCTGCGGGCGAGGCTCGACGCGGTGCGCCCGGACATGACGGCCAACTCCTTGACGATGGTCAGCGGCGGGCCGAGCGAGGGCAAGTCGACGACGCTTTTCAATTTGGGGTGGACGATGGCGCAGGGCGGGGCGCGGGTGTTGATGGTCGATGCGGATCTGCGGCGCCCGACGCTCCACCAGATCTTCGGGGTGGAGAACCACACGGGCCTTTCGGCGCTGCTCACGAGCAAGCCTCGCCTGGAGAACGTGATTTTCGGCACGCCGCTGGAGACCCTGCACTTCATGCCCAGCGGGGTGCATTCGGATGCCGCGATCGGGCTGCTGAATTCGGAGCGGATGGCGGAGATCGTGGCGGACCTGAAATCGTGCTACGATTGGGTGTTGTTGGACGCGCCCCCGATCTTGGGGGTGAGCGACGCCTCGGTGCTTGCGAGGGGCGTGGACATGACGGTCATCGTGGTGCAATATCGGCGCTACCCGATCTCGATCTGCCAGAGGGTCCGCCAGACCGTGGAGCAGGTGGGAGGGCGTGTTGTGGGTGTGGTGCTCAACCGTGTGGACACGCGGCGGGATGATACCTACAGTTACTACAGCGGATACGGTTATTACTATGGACAGCGCACGGACAACGGTGATGGCAAGGCGCAGCGGCGGGTCGCGAAATCGGTGGGCCCGCAGGCGCACGTTGCCGGGGGGCCAGACGGAGGGGCTGAAGATTACTAGCGTGCGGGCGGCTGGTGCGGTGGTCCTGGCGCTATGCGCGTTTTCGGGGTGCCAGACGACCCGTTCGGGTTCCTCGCTGGACGAAGCGCTGGGAGTGGGGGCCGCGTCGCTGGCCGACGAGCCGAGGACCCCGCATTTTGCCAATGCCGAGGTGGACCGGGATGGAACGGTCTACTATTCCCCCGGGGCTGGAGGAGGGGGCGGGGCAGCGGCAGAGCCTGCGGCCCGCGGGAGGGCGGATGCGGGGCGCGGGGGGAGACCGCAGCAGGCATTCAGCGCGTCGGCTGGCGCGGGTGACGGCGGGAGCGCGAGCGTGTTGCGCGTTGGTGATTACGTGCAGGTGCAACTGAAGGGTGTTCCGGCCCCGGAGGAGGCATCGCTGGATTTTTCGCTCAACGAGCAGGGGACGATCGCGATGCCGCACCTGCCGCCGATTCGGGCGCTGGGGAAATCGACCGGGGCGCTGGAGCGCGAGATCGAGGAGATGTACAAGGCGCAGAGGATTTTCACCGATCCGAAGGTGTCGGTGCTGGTTGGCGGTCGCTATATCAACGTGATGGGGGAAGTGCGGATGCCCCAGCGGGTGCTGTACACGAGCGATCTGACGATGCTCAAGGCGATCGCCGCCGCGGGGGGATTCACGGACTATGCCAACAAGAGGGCGGTGCGCGTGCATCGGGGCAACGAGGTGGTGGAGGTGCATGCCGGACGGGCATTGAAGGAACCGAGCCAAGACCTGCCGCTGAAGCCGGGCGACACGGTCGAGGTGAAGCGGAGCATTTTCTGAGTGGCACGGTGCTCTGGCATGCTCGTGATCGCGCTTGAAGGGTGGCGGAGGCATGGGCGGGGGGTGAGCGGGTGATCGCGCACGTGGGAGGGAAAGGCGTGCTGGGCGGGCGGTCTGGCGGATTGTGCGGGGGGGTGGATGTGGCGCGCGCGCGCGGGGTGAACGGGGGCGAGGCCGTCTTCCTGTTGTTGTTGGCCCTGCTGGCAGCGGGGCCCTTGCTTTTTGGGGCGACTCGGCCGTGGTCGCAGGCGGTGATGCAGGGCGCCGGTGTGCTGTTGGGCGTCGCGGTGCTGGTGCGATTCGTGCGGGCGCCGCGGGGTGGGTTGCGCATCGGCGGGCTGGATGTGGCCATCTGGCTGTTCGTGGGATATGCGGCGGCGCACTATGCGCTTGCGCCTTCGGAGGTGGTGGCGCGCAGGGAGATCCTGTTGATCGTGCTGTACGCGATCGTCTTCTATGCGGCATGGAGGCATTTGCCCGGGGCGAAACATGCGCGGGCCGTGGCGCTCGCCGTGGGGGCGCTCGCGTTCATGGAGGCGGCCTACGCGGTGATCCAGTGGCTCAGGGCGAGTCCCTTCATCGCATTTGGGGTGCCGAGGGCGCCCGCATATGGCATGAGGGCAGGCGGGACCTTCAACTGTCCAAACCACTTCTGTGGTTATCTGGAGATGGGCCTGGCCATCGTGCTGGCCTTTGCGCTTTTCTCGAAATTCCCGAAATGGGCGAAGGCGGCGCTGTTTTTCGGGGGAGGAGTGATCGCGGCCGGGATATTGCTATCGGTGTCGCGGGGTGGCTGGATCGCGACGTGTGCGGCGTTGCTGGTGCTTTTGGTGGTGGCATCGCGGGGGACGAGCGTGGGATGGGCGAGGCCGGCGCTGGTTGTGGGGGCGTTCTTGGCGGCGCTCGGCATCTGGCTGCTGGCCTCTCCGTTGGCGCGGGCGCGGCTCGGCCAGATGGGAGGACCCGGGATCGATGTTCGCACATCGCTCTATCGCGATGCGCTCAAGATGATTCCGGAGGCGCCGATTTTCGGGACGGGACCTGCCACGTTCGAGTATGTACACCCGCGATTTCAAGGACCCGAGTGCGGCGAGACGCGGGCCCGTTTCACACACTGCGACTATCTGAATTTGGTCTGTGACTATGGGCTGGTGGGGGCGGCCATCGTCGGAGGGTTTCTGTGTTCTCTGGCCCTGGGGCTGGCTCGGGCAAGGCGGCGGATCGAACGGCGGAACGATTTGGCCCTTTGGGCGGGATCGGTGGCGGCGGCCGTGGCGATCCTCGTTCACTCCGTGGTGGATTTCAACATGCACATCCCCGGCAATGCGGTGACCTTTTTTGTGCTTGCCGCGCTCCCGCTGAGATTTGCGGGCAACGGGGAACCGCCCGGGGAAGGGCACGCGGTGGCCCGGTGGACGGTCATCATCGTTTTCGCCCTGCTGCTGGGTTGGTTTTGCGTGACCGCGGTCAGGAACGGCGTCGGCAACGCCTATTGGCTGGTGGCGCACCAGCAGGAGGGGCAGATTCAACACGACGAGGCGATCGCGCTGGCGGACCGTGCGCTGCGGTGGGATCCGCGGCAAGACAGCGCCGCCGAACTGGCCGGGGATTACCTCCGGGTGTTGGCGGCAAAGAGCGGGGACGTCACGGAGCGCGCGCGCATCGGCGCGCGGGCGCTTTCGTACTATCTGGTGGCCCGCCGCAACAACCCGTGGGAGGTCACGGCCACGGTAAAGCAGGCGATGACCTGCGACACACTCCGGCGTTATCCCGAGGCGTTCATGCTTTACCAGCAGGCGCTGAAGGCGGAGCCGCGCAATTGGCGGATCCACGGGTGGCTGGCCCGGCACTTCTGGGTGCGCGGCATGTTGGATCGCGCGAAGCAGATGTACGAGCGGGCCCTGGAACTGGGCGGCGACAGCGAGATGCGCAGGGGATTGGAGGCGGTGGTGAAACTGCAAGAGGCGAGGCGGAAATGAGTCAGGCGCGAAGGAGGCGCGACGAGGGGGATGCGTCGCTGGCGTTGGCGCGGCGCTGTCGGGACGGCGCCGACGAGAAGAATGCGAGGGATGTCGTCATTCTGGACATGCGGGGGCTGTCCTCGGTAACCGACTATTTTGTCGTCTGTTCGGGAGACGTTCAACCCCAGTTGAGGGCGATCGCCGACGAGATAGAGAAGCGACTCAGAGAGGGAATGGGGAGACGGCCGCGCGGGATCGACGGGCTTCGGGGAAGCAACTGGGTGGTGTTGGACTACGGCGATGTCGTGGTCCACGTTTTCCAGCACGCGCTGCGCCTGCACTATGGCCTGGAGGAGTTGTGGAGCGATGCGCCGCGCGTCCTGTAGGCGGTGGGGTGATCGGGTGAGGTGACTCGACACGAGGCTCGAGGGCGCGCAACGTCATCGGCAGCAACGCCACCATCCGGATGAACGAAGATCCCCAGAACGCGGGAATGGCCCGGGAACGGATGGGTCCCGGACCCGAGGACGTTCCCCGGGCACAAATGCGCCGGAGGCTGGGGGCCGAAGACTATGTGCGGGGGATACTTGCGGGCGACCGGGCGGTCTTGGCGCGCGCCATAACGCTTGTGGAAAGCAATGCGCCCGGGCACACGGATCTGGCGCAGGAAGTGGTCACGAGACTCTTGCCGCACGCCGGGGACTCCATTCGCGTCGGGATCACCGGAGTGCCTGGGGTGGGCAAGAGCACGTTCATTGAGGCCTTTGGCATGCATCTCTGTGACATGGGGCGCAGGGTCGCGGTCCTAGCGGTGGACCCAAGCAGCACTTTGACGGGCGGCAGCATCCTGGGCGACAAGACCCGGATGGATAGGCTCTCGCGCCACCCCAATGCGTTTATTCGGCCCTCGCCTTCGGCTGGGAATCTCGGCGGCGTGACGCGAAAGAGTCGGGAGACCATCGTGCTATGCGAGGCCTTTGGGTGCGACACGATACTGGTTGAGACGGTGGGCGTCGGGCAGAGCGAGACGGCGGTCCGGGCGATGGTCGATTTTTTTCTGGTCCTGCTGCTGGCGGGGGCGGGTGACGAGCTCCAGGGGATGAAGAAGGGGATCATCGAGCTGGCCGATGGGCTCGCGATCAACAAGGCGGATGGCCAGAACAAGGTGGCGGCGGAGACGGCAAAGATCGAGTATTCTAGGGCGCTTCGCTACTTGGGCCCGCCGACTTCCGGCTGGAGGGTCGAAGTTCTGACCTGCTCCTCTATCGAAGGCGCTGGGATCCCCGAGATCTGGGACATGGTCCGGCGCTTCCGCGAGACGATGTTGCGGACGGGCGCCTATGTGGAGCGAAGACAGAAACAGCGCACCAGCTGGATGGTCGAGATGATCGAGCAGCATCTGTACGACAGCTTCTATCAGAATGCGGCGGTCCAAGAGGCGCTGCCCGCGGTGCGCAAGGCCGTGCTGGAGGGACGGTTGACCACGAGTGCGGGGGCGAGGGACCTGCTGAGGCGATTCTACGAAACGTCGCTGCTCGAGGATCTGATCGCCGGGCTGTGAGACGACCCGCTGGCGCCGGGGCCAGATTCTGTGTTATGTTAGGCGCATGAGATGGTTCGTGCGAGGGCTCCCATTCGCCCTGGTGGTTCTGACCGGCTGCGCCACGCTCGAGTCGAGGGTCGCGAAGAACCAGGCGCTGCTGCAGACCTATCCTGCGGATATCAGGCACAAGATCGAGGGGGGGGAGATTGCGAGGGGATTCACCAAACCGATGGTGCAGATCGCCTGGGGCGATCCTGACGACACGTTCCGTCGGGAAGATTCCGGCGGGGAATCCGAGACGTGGGTCTATCGGGGCTATCGGAGTCGGTATGCGATGTCGTATGCGCCGGTGGGCGGATTCTGGGCCGGTGGTCACCATAGGCGGCATGTCTTCGTGCCGTACGGGTTTGCGCCGTACGATGTGACCTGGCGAGAGGACTACACCCGGGCGACGGTAACGTTTCGGGGCGGGCGAGTGATCGCGTATGAAGTGAAGCAGCGGTGAGCTGACGCGGCGGTCGCAAGGGAATGGCTGGCCCTGGTCGGCAGACGCTGACGCGTTCGCGTGGAATATGCGGACTAGATCCCATGCCCCGCGCGGCGGGCCATCACCGGGGAAGAAAATGGGACGTGGGAGTGCGCTCGCGCGCGATTCGCGCATCGGATCGCCTGCAAGCAGGCTCCTGCTACCCGGCATCTGAATTTTCGAGTTAGCGCGCCCACCTGAGCCGGTGGGAAATGGGTCGGCGCTGGTCTGGGGTGAGCGCGGGCAGTTTGGCGACGAGTGGTTCACTGCGGTCAAGGGGCCCGACGCGTTCGCGGGCGAGCGTTTTGAGGTGTGACCAGCGGGGATTTGCGCAATCGGGCGCGGCCGCGATCTGGCGGAGTAGACTGCGCCAGTCGGTTCGAAGGCGCTCGATATCGCCGATTCCAGAGTGGTCGGTGGTCAATTGGCCACGTCGCCGGTCTCCGTCGATCAGTTCGCGCAGGACAGTGGATGCACCTGCACCGTATTGAGGCGGCACCCCGAATGTGAGGTACCCCTCGATAGAGAACCGGCCATAGGCCTTTTGGCACGCGTGCGCCAGGCGGCCGGACCAGCGGGGTTCGTCACCGCAGAATCTCTCGCCGGCGAACAGGTTGGAGAGGTCGAGGAGAAGGTCTTCGGGTGGATAGAGGGGGTCCTCGATGGCGGCTGCGATCGCAATTCCCTCGGGGCCGACGAAGAATGAGGCGATGCGGCCGCGATCGGTGAGCCTGAGATCACGGTCCAACAGGCCAATGCACGTCCACTGCCAAATGAGAGAAGGCTCGGGTCCGAGGCTGAGGCATTCGTTCCGGTGCGTGCAAGTGGCGCACGCGCGGAAGGGGCGGCGCGTGCGGCGGACCAGGCGCGCGCGGCCGGTGTCGGTGGCGAGATGGCACGGGAGATCTTCGGCGGCGATACTGGCGGTGCGCTCGACGCCCATGCGGGGAGGGTCGCGGGTGAGCAAGTTCCTGGCGAAACGGGGTGCCGCAATGCGGAGATCCTCGCCCGCCGCGGCGAGGCGCAGCAGGGACGCCCAGGGCAGGGCGGGGGCCCGGCGGAGGCGGAGCGGTCTTGCCTGCGCGAGGCGCGGAGAGTCGTGGCATGCGAGGAGGTAACCGATTTCGTCGAGCCCGCGGCGGCCGGCGCGCCCGATCATCTGCAGCAATTCGTGGGGTGCGATCTCGCACTCGATTCCCTCGGCGGAGAACTTGTCGCGCGTGATCAGGACCGACCGGAGAGAGAAATTGATGCCGGCGCTGAGCCCGAGTGTGGCGACCACGACCCGGAGTTGTCCGGTCTTGGCGAGGGGTTCTATCGCGCCGGCCCGCTGTTCGAAGCTCAGGCCGCTATGGTGATAGGCGATCCGAGACTGGAGGAAACGTTCGAGGGCTGGATTCAAGAGCGCGCGCTGTTCATCGGTGAGAGAAAGCGGGTCCGGCACCGGGAGCGTTCGCGCGAGTTGACGCGCGAGCCTTTCGGCATCCTGCCGATGAGGGGCGAAGATGAGGATGGGCCCGAGGTCCTCCCGGAGGGCCGCGGCGATGCGGGTCGGCCAGTATCCGGCGATTCCGGCGGGAGGTCGCCTGGAGAGGTCGTCGAGGTCGACTTCTTCGATGGGCACGGGGCGCTCCGCGTGGCGGACGACGCGGACATCGCGGCCGAGGCGCCGCAGCCATGCGGCGATCTCGTCGGGATTGGCGACGCAGCCGCTCAGGAGCAGTAGCTGGATTTCCTTTGGCAGAGAAATGATCACGCCCTCGTAATGGTTTCCGCGATTGGGGTCCATGATCCACTGGTATTCGTCGATGACGACCGTGCGGGCGACCACCCCTTCGAGCAGTGCACCCTGTGCCGCCTCGAGGGTGGCCACGACGATCGGGGCGTCTGTGGCGTGGGCGACATCGCCCGTCATGATGCCGGTGCGCCAGCCCCGGGCGCGCCACTCCGAAAACTTGTCGTTGGCTAGGGCCCGGGTGGGAACAGTGTAAAAGGCTTTTCTGCCGCAGGCGCCCCCCTCGATGAACTTTTCGAAAACGAAGGTCTTGCCGGCGCCCGTCGGTGCGTCGATGATGACATCCGAGCCGCTTCGGAGCGCCGATATGGCCTCCATCTGCCAGGGGTCGGGTATCAAAACGTTCTGTAGCGCGCTGAACACGGCAGAGAGAATCTGGGGCCCGGTGGCGGCAGGTCAACGGCCGTCCGCAGGTCCACGATGGAGGCGGGATAGTGTTTGTCGATAGCGTGATCATAACCGCGGTGGCGGGAGACGGTGGGAACGGGTGCCGGAGTTTCCGGAGGGAGGCATTCATTCCGCGCGGCGGGCCGGATGGAGGGGACGGCGGCGAGGGCGGCGCCATCGTGCTGGAAGTGGACCGGAATGTGTCGGACCTCTCCCATCTGAAATTCGCCCCTCTTCTGAAGGCGAGGCACGGTGGTCACGGGAAGGGGGGGGACAAGCACGGGCGCAATGCGTGCGAGGTGGTGGTGAAGGTGCCGCAGGGCACGGTGATCTATCGGTTGCCCGACGTGGTCGAGGGGGGTGAGTATCGCGCGAGAGGACCGCGTCCCGATCCGGAGCGCGATGGGCTGCCCCTCGTCCAGGATCTGGTGGAAGAGGGGACGCGTTTCACGCTGTGTCGCGGGGGACGCGGAGGGCGCGGCAACGTCCATTTCAAGTCGGCGACCAATCGGACCCCGACCGAGCATGAGCCGGGCGAGGAGGGGCAGCGGGGAACGTTTTATCTCGAGCTCAAAACGATGGCGGACTTCGGGCTCGTGGGATTCCCGAACGCGGGCAAGTCGACGCTGCTCAGGGCGATATCGCTGGCGCGGCCGAAGGTGGCGCCGTATCCATTCACGACGCTGGGACCGAACCTGGGCACGGTCGTGATGAAGGACGACTGGCAGAGGTACACGGTCGCGGACGTGCCGGGGCTAGTGGAGGGCGCGCATCGCGGCGTGGGCCTTGGGCACGAATTCCTGAGGCACATTGAGCGCTGCCGCGCGCTGATTTTCGTTTTGGACATGGCCGGCTCGGAAGGGCGAGATCCAACCGACGACTTCCGGCAGTTGCGCGATGAGCTCAAGCGCCATGGCCGCGGGCTTGCGGAGAAGGCCTTTCTGGTTGTGGCAAATAAAATGGACTTGCCCGCCGCCGAGGTCCACCTGAAGGTGTTTCGCCGACGATACCGGCGCAAGGTGATTCGCATATCCGCGGAGCGAGGTGACGGGGTCGAGGATCTCAAGCGCGCGCTGGCGAACTGGGGGCAGGAGGCTAGTGAGGCGGGAGGGGATGCGGCCGGTTCCCGGTGATCGGCCGAAGGGGCGCGCGCAAGTGGCTGGATATCGCATCCGGAACCGTCTATACAAGGCGGCAATGTCTGGCGCCAGTTTCACAGCGCTGATAGCGGCCTCACTTTTCGGGGCGGCGCCACCGGTGGATCCCGGAACGCCACCCGCGGGTCCCGGTGCGGCAATCGCCAGCCCGGGGACGGCGCCCGCCGCGCCCAGCACGCCGCCCGCGGCCACCGATGATTCGTCGGCGGTCATGAGCGTCAGTCCGAAGGATTGCATCGCCAGGGCGCTTGAGGAGAACCTCGAGCTGCAGGTTGATCGGATTGCGCCCCAGCTGGAAAGGGCGGACTGGATGGCGGCGCGCGGTCGTTTCGAGCCCTCGCTGGGGATGTCCGCCGAGTGGGAGGACGCGACATCGCCCATCTTTCCCGCGGACCGGATTCCGGGCGGCAGGCGGTCGGACGAGAATGAGTACACACGATATGAGGGGTCCCTCGGCGGATTGCTTCCGACGGGGCTATCCTATGACATTGCGTCGGCGGCAAACAACCACGAGGGGGTGGCCGCGAATTTTCAGAGCCGGTGGAGCAGCGATCTGGGCATCACCCTCACGCAACCGTTGCTAAGGGACGCGGGTCCCGGCGTGCAGATGGCCGAGATACGAATCGCGCGCAAGGGCGCGGAGGCCGCGGATGCCCAACTACAGTACCAGGTGAGCCGGACGGTCGCCGATGTGCTGAATGCCTACGTCGAGCTGATTTTCCGCCGCGATAATCAGACCGCTCGCCAGGAGGCCCTCGATCTGGCGACCCAGTTACTGAAGGACAACGAGACGCGCGTGAACATCGGCGTCATGTCCCCCCTGGACGTATCGCAGGCCCGGACCGAGGTCGCGACCCAGACGCAGAACGTCATCGAGGCCGACAGGGCGCTCCGGGAGGCACAGAACGATCTCAAGAGGCTGATGTTCCGGGACGTCGGGCCATATCTTCAAACGCGGATGGTGCCGACGGAACTTCCCCCGGTGCCCTCGTTCGCGGACCCGGTCCTGAACGTGGTGCACGCGCTCGAGTACCGGACGGATCTCGTGGACAAGCGCCTGCGCCTGGAGCAGGCGGGCATCCACCTCCGGAAGGCGAAGAATGCGCTGCTGCCCTACTTGAATGCCTTTGGTGGCTATAGGCTGCTGGGACTCCAGGATTCCATCGACGAATCGTACGAGACGACCGTCGACGCGTATGATCGGGATTGGTCCGTGGGCGTGGAGGTCACGATACCGCTTGGGATGAGCAAGGAGCGGGGGGAGAAGAAGCGGGCGCTACTCGAGCAAGAGAAGGCCGTGCTGGCGGTCAAGCAGATGGAGCAGAACATCATCGTGGAGGTGGACAACGCGGCGCAGGCCGTGCTGGCTAACGAGAAGAAGGTGGACGCGGCGCGGGAGGCGCGGCAGTACGCGTACGAATCACTGATGGCGGAGCAAGAGAAGTTGAATGCCGGCGCGTCGACGACGTTCGTGGTGGCGCAGTTGCAAAGGGATCTGGCTTTCGCGCGCAGCAACGAACTCCGGGCCTATGCGGACTGGCAGAAATCGGTTGTGGAGCTCGCGCATCAGGAGGGCACCCTGCTGATGCGCCTCGATATCGCGTTCAAGGCGCCTTGAGCGAGTCCACCGGGGTGGCCGGACCGCCGCCGAGCGCAAACATGGCGTCGAATTCCTTGGGGTCCCACTCGGCACCGGTCTTGTGACGTGCCTCGATGTTGCCGCTGACCGCGCGTTTCCCGAGGGGGAACCTGTCGGCGCCAAAGATGCCCACGCAATTGGGTTCATCCTTGAGGCGGGCGGCGACGACGAGTTCTGCCTGGCCGGACAGGCCCATGACGGAGAGATTCTTCGCCCCGATGGCGGCATGGCCCTCGAACGTGATGCCGTCCTCGAAATCGATCTGGAATTCGAGGACTTCACCGTCGGGGCCGAGTGCCACGCGGACGGGGCCCGCAAGGCGGCTTTCCGGGCCATAGGGCTGTATGTATGTGGCGATGATCTGGTTCTCCTCGCCCCTCCATGAGACCTGGACGTCGGTCTTGGGGACGCGTTCGCCATAGGAGCGGAAGCACCAGCCGCGTGGAGGCGACTCCTGCCCGCGGAACAGATCGATGTGGACGGCGGTGCCGCTCAGGAAATGGAGGGCGAGATTCTGCCCGGGGGATTCCGTCCAGACGGACATGAATTCCTCGCTGGAAGCGACGTCATTTTCCAGAAAATCCGGGCCCAGGTGCCAGAGGAGGGCGAAGTCGTGTTCTCCCTTTGTCCGGAGCGTATCCAGGACGATCCAGCCGCGGCCGCGCAGCCAGAGGACCCGGCGCTGGTGGCGGGCATGGATGTTGCCACCGGCCCCGTAGCCATCCGCGTACTCGCCCTCGGCGTACTCGAAGAACTGGCCGCGGAGGTAGCGGTTTTGGAGGGGCGCGGCTTCGGCGGCGCGCAGGTCTGGGGCGCGGCCGGTCTGGCGCATGCCCCTCCGGCATTGGCCGGCACCGTCGATGATCAGGGTGTTATGCGCCAGGCTCGAGACCGCGTATTCGTTCATCAGCCGGTCGCGCTCGGCCTGCTGATTGAGGCTGAAATGGCCGGAGTCGACGAGAAGGTCGCGCCCGCCGGCGGTGACATTGACGCTGAGGCAGTCCTCGTGCATGAGGCCCGCGCCGAAGTCGCTTGTCTTGAACAGGAGGAAGTGGGCGTCCTTCTCCCAGTCGCTGCGCATGGCGATGTAGCCCCCGAAGGGCATGGCCGCGGAGTTGGCGGGCGGCTCGGCGCCCTCCTTGCCAGATGTCGCAATGAAGCGGACATCGTCCAGCTCGAAGAAGTCGGTCCACTCCCGGAACAGGGGCTCGAGATCGATGTGCCAGGTCTGGCCGACGCGGGCCATCTGGCGCAGCGGGGTGGCGGCGTAAGCGAGGAAACGGATGCGCCTGCGGGCGGCATCGTGCAGCGGCATGCGTCGAGGGCGGGGGGCATCGCCCAGGATTTCGAGGATTCCCTTTAGCAGCGAGACGAGTTCGGCGTTGTTCTCGAGCGACTGCTCGACATCGCTGCCATCGGCGAACATGTGCCGGCGCATGGAATGTTCGATTCGGTCGAAGGCGATCGTGAAGGCGGCATTCGCCGAGCTGAACTCCGGGAGGATGATGGCGATCTCGAGGAGCGCCGCGGCGCCGAGGGCGAAATCGGAAGGGGAATCCTCATGGGGATTGTTGATGAGCACTTGGGTGTGCTCGCCGACGATGGAGGAGAGGATCCGGAAGAGCCTCTTGGTTTCGATGAGGGTATTGCCACCGATCCGCGAAAGTCCGAGGAGCCAGCTGCGCGCCCGCCTGGCGCAAATCGGTGCCGTCCATGATCCGCGGTCCGAGCGGCGGCCGTCCGGCTGCCGATAGAATCCCTCCCCGTTTGCCTCGCCGCTTCCTTCGGCGAAGACCATGGGTTTAGAGGGGGTGAAATCGAGCGCCTCGCAGCCATAGTCGTGATGGTCGAGGAAATCTTCGACGATCTCGAGCCAGCGTGCCGCGAATCGGTCATCCCCGGTTTGTTCGTAGGCGTGCACGAGGGGGGCGAGCCATTCCTGTTCGGAAAGCTGCTGGGTCCAGTTGGGGTCCGAGTCCGCGCGCATCAGCCAGTTGATGGGTCGGCCGATTTCGAGGAGGGGGGCATTGAGCAGGGCGACTTTGCCATCGAGGGTCAGGGTGGCCTTCTTGAGGGAATCTTCGGCATCGACGTGCCTCCAGGCCATGGGCCGGAAGGCGCGGACTCGGCCGCGGAGATGGGCCCCAAGCCATTCGGTTGCCGCGCCGACCTCGCCCGTCAGGACCAGTTGCCTTGCCTCATCGAGGCCCTCCATCATGAGGTCGATCTGGGAGATGTAGAGCTGGGCGTCCATCAATGACGGTTCCATGCGGCCATCACCTGCGTCTTTCTCGGTCTGGGGTCTGGCTTTGCCTTGCAACTTGGTGTCGCCCAGCCCGAAAGAGGGTACCAGATGCGGCGGCCCATGGCAACATCGTAGGCGGGATGATCGGTCGGGCAGGTGTCCGATGTCGCGGCCTTCGGCCATTCTCGTCTCAGAGCGACGCGATGGCCGCCATGATCTGGTCGGAGACTGACCGATAGGCGTCTTGGCCCCGGAGGCCCGGCGCCGGGACCGGGGGTTTCATGAGCGGGCCGATCGTGAGACTGAGCGGCCGGAAGTGGATTCTGCCAGATCCGCGGGGCAATGCGGCGTGCGCGCCGCGGATGCGCACCGGGAGAACGGGCGCGCTGGCCTTGGCGACGAGCAAACCGACACCCGGTTCGGCAGGCTGGAGTTGGCCGTCGGGGCTGCGCGAACCCTCGGGGAATACCACGAGGGGTTGCCCGGATTCGACGGTCCGAATCGCGTTACGGATGCCGCGGATATCGGGTCGATCTTGCTCGATAGGCAGGACGTTGACCCGTGGCAGAAGGAATCCCAAGATCGGGCCATCGAAGAGGGTCTTTCTGGCGAAGTAATGGATCGGGTATGGGAAAGCGACGCCGATGAGGGCTGGATCGAGGTAGCTCTCGTGGTTTGAGGCGATCAGAAAGCCTCCCCGGGGGGGGATGTTCTCGGCGCCGTGGACCCTGAGGCGGAAGGCAATCCGGTAGATCCATATGAACGCCGTCTTGCCGACGTTGTACCAGAGGGGGGAGTAGGTTCGGGCCTGGAGGCCGTCCGATTCAACTTGGCTCATGACGCATGGCTGTCCGTCGGTCGGCATTGCAATCCGGCAGTGTCGAGGGCCGAGCAGACGGCGGCCACGACCTCATCGATCGAGAGGGACGAGGAATCGATCACGCGGGCATCATCCGCGACCCGGAGGGGTGCCACGGCCCGGCTGCGGTCGATGTTGTCGCGCCGATTGATGGCGTCCTCTTCACCCTGCAGATGGCGGCGTGCTTCCCGGACTTCGGGCCTAGCGTCCAGATAGAACTTGTAGGGGGTGTTGGGGAACACGACCGAGCCGATGTCCCGGCCCTCCATGACGAGGGGTGCGAGTGCGCGGAGGGAGCGCTGCTCGGCCACGAGCCTGGCGCGGGTCTCCGGCACACGGGCGACGAGCGCCACGGCAGAGGAGACGTCGGGGGACCGGAGGGCGTCGGGATCGATCGGGCCATTGCATTCGAGGCGGGTGGTGCCGCCTTTGATGATGGCGTGGAAGTCCATGCGTTCGGAGAAGGCGGCCACGGCGGCGGTTTTGGCGGGGTCGATGCCCTCGTGGAGGAGGCGCCAGGTGACCGCACGATACATGGCGCCGGTGTCCACGTAGACAAAACCGAGTTGGGCGGCGACGCGGCGAGCCACGGTGCTCTTGCCGGAGGCGGAGGGGCCGTCGATTGCGATGACGGGGTTCATGCGTGCCGCCGATGCCTCCGGCGGAGGGACGCGAGCTGGCGCTCGAATCCAGGGTACGACGTGCGGATGCAGTCGGTGTTGAGGATGCGGGTTTCGCCCTCGCAGAAAAGGCCGAGCACGGCGAATGCCATGGCGATGCGATGGTCTCCAAAGCTATCGACGGTGGCCCCGGCGAGGGGAGAACCTCCTTGGATGACGAGGCCGTCCGGGGTCTCGTCCACCGGCACACCGAAGGCGGCGAGGTTGGTGGCGATGGCCGCGAGGCGATCGGTTTCCTTGAAGCGGAGTTCGCTGGCCTCCCTGATCACGGTGGTGCCATCGGCGAGGGCGCCGAGAGCGGCGATGATGGGGATTTCATCGATGACGTTGGCGATGAGCGCGCCCTCTATGATCGTGCCATGGAGCGGGGCGCCGCGGACCTCGACGGTGCCCCGGGGTTCGATCTGGTCGCCGGCATCGAGATTCTCGCGTATCTGCGCGCCCATGCGCAGCAGGACGGTGATGAGCCCGGTGCGCGTCGGGTTCAGGCCGAGGTTTTCCACCACGAGGCGCGAGCCGGGCAGGGCGGCGGCGGCGGCAATCCAGAATGCGGCGGAGGAAAAATCCCCGGGCACGCTGAAGTCTCTGGCGGTTGGGATGCTGAGGCCATTGATGAAGGTGGTGAGGCCTTCGCTGCGGATCGGCAGCATGAAGTGGCGCATCATGCGCTCGGTGTGGTCGCGGGATTGGTTGGGTTCCGAGACCGACGTGGTGCCCTCGGCGAACATGCCGGCCAGGAGGACGCAAGACTTGATCTGGGCGCTGGCGACCGGGGTTTGGTGATCGATGGGGTGGAGGCGGCTGGCCTGAATAAGAAGCGGGGCGCAGTCGTTGCCGTTTTCGCTTTTGATGAGGGCGCCCATTTCGGTCAGCGGCTTGGTGATGCGGTCCATGGGGCGCGAATTGAGCGAGGCGTCGCCGGAGAGCCGCGACGAGAATGGCTGTCCGGCCAGGATTCCGGAGAGCAGCCGGAGGGAGGTGCCGGAGTTGCCGCAGTCGATTGTCTCGAGAACCTGTCGGCAGTCTCCGGCTGTGCCAGTGATCTCTAGGTTGGTGCCATCCTCGGACTCGATTTCGGCGCCGAGGGCCTGCATCGCGCGGAGCGTGCGCGCGCAATCCTCGCCGGCCAGGAAGCCGGCGATTCGGGATGTGCCTTTGGCGAGGCCGGCGAGCATGACGGCCCGGTGTGACATGCTCTTGTCACCGGGCACGCGGATTCGGGTGGCGATCTTCTTGATGCGCCTGAGGCGGATCTCGCTCATGTTCCAGTTATCTCCGGAGGCGGAGCCGGGTCGCGCGCGCATCTGCGAGAAACGCGGTCAGGCTCTCCCCTCGGGAAAGGGCGCTTTGTACAGCATCCAGCTCGGACCGCAAGGCCCGTATGGCGTCGGTCATGGCCGTGCCGTTTTCGCGGAGGATCTCATCCCACATCTCGGCCGATCCCATGGCGATGCGGGTGGAGTCGCGAAAACCGGGTCCGGCGAGATCGAGGGCCGCCGCGTCGGCGCGCGCGGCGGCGTGGACGAGGGCAGCGGCGGCGAGATGAGGCAGGTGACTGACGAGCGCCATGGCGCGATCGTGGGCGTCCGGGGCGAGCTGGAATAGCCGGCAACCGAGGGAGGCCCAAAAGGTCGTGACGCGTTGAACCGCGGCCGGGTTGCTGCGGGGGCTGGGGGTGACGATGCACGCGGCGTCGCGAAAGAGGTCGGCCCTGGCGTGCTCGATGCCGGCCTGATCGCCTCCGGCCATCGGGTGGCTGCCGACGAAGTGTGCCGCCGATCCGATGATCGGCTCGAGTCTGGTCACCACCGGGGCCTTGACGCTTCCGACGTCGGTCACGACGGCGCCGTCCTTCAGGTGGGGAAGGATGCGCGAGGTGATTTCGGCCATGGCGCCGATCGGGGTGCAGAGGACGACGACGTTGGCGCCCGAGACCGCGGCGGCCAGGTCGGTGGAGGCGAATGCCTTGGGGCAGCGGCGGTCAAGTTCTTCGACCACACTTGTCCTGCGACCCCAGATCCTGACTTTCACCGACCGATCGGCCAGGGCCATCGCGAGGGAACCGCCCAAGAGGCCGGGCCCTAGAACCGCCACCGTGTCGCTTTCCGGCCTCGGGTTCACAGTGCGCGATTCCCCTATTTGGCGGTGGCCGAAGCGGTCGGTGCGATCATTGGCCGACCGAGTGCTTGGGCCAGGGCCTCGAAAAAGGTGTCCATCTGGGTCGGGGTACCGATCGAGACGCGGATCCAGTCGGGAAGTTTATAGCCATCCATGGGACGGACGATGACCCCTTTGCGCAAGAGGGCGTCAAAGACCGCCCTGCCGTTGCCGACCTTCATGAGGACGAAATTGGCTGAGGAGGGGACGAACTGGATGCCGGCGCCAGAAAGGAAAGACTCGAGGCGGCCGCGACCTTCGTCGACGATGGCCTTGGTGCGGCGCTGGTGTTCGGTATCCGCGATGGCGGCGAGGGCGGCGGCCTGGGCCATGGCGTTTGCGTTGAAAGGCTGGCGGGCGCGCTGCAGCCACTGCGCGATGTGAGCTGGCATCACCCCGTACCCGATGCGCAGTCCGGCGAGGCCCTGGCTCTTGGAGAATGTGCGCATGACGACCGCACTGCGGCCGTCGCGGACATAGGAAAGGCTATCGGGCGGCTCGTCCATGAATTCCCTGTAGGCCTCGTCGATGATCGCAACGACATGGGCGGGCAACCGCTCCATGAAGTCATCCAGTTCGTCTTGGTCGATGCACGTGCCGGTGGGATTATTTGGATTGCCGATGAAGACCAGTCGCGTGGCGGGCGTGATGGCGCGGAGCATGGCCCGCAGGTCGTGCCGGAATCCGGGATCGGGCACCTCGATGCAGCGGGCACCGAAAAGTTCCGACATCAGCTTATAGACGACGAATGCGTGCTCGGCGGCGATGGTCTCTGCGCCAGGGGTCAGGAAACAGTGCCCGAGCAGTTCGATGATCTCATTTGAGCCATTGCCGAGGACGACGTTTTCCATCGAGACGCCGTTGGCCTGGGCGATCGCGCGGCGCAGGTGGTAGCCGCCGCCGTCGGGATAAATGTGGGCGATGGCAGCGGCGTCGCGCATCGCGGCGAGCGCCATTGGAGAGGGACCGATGGGATTCTCGTTGGATGCGAGTTTGACAATGCGGGCTGGGTCGAGGCCGAGTTCGCGTGCCGTCTCATCGATCGGCTTGCCGGTCTCGTACGGGTGCAGCGCTCGCAGCCACGCATTCACTGGGGGCAGTTCTGTGTTTTGCATTTTGCCCCTGAAGTCTATCGGGCGCCGCGCCCAGCAAAAGCGAAAAGGGTGGCGGCGAGGAGCCCGGCGATCTCTATGGGCGGGCCCCGGGTGCGGCAGGTCACCACCGGGGAAGAAAATTCGTAGCGAAGCCGATCGCCAGAGGCGATTTTACCAACATTCGGGTTTCGGCCCTCGCGCCACGGGCGGGACGCCCGTGCCACAGGACCGTGGCATGGGCATCTTTCCCATGGCCACCGCCGAAGGGCGCAAGCCCTTCGCTACCCGACCGATACGCCCTCTTTTTGAGCTAGACGGTGCGGTGAGAGCCGTCGCAGAAGGCCCCATTCTTGGAGTGTTTGCATCCGCACCAGGCGATGCGGCCCGGCTGCGTGATGTCCACCTTGAGGGGCGCCATGCCGGAACCCTTGTGGGAGCCGTCGCAGAACGGTTGGGTATGGGACATGCCACAGGCGCACCACCAACGGGTGCCAGCGGCTTCTTCGGTGACGAAAGGCGCCTTTTGGGCGATCTTTGGTGTGGGCATATGGGGACTATGGCGCATGCGCGGAAATTGCCAAATGAGGCTTCCGGCGCGATTGAACCCTTGGCGGAAGTGCCATAGACTGACTGGCCATGGGCAACCGTGCCGTCAGGGCCAAGGACGCACCCGCAAACGAGGTGGCGGGGGTGGTGTTGTTTGCGCTGGCGGCGCTCCTCCTCTTGAGCCAGCTGAGCTATTCCCCCTGGGAAGTGTCGTTCGTCAAACAGCCACCGAACCCCACGACGAACTGGGTGGGACCGGTTGGATTGCACGGGGCGTGGTTGGGATTCATGGGCTTTGGGGCGGCGGCATATCTGTTGCCGGTGCTTGCGGCGGTGGGCGGCGCCCTGGCGTTTTGGACGAGGGGCTTTGGATTGGTCCGGTTCCTTCTCCTGGGGCTGGTGATGGTGCTTGCGGCTGCGGGACTCGCGGATTGGGCGGAGAAGGTCCTTGGATCCTGGGCGGCGGCCAAGGAATTGGAGAGTCCCGGCGGCGTGGTGGGCGAGGGTCTAAACCGGATGTTGCTCGGGCGGTTTCTGGGACCCGTTGGGGCTCCGCTGGTGCTGGTGACGGTCTATTTCACGGCGCTGATCCTGCTCTTGAAGATCCGGCCGCTGAAGATGATCCGGGAGGCCGGACCGATGATTGTCAATTGGATGTACCGCTGGCAGATGGCCAGGGCCGACGCCGCGAAGCGACTCGAGTTGCAGCGCAAACATCTGGAGCGCGAGAAGCGGCAGCTTGAGAAGCAGCTCAAGAAGGTGGGGGCGGGGGTGGTGGAAGTGGAGGAGGCGTCTGGGGCGGCCCATAAGCCAGAGGTGCCAGAGGAACCCCCCACTCGGCGGGTGCTGCGCCCCGAACCGAAGATCATCGATGCGGCCGGCATGCCGCCCGATCAGGCCGCGCCAGCCGGTCCCGAGGTGGCGCGGGAACCCAAGGCCCCGAAACCGGAGCGGCGTCGGCCGCCGGTGGCGAAGCCGAAGGGCGCGGGGGAAGGCGCGCGGACTGCCGCGCCGCAACCGACGTCCACCTTTGAGAACTACCAGTTGCCGCCCCTGTCCCTATTGGAGCGCTCCGATCCGTCGAAGCGCGTCGCGGCTACCTCCGAAGAACTCGCCAAGAAGCAAGAGACCCTCGTGCAGACGCTCAAGCAATTTGGGATCGTGGTGGACAAGGGGGACATCACGCGGGGGGCGACGATCACGCGCTACGAATTGTATCCTGCGCCGGGGGTCAGGGTGGACCGGATCCTGAGTCTGGACAGGGACATCGCGCGGGCGATGAAGGCGGAGAGCATCAACATACTCGCGCCCGTCCCGGGAAAAGACAGCGTGGCCGTCGATCTGCCCAATGCCAGCAAGGTGCCGATCAGCCTCAGGGATCTTTTGGAGACCACGGCGTGGGCGACGACCGAGGCGCGCATCCCCCTGGCGCTGGGCAAGGACGTGTACGGCACATCCTTGGTCCAGGACATGTCGGAGATGCCGCACGTTCTGATCGGCGGCAGCACGGGATCCGGAAAGTCGGTCTGCATCAATTGCATGCTGCTGAGCCTGCTGATGAAATTCAGTCCGGCCGACATGCGGATTCTTCTCGTGGATCCGAAGGTGGTGGAGCTGCAGGTGTACAATGGTCTGCCCCACCTGATCGTGCCGGTCGTCACCGACCCAAAGAAGGTGCTGGTGGCGTTGCGCTGGGTCATCAACGAGATGGAGAAGCGCTATGACCTGATGGCCAAGGTGGGCGTGCGCAACATCATGGCTTTCAACCGCAGGCCGAAGGCCGATCCGGTGATCGAAGAGCTCGACCTACCGGAGAAACTCGCGAAGACCGAGGATGAAGAGCCCGCCGAGGCAACGCCGGCGCCCGAGCCAGCCGACGTGCCCGACAGGCTGCCGTACATCGTCATCGTGATCGACGAGTTGGCCGACCTGATGCAGACGGCGCCCAAAGACGTTGAGTTGGCCATCGCGCGGCTATCGGCCAAGGCGCGTGCGGCGGGCATCCACCTGGTTCTTGCGACGCAGACGCCGAGGGCGCAGGTGGTCACGGGCGTGATCAAGACAAACATCCCGTGCCGGGTGTCATTCAAGGTGCCATCGGCGCTGGATTCGAGGGTGATCCTGGACGACGGGGGCGCCGAGAATCTCCTGGGCAAGGGCGACATGCTGTTTTTCCCCCCCGGTTCGCCGAAGCTCATCCGCGCCCAAGGGGCGTTCGTGTCCGACGAAGAGGTGCACCGGGTGGTCGAGTTCATACGGAAGCAGTGTCCGGCGGCCTACGAGGAGTCGGTTCACGAGAAGATGAAGAGCACCTCCTCCGAGTCGACGGAGGACGACGAGGACGAGGAGATCGTGGCGCAGTGCATCGAGGTGGTGCGGCAGGAGGGGAAGGCATCCACATCCTTGTTGCAACGCCGACTCCGGCTGGGCTATACCCGCGCGGCCCGGATCATGGACGTTCTGGAGCGACGCGGCATCGTTGGCCCGGAGAACGGGGCCAAGCCGCGCGAGGTATTCATGGGTCCAGAGTAGTCTGGTGTCAGGATTAATATGATTACGGAGAGTGGCAGTGACGGTTCGCCCCTGGGCGTGGAGTTGCGGAAGTTCCGCGAGTTGCGGGGTTGGACGGTGGAGGCGGCGGCGAAGGTCACCAAGATCCGAGCGGATCAGATCCAGGATCTGGAGAATGACAACTACGCGCATTTTCCGAGTGTGGCGTGCGTGCGCGGGTTCGTGAGGATCTACGCGAAGGCGCTGGGGCTGGATGAGCGGCGGATGGTGGAGCGGCTTGACGGAAGGATCAGCGAGTTCGTGCCGGCCGTGAGGCCGATGGAAGCGATCGAGAAGCTCCCGACGCCGGTGGTTCGGAAGGTGCGCGAACCGGTGACTCGTTCGGTGGGAGGGAACCTGATGGGATCGGTGGCGGTTATCCTGCTTGCGATCGCGGGTTGGGTGGGGTGGCGGATCTGGGGCACCGAGGAAGAAGTGCCGGTATCGCCGCCCCGCGCGGAGGTGGCGCAGGCCGCGCCCGCGTCGGAGGCGCGACCGGCGGGCGGCGCGAGGCCGTCGGCGGCCGTGTCGGCGGAATCGGCCACACCACCGCCCGTGGAGACCCCGAGCATACCGTCCGCCAAACCGGTCGCGCCTCCGGCTGCGGTGCCCGTGGCAGAACCGGTCCCCGAGCCGATGGTCGAGAACATCCCCCGTGCGGAACCTGTGCGGCCCGTGATGCGTCTGGAACTCGTGGCCGAGGAGGAGGCGTTCGTGAAGGTTGTGGTCAATGGCAATGACGACGAACCCCTTTTCGATGGCATCGTCGGCGCGCACCAGCGGATCAATTGCGAGGGGGAGCGCATCTACGTCAAGGCGCGGCCGGCGTCGGCGCTGATGGTGAGCGAGAACGGTGCGCCGCCCGCCCGGCTGAGCAAAGAAGCCGTGGTGCAGGAGTTTTTTTTCCCGAGGTGACGACCCCGATCCTGGAACAGGCGCGGCTCTACGCGATCATCGACACCGGGTATCTCGGTGACCGCCCGGTCGAGTTCTACGCTCGAGAATTGGTTGCGGGCGGTGCCGACATCGTGCAGTTGCGGGCCAAGGGCCTGCCCGCGGAGAGGGTGATCGAGATGGGGCGCGCGATCCTGCCGATCTTGAGGGACGGCGGGGTGCCCCTGATCATCAATGACGACCCGGTGGCGGCGGGTTCGGTAGGGGCCGCTGGCGCGCACGTGGGGCAGGATGACATGCCGGTGCGCGATGCCCGGAGGCTGGCCGCGTGGCGTGTGGCACCGCAATCGATCGTGGGGAAATCGACGCATTCGCCGCAGCAGGCCTTTGCAGCCGCAGAGGAGGGGGCGGATTATATCGGTTTCGGGCCGCTGTTCGCCACGCCCACCAAACCGGACTATCCGGCGATCGGGTTGTGCGACGTGGCCCGAGTGACGGCCGGGGCGGGGCTTCCGGTGTTTTGCATCGGCGGCGTGAAGATCGAGAACCTCAGGGATGTGCTGAAGGCGGGGGCGCGGCGCGTGGTCGTTGTCTCGGGCATTCTCAAGGCCGGGCGGCCCAGCGAGTACTGCCGGGCGCTGAAGGAGATCCTGCTGGAGGTCGGGTGAGCGCGGCCGGCGACAGGTCCGGGCTCGTGGAGCGGATTCGGGCCGAGGGGGGAGATGATGGCCTGACATTTCGTCGGTTCATGGAGATGTGCCTCTACGATCCGCGCGAGGGATTCTACGTCGGGCCGTTGGCGGAGGTTGGGCGGGAGGGGCACTATCTCACGAGCGTCGCGGTATCGCGGTTATTTGGGCACATCCTCGCGCAGCAGATTCTTGAGGTCTGGGTGAGGCTGGATCGGCCGAAGCCATTCTGGCTGATAGAGCAGGGGGCACACAGCGGGCGGCTCGCGGCGGGTGTGTTGGTGTGGTGCCGGGAATTTGCTCCGGCGCTGTTCGGCGCGGCGCGCTGCGTGATCATCGAGCCGTTTGGGCACTGGCGCGATCGGCAGCGCGCCACGCTTTCGGCGGCGGGGCTCGTGGAAAAGCTGGAACACGTCGCGTCGCTGGAGGCGCTGGCCGCCGCGCCGGTGGCCGGTGCCTTTTTCTGCAACGAGCTGCTGGATGCTTTTCCGGTGCCGCGGATCCGTCTTGTGCGGGGCGCGTGGCGGGAGATGCGGGTGATTTGGCGGGGCGATCGCTTCGATTGGGCCGAAGGGCCCATTGGAGCGCCGGGCCTTGCGGGCATGGTCGCCCGGCTGCCGCTGCCCCCGATCGATGGCTATTCGACGGAGGTTCACGAAGGCCTGCGGCCGTGGTTGGGCGCGGTTTCAGCGGCCCTGGCGGCGGGGGTGGTGCTAGCGTTTGATTATGGCATGCCGCAAGAACAATACTACGACCCGGCGCGGCCCGATGGCACGATCCGCGCGTACCACCGGCATCGCATGTCAGCCGACGTTCTCGCTTTGCCCGGCGAGCAGGACATCACCGCCCACGTCAACTGGACGGAATTGGCCGGCGGCGCCCACGGGGCGGGCACGGATTTCTTGGGCATTGCCGACCAGCACCATTTTGCGGTCGGGGTCTTGGAAGAGGACTTGCGACGTCTGGACGGGGTGGCCGGGGCGCCGGATCTGGCGGCAGCCTTTCGAACGATCGCGCACCCGGAGGGCATGGGCCGGCAGTTCGCGGTCGCCGGGTTCTCCAAGGGAATGGCCGCGGATGAGCCCCTGGCGGGATTCAGGTTCGCCCGCTTTTTCGATTGAGCTTTGGCGGCCCGCACTTAAAGGGGACACATGCCCGTTTCAGTCGTGACCGGGGCCGCGGGATTCCTCGGCTCTCACCTGACCGATCGCCTGGTGGCCGAAGGCCATCGCGTCATCGGCATCGACAACCTCTTGACCGGCAACGTCGCGAACATCGAGCACCTGGCCGGCAACGAGAATTTCAAGTTCATCAAACAGGATGTGACGGAGTTCATCTACCTGCCGGGGCCCGTCGATTTCGTCTTCCATTTCGCATCGCCCGCCAGCCCGATAGACTATCTCGAGTTGCCGATTCCGACACTCAAGGTGGGCGCGCTCGGGACGCACAAGGCGCTCGGCTTGGCCAGGGCCAAGGGGGCGAGTTTTCTGTTGGCTTCGACGTCCGAGGTCTACGGCGACCCCCTGGTGCATCCGCAGCAAGAGGACTACTGGGGCAACGTGAACCCCATCGGCCCCCGGGGCGTGTACGACGAGGCCAAGCGCTTCGCCGAGGCGATCACCATGGCCTACCACCGTTCGCACGGTGTCCGGACGCATATCGTGCGCATCTTCAATACCTATGGGCCAAGGATGAGACTGCGGGATGGGCGCGTCGTGCCCGCGTTCGTCGGTCAGGCCCTGCGCGGCGAGGATCTGACGGTTTTTGGCGATGGTTCCCAGACCCGCAGCTTCTGCTTTGTCTCGGATCTCATCGAGGGCATCTACCGCCTTTCCCAGTCCGATTTCCGCGAGCCGGTCAATGTCGGAAACCCCACGGAACTCACCGTGAAGGCCTTTGCTCAGAAAATCATAGAGATGACGGGTGCCGGCAGCCGCATCGTGTACAAGCCGCTGCCGGTGGACGACCCCAAGCAGCGGCGCCCCGACATAGGCCGGGCCAAGGCGATCCTCGGCTGGGAGCCGCGCGTTGGCCTAGAGGAGGGGATGCGACAGACAATCGAGTGGTTCCGGCGGCGCCTGGATTGACCGGGGGCCACAGATTTCGCTTGCGCCGGGGCCCCTCAAAGCGTAAAAGGTAGTAGTTTTTAGCTTGATCGAAGTGTTGCAGCGCCACGTAAGAATGTCCCGCGCCCGGGCGCGGTTGAAGGCCCCCTTTTGGGGTTGTGTAGGCGCGTGACGCCGACTCTCATTCTGTGAATCCAACAAAAGGGGCATATTATACATCCACATAGGTTCAATCGCTTCGACGGCGCCAGTCGCATTCGCGCCAATCATCGGATCAGGGCCCGCGAGGTCCTCGTGATCGATCACGAGGGGCAAAAGCTCGGTGTCCTGCGGATCGAGGAGGCGATGTCCCGGGCCAAGGCGGCGGGCCTAGATCTCGTGGAGGTTGCGCCGAACGTCAATCCGCCCGTCTGCAAGATCATCGATTTTGGCAAGTACAAGTTCCAGCAGGCGAAGATGCAGCGGGAATCCCGCAAGCACCAGCACGGCGGCAAGGTCAAGGAGATCAAGTTCCGGCCGAACATCGCCCCGCATGACCGGCTGACCAAGCTGCGAAATGCCGAGGTCTTCCTTGACAAGGGGATGAAGGTAAAGTTGACTCTCATGTTTCGCGGCCGTGAGATGGTGCAGATCGACTCTGGGCCAGAGATGGTCCGGGGCGTCTGCGGGGCATTGAGCCACGTCGGACTGGCCGAGGGCGACCCGAAGAGGGTCGGCTCTCGAGTCATTGTGGTGATGGTGGCGCCCCTGCCGCAGCACAAGCGGGTGCGAAAGTATAGCTTGCCGCACGAGGAGGCCGTCGAGGAGCCGGAGGAGCCGGAGGATCACGACGACTCGCAGGAGTGAGGTGGGCCGACAGGAGGATTTGATGCGCAAGAAAGTGGCGAGATCGAAGACGAACAAGGCGGTGGCCAAGAGGTTCAAGGTGACCGGCAGTGGCAAGATCGTGCGCCACAAGACCGGCCGTCGGCACCTTTTGTCCAGCAAGAGCCGCAAGCGCAAGCGCAGCCTGTCCCGCACCACGACGGTGGATTCGAGGCTCAAGGATCACGTCGTGGAATTGCTGCCCTTCTCGCATTGATGGGCCGAGAGAGGATCTGAGACATGGCAAGGGCTACAAATTCACCGGCCTCGAGGGCGAGGCGCAAGAAAGTCATCAAGGCATCCAGTGGGTACCGTGGCAGGCGGAGCAAGCTGTTCCGCTACGCCAAGGATGCCCAGATGAAGGCGAAGTACTGGCACTACCGCGACCGCAAGACCCGCAAGCGGAACTTCCGCTCGCTGTGGATCACGCGGATCAACGCGGCGTGCCGGGACCTGGGCGTCACCTACAGTCGGTTGTTCGAGGCGCTGAAGAAGGCGAGCATCGAGCTCGACCGGAAGGTGCTCGCCGACATCGCGGTGTCGGATCCCGCGACGTTCGCGAAGATCGTCGAGGCCGCCGCACCGCAGAAGGCCGCCGCATAGCATAGGGGCCTGGCCCTGGTTTTCGCCGGGGAGGACATCGAGGCTGGCGTGAGGGCTTTCCCACTCGTCCGGATTTTGGGGATTCTGTGCTGCGCCTTGGTCGTCGGGGCATCATGGGCCGAACCGGGATCGGCGTCGGGTGCCCTGAGGCTTGAAGAGGCTGGGGCAACAGCGCGCGTTTACAAGACCTTGGCGGGCGGGCGAACGCTCAAGCTGTACGTGTTTTCCCCCAAGGATCATTCGGCGGCGGACCGCCGTCCGGCTGCCGTGTTTTTCCATGGCGGGGGTTGGGTGGGGGGCGTGCCCGGGCAATTCGGGGGTCACTGCGGTCATCTTGCAAAGCGCGGGATGGTGGCGATCGAGGTCGAGTACCGGCTACTGGGGAAGAAAGATCAGGATCCGCCGGAGGTCTGCATTTGCGATGCGAAATCGGCGATGCGCTGGGTGCGGGCGCACGCGGGGGAATTGGGGATCGATGCGTCGCGGATTGCGGCGGGCGGGGGTTCGGCCGGCGGTCATCTCGCGGCCGCCACGGCGTTCATCGGCGGCTGCAACGATCCGGCCGATGATACAAAGGTAAGCGCCAAACCGGACGCACTCCTGCTGTTCAACCCGGTGTTCAATAATGGCCCGCCGCCGGAAGGGTGGGGTCACGCGCGGTGCGGGGATCGGTACAGGGAGTTTTCTCCGGCGCACAACGTTGGCCCAGGCGCCCCGCCGACAATCATCTTTCTCGGCACCGAGGACAAGCTTGTGCCGGTCGCGACAGCCAAGAAGTTCGAGTCCGAGATGCGCTCTGTAGGCGCCCGGTGCGATCTGAAACTCTACGAGGGCCAGGGGCACGGATTTTTCAACCAGGCCAAAGGTGGCGAGAGATTCTACAGCGAGACCCTCGCGGCTGCCGACGCCTTTCTCGTTTCCCTGGGCTGGTTGTCGGCCGGACGCTAGACCACCGCTCTAGCCTGCACATTTCACGCTTCCGCGGGAAATATGCAGGCTCAAAGGAAAACCGCGCTCCGAAAAACGCGATTTTGAAGGGTCCTGGGCCACCGGTTCGAAAAACACACTCTGCAACCGAGAAAGATCCCAGTCTTTGCCAGACCTTTCCCAATAGATGTCTTTCATGGCGCGGTTTTCCCAGAGCCCGGAATTTCACGGCCTGACGGCCGTAAAATATCCGGGCTAGTGGGCGTCGTCATGTGGGGCACGCTGTCCGGTTCGATGCTGCCGTTCCTGTTGCGTCGGCTGGGGTTTGATCCGGCGGTGTCCTCGGCGCCGTTTGTGGCGACGCGCGTGGACGTGACGGGGCTGGTGATCTATTTCGCTGTTGGCTGGGTGATCATGTCCGGGACGCTTTTGTGAGGTTCGCCCATCTGGGGCGGCGGATGTCGGGTCAGCGGCTCGCGCATCGGACGCGGGCGAGTCGGAGGCCATCCGTTCGCTCGCGTGTGCTGGGATCGAGGTATCCCCGCGTGCCGAATCCGACGAGGAGGAGGCCCGATTCGATTTCCACCACATCGGTGTAGCCGGATTGGGTCGTGGCATCGACGCAGGTGATATCGGTCCACGTGCGTCCTCCATCGGCGCTGAACGCGATCATAGCGCCGGGGCGACCATAGCTCATCACCAGGGATCCGTCGCCCAGGACGGCCAGGCTGGGATAGCAACCCTGCAGGCCGGTCCGCTGCGGCTTTGACCACGTCCGGCCCTCGTCGCGGCTTGCGGACCACATGATGGGGTTGTCCTGACAATTCAGGTCGGACGCGTTGCCGGTGCGCATGACGGCGAGCCATGAGCCGTCGGGGAGGCTGCGCATGGACCCCTCATTGTAGCCCTCGCTGCCGATCGGTTCGTACCCGATCGTGGAAAGGTACCGCCAGGTGCGCCCGCCGTCGGCAGATTCACAGGTGTAGCTGCGGGAGTAGGGGCGGCCGTGGCCGTAGGGGCACAGCGCGGTATCGCTCTTGAACCAGCCGGCCATGTAGGCCACCAGCGAGCCATGGGTCCGCTCCAGCAACGACCTCATGAACAGCGGGCCGACGTGTGGCCCATGACCCATCGCGCCCTTGGCCTCGGGGACGAACATTTCCGCCTGATCCGTTTCGAAGCGGAGGCCATCCTTGGAGGTGTATCGCGCGACGGAATACCAACCATCCCTGTCCTTGATAGGCAGGCAACGATAGGCCAGCCCGATCACGCTCCCGTCGCGGAACTGTTCGGCGCCTTCGCCGAAACCGCCCGGGGCCTGTTGCCAGGTGCGGCCGCCATCGCGTGAGACTTGGTCGGCGCAGAAAAGCGTCCCGTCGCGCAACCTGAGGAAGCGTCCGAAATGCGTCCCTGGGCCGAGGAGGGTCGATGGTTCGACGGTGACCTGGAGGTGGTCCTTCGGGCCGATGACCTTGATGGCGAACGGGCGCTCATCGACCGCGCGTCCCGACGGCCCGAGGGCCTGCAGGAGGAGGTGGTGCGCGCCCGGTGCCCAGCCGCGCGTGTCGAATTGGTGCGACAGCGTGCCGGATGTTGAGGATGTGGCATCCTTCGACGAAGGGTTCGGCGAAATTTTGAGGAAGGAGCGCCTCTTGTCCGTGTCATAGGAGAAGCCCGGAAGGACGTCGGACGGCGCGACATGGAGGGCATCGCCCACCTCGAAGCTTGCGATGGTCTCCGGGGTGAAGCGCACCGTCAGTTCGACCGCTTGGCCGGCCGCGATGGTCCCTGGCGTCACGGCGAAATCGGCGATGGCGCGACTCTTGGCCAGCGAATTGCCCCCAAGGTCTTCGATCGACACCTTGTCGGCGCCCACCGTCACGGCGAAATCGTGCCGCGCGGCCACGAATGGGCCCGGCGCCGGTCGGCTGCTGGCAAAGAATGCCAGGGGGTACCGACCGGGCTTCCACCCGCGCGTGCTGATCTCGATCGCAATACCGCCTTCCGACTTGTCGCGGTCCAGCGAACCATTATCAGAAATGTGGTACGTCTTGCCTTCGGCGACATAGCGGTAGCCGTTCGCCCGGAGCGGGAATCCGGGGAGCGCGTCCTCCGCCTTCACCTGGTCTGCCGTGCGGAGGAGAAAGCTCCCCAGCGCGATCCCTTTGGCAACGGCCCGGGCGCGCACCACAAACGATTCATTTGGGCGCAGCGACATGGGCTCGATGCGGAAATCCTCCAGCGCGATACGCGGTGCGGCGTCCGCCGACGCGACCGGGATGTGGATGAGCATCGGGATCAGGCACCAGAGCAGGCGCGCCACGAATGTGGGGTGCACGGTTTGGGATGGCAGGAGCTTGAGGGGCATAGGGTGGTGGGTTTGGATTTGCGAGGATTGTATTCTATTTTGCCATGGAAGGTTCCGGCAAGACCCGATCAGGGGTTGCTCGAAAATCCCCGTAGCCGCGAGGCAGGCAATCCTGCCTGCCGCCGCCTGACGTATTGTTGCCGGATTGTTTTCGTGGTCGAACCTATGCAGAGTCCCGAGGCGTATGTGCGAGTGGAATCAAAACTGGGCCCGGGTCGTTCGCGCGGTGGTGACCTGCCTCGTGGTTGTTCAGGCGGTGCCTTCTGTTGCGGTGGAACCGGGTGCCACTTTGAATCCCTCTGCAGCCGCCATGTATCTGGGCAAGCCGATCGAATACTGGGTGGCGGAGGCGCGAAGCGGCAATCGGCGTGAGGAAGTGGGTCGGGTCGTTGAGGCGCTGACGGCGGCGATGTCGGATCCGGTGGCCGAGACGCGGGTGGCTGCGGCCGACGCTTTGGGGGCGCTGGGCAAGGCGGCGAAGCCGGCGGCGGCGGCGCTCGTCGCGCAGATGGATCACGAGAGCCCGTGGTTGCGCACCGCCTCATCGGAGACTCTTGCCATGATAGGGGCTGACGCGCTGCCCGAATTGGTCGAAGGGTTCAAGAAGATGCCCGCGTCCGCGAAGGTTCGGATCGGCCTTATTTTCGGCAGCATCGGTGCGGAGGCGAAGCCGGTCCTTCCTTTTCTGAAAGAGCAGATGAAGGGGGATGCGGCGACGATTGCCGATCGGCTCGAGGGGGTCATCGCGGCTATCGAGGGCGCGGGGGCTGGGGGAGGGAAGCGCGGCGGGGCAGGGGGCACGGGGGCCATGCTGGAGGCGCAACTGCCTCAGGTGGCGGATGCCGATTGGCCGGGTTTCCGGGGTCCACGACGTGACGGGATCTGCGGGGAGACCGGTCTCCTGAAAGAATGGCCCGCGGGTGGGCCGCCATTGGCATGGAAGATCGAGGGATTGGGCAAGGGGTACTCGGGTGTGTCGATCGTCGGAGGGCGACTCTTCACGATGGGCGATCGCGCGGCCCCTGGTGGCGAGACACAGTTTTTGATCTGTGTCGATCTGGCAACGAGGCGCGAGCTTTGGGCCACCCGGGTCGGTCCACCCCATCAGGACGGACCGCGATGTGCCCCGACCATCGATGGTGACAGGGTCTACGCCCTTGGCACGGATAGCGATCTGGTCTGCGCGTCAGTGTCGGATGGGGCGATCCGCTGGGCACGCAATCTGGCGAAGGATTTTGGTGGGAGGATGATGTCGGGCTGGAAGTTCAGCGAGTCCCCGCTTGTCGATGGGGGCCGGCTCCTTTGCACACCGGGCGGGCCAGACGCCGCGATCGTCGCGCTCGACAAAGCCACGGGTGCGACAATCTGGCGGTGCGCGGTGCCGGAACTTGGGCCGAAGGGGAAGGATGGGGCCGCGTACAGTTCCATGGTGATGGCCACGATCCAGGGCGTTCCCCAGTACGTGCAGCTCCTCGGCCGAGGCGTGGTGGGGGTCGAGGCCCAGACCGGACGGTTTCTTTGGGGCTACAATCCGATCGCCAACTCCGTCGCCAATATCCCGACGCCGTTTGTCTGCGGCGATCACGTCATCACCACCACGGCCTACAACACCGGTTGCGCCCTGTTGCATATCAAACGAGAAGGAGATGCCTGGCGCGCCGATGAGGCATATTTTCTGCCAGGCAACGTGCTGCAGAATCACCACGGCGGCATGGTGATGATCGGGCGCTATCTCTACGGGGGAGACGGGATGAACAAGGGCGATCCGGCATGCCTTGAAGTTGCAACTGGCGAGATCATGTGGAAGGCGAAGGCGGCGGGGCGCGGCTCGGCGGCCGTCCTCTACGCGGATGGGCGCATCCTATTTCGCTATGATCGCGGGCCGATCTATCTGGTGGAGGCGTCTCCGGAAGCGTATCGGGCGCGGGGCGAATTCACCCCGCTGCAGGGCAAAGGGCCCGCGTGGGCACATCCCGTGATCCATCGCGGGATGCTGTATCTGCGGCACGGGGATCTGCTGGCCGTGTACGACCTTCGGGTGAAACACTGACCCCGATCCCATGCGTCAAGACCGAAATGGCCTCAAGAATCGACCTGTCGCTACCAGACCAAGTCATTCTTCGACAATGTGGCGCAGGTGAAGTGCGGTGGCACGGGGACCTGGCGGACAATGCTCGACCTCAGATGGTCCGACCGTTAGATTCACACGATTGATAATGCGAAGCCGTCAACCGAGAGAGCCGGGGCGGGAGGCCCTCCCGCAAGAGGACACGGAGGCGCCGGGGCACTGACTCCAAGACTCCACCTGGACCATAGAAGTCACGCGGATTCTGTAAGCCGTGCAACCGGACGATCCCAAGGCCGCCGATGAATTACTGCCGCTCGTGTACGACGAGCTGCATCGGCTTGCGGCCCACAAGATGGCCTGCGAGGCCCTGGGCCATACGCTCCAGCCCACGGCGCTTGTCCACGAGGCCTGGCTTCGGCTCGTGGGGCGGGAAAATCCCCGCTTTGAGAATCGCACACACTTCTTCGCCGCGGCCGCCGAGGCCATGCGACGCATCCTGGTGGAGAACGCCCGGCGCAAGCGGCGGCTGCGCCACGGCGGGGGACAGGCGCTCGTGAGAATCGAGGAGTCAAACATCGTCGCGCCCGCCGACGACGACAAGATCCTGCTTGTTGATCAGGCGCTCGAGGTCCTGGAAGCCGAAGACCCGGTCCAAGCGCGGGTGGTCAAGCTGCGCTTTTTCACGGGGTTGAGCAATGCCGAGGCTGCGGCCGCCCTCGGCGTTTCCGAAAAGACCATCCAGCGTTATTGGGCGCACGCCAAAGCCTGGCTCTTCGAGCATATCCGCAGCCAGGCCTGACGCGGGGCGCGGGGCCACCCGCCGGCCGCGAGGATTTTTCGGTTCCGATGTCCGTTTTTCGGGGAAAAGGGCGCATGAAGAGGTGGAAGCATTGGAGGTTGTGCCCATGAGCGAACCGACGCGAAAGGAAGTGCTGGTATTCAACGCGGCCCTCGAACTGACCTCACCGGCGCAACGGGAGGCCTACCTGGCCCAGGCCTGCACCGGGGACGAGCCGCTGCGGCGGCGGGTCGAGGCGCTGTTGCGGGCGCACGCCGAGGCGGAGGGCTTTTTCGACACCGTTCCCGCCGGGGAGCGGCCATCTCGGCCCGGCGCGGCCGCCGGTCCCGCCGCACGCGCCGGCGCAGCCCCCGTGCAGAAGGCCGGGGACCGCATCGGCCGCTACAAGCTCCTCCAGCAAATCGGTGAGGGGGGCTGCGGGGTGGTCTACATGGCCGAGCAGGAGGAGCCGGTGCGCCGTCGGGTGGCGCTCAAGGTCATCAAGCTGGGCATGGACACCGGGAGCGTCATCGCCCGCTTCGAGGCCGAGCGCCAGGCCCTGGCGCTCATGGATCACCCGAACATCGCCAAAGTGCTGGACGCCGGGGCCACCGAGACGGGCCGGCCCTACTTCGTGATGGAGCTGGTGCGCGGGATCAAGCTCACCGATTATTGCGACGAAAAGAGACTTCCGATCCGCGAACGGCTGGACTTGTTCATGCAGGTTTGCGGCGCCATCCAGCATGCGCATCAGAAGGGCATCATTCACCGGGACATCAAGCCGTCGAACATCCTGGTGACAGTCAACGACGGGGTGCCGGTGCCCAAGGTGATTGATTTCGGGATCGCCAAAGCCACCAGCGGCCAGCAGCTCACCGACAAGACTGTTTTCACCGCTTTCGAGCAATTCATCGGCACGCCAGCCTATATGAGCCCGGAACAGGCGGTGATCAGCAGCCTGGATGTGGACACGCGGAGCGACATCTATGCCCTTGGCGTGTTGCTCTATGAACTGCTCAGCGGCAAAACCCCCTTCGACGCCCAAGAGCTGCTTGCCATCGGCCTTGATGAAATGCGCCGGACCATCCGGGAAACGGAGCCGGCCCGCCCATCCACGCGCTTGAACGCGATGCCGGGTAAGGATCTGAGCACGGTGGCGCAGCGACGCGGCCTCGATGCGCCCAAGCTGGTCACGGAATTGCGCGGCGACCTGGACTGGGTGGTGATGAAGTGCCTCGAAAAAGACCGCTCGCGCCGCTATGAAACGGCCAGCGGACTGGCCAGAGACATTCAGCGGCATCTCAAGGACGAACCTGTATCGGCCCGCCCGCCAAGCCTCTTCTACCGGCTTCATAAGCTGGCCCGGCGCAATAGGCGAACTGTCCTCGCGGTGGGCGCGGTCACTGCCGCGCTGCTGCTCGGGTTCGGGATTTCAATGTGGCTGCATCGAAACGACCCGGAATTCTCCGCGCGGGAAGCGGTGACCCTGGCGAAAAAGCGGCTCGGGAACGACAACCCGGAATTGCCGGCAATCATGCTCCGGCTGGTGGATGTGCTGAAGGAACGCGACAAAATATCCGAAGCGCGTGAGTGGGCCGAGCAGGCGGTCGCGTTGTATCGCAGTCATCCTGACTGGAGCGCGGCTGGGAGGATCACCGCACTTGACGCACTCAATGAATCATTGAAGCCGCTCTCGCAATTTGAGGAAGCCATTTCCGTCCAGAAGGAACGTCTCCAACTCCTGCGCGCACAAAACGATGAAGGCAGAGTGAAAGATGCGCTGGGCGAACTTGCCTGGTCGCTCCTCTTCGCCAACAGGTATGTTGAAGCCGAAACCGTCGCCCGCGAATTTCTGGCGACACCTGAGCGGACGGCGACGGATGAAGCTCAAAAATCCTGGGTTCAAGGAATGCTGGGCGAAAGCCTGATGAGACAGAGGCGATATACCGAAGCTGAGCCTTTTTTGCTCTCGGCCTATGAGGGAGTGAAGAAGCATGAAGCCGAAATCGGGGCCGATTGGCGCGGCCTCTTCCTAGGAGAGACCATTGCCCGGGTGGCCGACTTTTACAAGGTCACGCACCAGCCGCAAAGGGCGGCCGAGTGGAAGGAAATACAGAATGATTTCGAGAAGGCCGAAAAGGCGAAGAAATCCGGCATTCCCGAGCCGGATACATCCCTGACCGGCATCGAAACCACCCGGCGGGAAGAATTGGCAAACGCGAGAAAACGGCTGGGGAACGATCATCTGGAGTTGCCCGACCATATGTACAACCTGATCGATGTCCTCATGGCTAATCGCAAGCGCGATGAAGCCTGCCTGCTGGCGGAGGAAGAGCTCGGACTAGTCCGGCGTCATCCGGAGTGGCCTGCGCTCGAACGGGAAGACGCGCTCGCCAAGCTTGACGGGATATTATTCGAATACTCCTGCTTTGGGGCGTCAGCACCGGTGCAAGCCGAACGCCTGACCATCCTGCGCAAAAGGGTGTCCGCGGATGATCCCGTGCTGCGGGATGCGCTGCTCTGGCATGCGTGGACGCTCTATGCCATTCATCAATCTGCCCGGGGCGAGGTCGCCGCCCGTGAGTGTCTGGGCATCTTTGAAAAGAAATACCCAAATCATCACCGCATCGGCTTCGTTCAGAGTATACTGGGGGGGTGCCTGTTCAAACAGAAGCGATATAAGGAGGCTGAGCCGCTGCTCCTCGCCGGTGCCGAAGGTGTCATCGCAAATCAAAACAGGGCTGATAGTTATGAGCTTGGTGGACAATTCCTGTGGGAGCCACTGGCCCGATTGGCATGGTTCTACGAAGAGACCGGCCGGCCCGAAGAAGCCGCCCGGTGGATAAAAGAGTTGGATGAGATCCAGAAAGCCAAGGCCGCAAAGGCAGCGGCGGAGCCATAGCGCGAGCGAGGTCACGTTTCACTTTGATGACGATGGTGTGAAAATATTGGACCACGCCGGGAAGATCCGATTCACGGCGAGTTGGAGCCTGACTCCCTATAATCGTTCCGCCAAGGATCTCGTGCGCCTCGCCCAGTCGCTTTCCCTTCATCGCCTGGACGCCAGCGGAACGCTCGTGCCGCTGGACCTTGAGGGCATGACCAACACCTCGTGGACATTGCACCAGAGATAATCAGTCCAGCGAAATAGAAACCATCAAGAGTGATTGCTACGGAGTGGATGCACCGCGCGCTTGCGTCGCGGCGGGGAGCACCAGCGGGTGGCGCCGGAGGATGAGGATCCAGTCTTGGATGTCGGGGCGAGGCGGAAGATCCAGGCCATTGTCGTCCCACGCGGGGGGAAAGGCGATGGTTGTTTGGCCGGTGCGGGGGTCGAACCACTGAGCGGTGAGTGAGATTCCAGGTTTCCCAAAGCCGATGAGTCGAGATGGGGCGGGGCGGGGTTTTGGCGAGGGGAGGAAATAGATAAGACAGAGGCCGTCGCCATCGGTCTTGGCCAGGGCGGCATCGGAGTCATCGACGGCCTTGGGCAGAGGGCGGAGGCGCCACCAGGAGAGCGAGCGATACAGGCCACTGAGGTGCGCGAGATGCCGGGCACCCTCGAGTTCGAGCGCCTGGTCCCAAGTGAGAACGGGGCCCCAGCGGGCGGTGGGGCCGGGCAGTTTCGGGTTGGTGATGTGTGCGTAAAGGCCTTGGGCACCGTAGGAATAGCCGGCGCACCCGGATTGGACGGCACCATAGGCGGACATGCGGATGACGGCCGCATCGATGGTCAAGGGCGGGGCGTTTGTGCGGGAAAAGCCCTCGTAGTTCATCTCTCCCTCGATGACGGGTTTGCTCGGTTCGCGGGCACAGACCGAGCGGTAGTAGGCTGGATCTGGGCGAGAGAAGTGGCCATTTTGGAGGAGTGCGAAGCCGTACCACGGTTCGGGCCAAGCATCAAACTTCTCACGGCTTCGGACGGCGGAGTGGGCGGTCATCGCGCGCCGGTAAGGATCGCGGTCGTGGATCCATCCTCCTAGCGCCGTAAAGAACGGCCCATGGGTGCGGGTGGGATCGTACAGGGTCTTACCGTTTGGGCCGGGTGTCTCGTAAGGCTGGTTGTATTCCTGCGTGATCAGAAATGTGACGGGGTAAGCGCCGTAGCGGGCGAGGAAGTAGGCCCAGAGGCGGTGGTGTGTTTTCAGGGAGTACTTGCGTTCGGAGACGTACCCGTAGAATCCGACGCAGAGGTGCCAGCCTAGCCCCTCGGCGAGTCGATAGTAGGCATCGGTCTTGCGCCAATAGGCGAGTGCGGGCTCGCCCCCGGCCTCCATAAGCTGGAAAACGTCGGACCCATCGGCCGAGTCGAGGTTTCGGTGACCGTGCATCTGGCCGGCGGTGAAGCCCTGCGATTGACGCTTCGCGATCAGCTTGCCCAGATGCTCGGGTGTGGCGCGATCGGAGGGCATGCCCCACCAGGTGTCGGCCAGCCAGAAGAAGGGCGTGCCGTTGGCATAGGTCAGGTGCGTGTGATCGGCCGAGACACGGAGGATACCCCCATGGCGCTGTTGCTCGGGGGCGTCGGCGCCCGGTGGCGCGACGGTGAATTCGCCCGCGCGACCGTGAAGGCCGGCGTCGGTGGGATCGTCCGAGAAGGAGGACCATGTCCATCGGCCCGCAAGTTCGGGCTGAAAGCGCGCGCGCCAGGTGCGGGCGCCATCCCAAAACCCGCGCAGGGAGAGGCTTCGACCAGACTCGTGAGTCAAACGGACGATCAGCGGTGAACGGTCGGGATCAAAGGCGTCGGCTGATTCGTGGGCCGCGACGAAGTCAAGTTCGTGAGGGCGATATTGGGTCGCGACATTGGCCGGGATGGCGGACGACGAGGCGATAAGGAATGCAAGGAGCTTGGGCGGGAGGATTGCCACGTCGAGGCAGCGGCGTCTCATCGGGCGCTCAGATCCATTTCCTGCTCCGGAAGTAACAGAGCATGCCGAGGCCGATGGCGAGCATGATGGCCGTGGCAAACACCGCGCCCAGTGGATGGTGCGCGAAGGGCAGGATGTCGAAATTCATACCGTAGAAGCCAGAGATCACGATGAATGGCGTGGCGAGCGTGGCGAAGATCGTCAGGACCTTCATGATGTCATTCGTGCGGTTGGCGATGGCGGTCTGGTGGATGTCCATGAGGCCGGTGAGGATGTCGCGGTAGGTGTCGACGAAATCCAGCGACCGCAGGACCTGGTCATAGATGTCTCGGAAATAGGCTTGGTGGGAACGCAGCCAGGACTCCTGCCGATCGAGCAGCAGGTGCGCCACCTCGCGCATCGTCGTGCAGACGCGCCGGAATTCCACAAGCGCCCGGCGCATCCTGATCAGTTCGCCCAGCATGCCGGGGGATGGCCGGGAGAATACCTCTTCCTCGATGGCGTCCATGTGGTCTTCGATGCTATCGAGGACGGGCATGTAGCGGCCCACGATAACCCCGAGGAGGGCGTGCACGAGCCGCGCCGGGTGGGCGAGTTTCGCCAGCGCTTCGAACCGGGGCTTCACCAGCGCCACGGTGCGGCTGGGGCCGTCATGCGAGGTGACCACGAAATCTTTGCCAACGAAGATGTCAAACTCCCCGAACCAGCACGACTTTTCCTCCAGCTCGAAATGGATGGTGTTCACGACGATGAAGAGGTGGTCCCCGTAGTCCTCGAGCTTCGCGCGGGTGCCAGTCTGCCTGCAATCCTCGACCGCCAATTCGTGCAGGTGTAGCTCGGCCGCGAGGGCGGGCAGCGCGGGGCCATTCACGTCTTCGACATGAAACCATCTGAAATCGCCCCGCTCGGCGATCAGGTATGGCGCAATGGCCGGTGGAACCACGCTCACGGGAGGCCCCCGCGGGCCGGGCGAGAGCCGCGCCCCGGGCGGCTCCTCTCGGTTCCCGTGTTCTGCGTTTTCATCACCGGCGACGGAAAGATAGGGTGGATCAACGGCAAGGCCAAGTCGCTTTCAGAAGGGCCTCTGGCACCGCCAGAGAAACCGCGGGCAAAAATTTTAGTTGTAATTTTTGCGGGGCGCCTATCATCAGCGTTTTCTTTCGGAAGATCACAGCCATGATTGAAGTTAAGGGTCTATCGAAGTCTTTCGGGCCTATCCGTGCGGTAAGGGACGTTTCCTTCACCGTGACGAAGGGCGAAATCCTCGGTTTTCTCGGCCCTAATGGCGCCGGGAAATCGACGACCATGAGGATGATCACGGGATACGTGCCGCCTTCGGACGGCAAGGTGACGGTGGGCGGGCACGACGCCTGGGAGGACCAGCTGGCGGCGAGGCGGCTGATCGGCTACCTGCCGGAGAACGCACCACTATACACCGACATGACGGTGCGCGCATTCCTGGAATTCGTCGCCGATCTCCGGGGCTTTGACGGCGCGCGGAAGAAACAGGCGGTCGATCGCTCGATCGAGACTTGCTCGTTGCAGAGGGTGGTGCACCAGCAGATCGAGACCCTCTCGAAGGGCTACCGGCACCGCACGTGCCTGGCGCAGGCGATCCTTCACGATCCTCCGGTGCTGATCATGGACGAGCCCACCGACGGCCTGGACCCGAACCAAAAGCAAGAGGTGCGCACCTTGATCCGGCGGATGGGCGCGGAAAAGACGATCATCTTCTCGACGCACATTCTGGAGGAAGTGGAGGCCGCGTGCACGCGGGCGATCATCATTGACCGCGGCCAGATCGTGGCCAATGGCACGCCGGGCGATTTGAAGCGCAAGGCTCCGACGGCTGGGGCGGTGGTGCTGCGGGTGACCGGCGTCGCGCCCGAGGCGGTGGAGGGCGCTCTCAAGGGGGTCGGAACCGTAAAGGCCCAGGCCGAGGGTGGCGCCGTGGTCGCGCGCATCGAGCCCAAGGCGGGCGCGAGATCCGATGGAATCGCGGGCGAGGTTTTTGAGATCGCGAAGAAGAGCGGCTGGTCGGTGCGCGAGTTGCACACCGAGGAGGGCCGCCTGGACGAAGTCTTCCGGGCCATCACCCGCCCGGACACCGTGAAGTGAGGGATTGGACGCAATGAACGCGAACTGCTGCACTGCGTGTCGTAACGTCGCCACGGTCGCCAAGCGTGAGCTGTACGGCTATTTCCTGTCTCCGGTCGCTTATGTTTTCGTGGTGATTTTTCTGGCGCTGACGGGATTTTTCACATTCATGGCGGGAGGATTCTTCGAGCGCGGGGAGGCCTCGCTGAGCTGGCCATTCTTCTCGTGGCACCCCTGGCTGTATCTGTTTCTGGTGCCGGCGGTGGGCATGCGCCTCTGGGCGGAAGAGCACCGGCTCGGGACGATGGAGTTGCTGTTGACCATGCCCATCACCCCGTGGCAGGCGATCGTGGGCAAGTTTCTCGCGTCGTGGGCGGTGCTCGCGCTGGCGCTGGTGTTGACCTTCCCGATCGTGCTGAGCGCGGCTTTCCTGGGCGACCCGGACCTCGGGGCGATCATCTGCGGCTATTGCGGCAGCTTCTTGCTCGCGGGGGGCTATCTCTCCGTCACGTGCATGACCTCGGCGATGACCCGGAATCAGGTGATTAGCTTTATCATCGCGGTCGTGGTCCTGCTTTTCCTGATCCTTGCCGGTTTTCCGGTGGTGACGGATATCATACAGAAGCTGCTGCGCGGCGGTTCTGGCCTGGTTGATTTCATCGCGTCGTTCAGCGTGATGACGCATTTCTACGCATTCCAGAAGGGCGTGCTGGACCTGCGGGATGTGGCGTTTTTCCTGAGCCTGATCGGGTTCAGCCTGTTCACGACCTCCGTCATTTTGCGCGCCCAGCGATCGGGCTGACGGGGGCCGGGCAATTTCAATAGGAGGCGTCGGAATCATTATGTCCGAGAAAAAGAAACAGCTCCAGACTTGGCTGTATTCCGCGGCCGGTGTCGCGGGGATCTTCGTGATCGTCGTGGCCGCCAACTGGATCTTCGGTTCGATCCGGGCGCGGATCGACTTGACCGAGAGCCGGCTCTTCACGCTGTCCAAAGGCACGCGCGAACTTATCAAGAGTCTCGATACGCCGGTGGCGCTGAGGTTCTATGCGACCGGGGACGAGTCGATGCCGGTTTTCATGAAGGCCTACGCCCGTCAGGTGGAAGACCTCCTTCTGGAGATCAAGGGTGCCTCGGGCGGCAAGATCGTGTTGCAGAAGTTCGACCCGAAACCGGATTCGGATGCCGCGGATTCGGCCGAGCTGGATGGGGTGAGCGCCCAGGCGGTGGAACTCGACCGCTCGATCTACCTCGGGTTGGCGGCGAGCTGCCTCGATCACGTGGCCGCGGTCCCGTTCCTTTCGCCGAGCCGCGAGGATCTGCTGGAGTATGACATCGCCCGCCTGATCGCCCAGGTCTCGAGACCGAAGAAGGCCGTGATCGGCGTGATGAGCTCATTGCCGGTCTTCGGCAACATGCCGAACCCGATGATGATGCAGATGGGGCAGCGGGGCAGCGAACCGTGGGCGTTCCTGTCGGACCTGCAGGGCGATTTTGACGTGCGCGAGATTCAATCGTCGGCCACCGAGATCGACAAGGAGGTGACGTTGCTGGTCGTGGTCCACCCCGCTGGCATATCCGAGGAGTCGGAGTACGCGATCGACCAGTTCCTGATGCGCGGCGGGCGGCTGCTGGTCTTCGTCGATCCGATGTGCCTGTCGGCGGGGGGCGGGCAGCAGCAGCAGATGATGATGGGCGGGCCACAGGACAGCTCGACGCTCACGAAACTGTTCGCGGGGTGGGGAATCACCCTGGAGCCGGGCAAGGTGGTGGCGGACATGGAATTCCGCAGCATTTTCAACCGGGATGGCGGGCCAAGCGTCGTGCCGGTCGTGCTGCGGCTGACGTCCGAGGCGCTTGACGCGAAGGACGTGATCACGAGCGGCATCGATGACCTGATGTTGCCGTTTGTGGGGGCGCTGTCTGGCAAGCCAGCCGAGGGGCTCCAGATGGAGACGCTGATCAAGAGCTCCAGGCAATCGCAGCTCGTCGATTCGATGACGGCCCGGTTTTCCGAAAAGCAGATCCTGAAGGATTTTGCGCCGTCCAACACCGAGTACGCGCTGGCGGTGCGGCTGCGCGGCAAGTTCAAGACGGCGTTTCCCGACGGGAAACCCGGTGAGAAGAAGGACGCCGACAAGAAGGATGGGGACAAGAAGGACGCCGCGAAAGCGGAAGGCGACAAGAAGGATGAAGGGAAGAAGGACGCTGGCAAGGCCGACGGGAGCCTGAAGGAGTGCAAGGAGGAGACGGCGGTGATCGTCGTGGCGGACTCGGACTTCCTCTCCGATCAATTCTCGGTGCGGACGGGCAATCTCTTTGGCCAGCGGATCGTGATGCCGGCGAACGGCAACCTCGCCCTGGTGCAAAACATGGTGGATCAGCTCGGTGGCGACACGCGCCTGATCGGGGTCCGGAGTCGCGGATCGCAGCGTCGGCCGTTCACGAGGATCCAGAAGATGGAGGCGGAGGCGCAGTCCCGCTATCAGGAAAAGATCAATTCGCTCGAGCGGGATCTCGAAGAGACGGAGCAACGGCTGGGCGAACTGCAGCGGGGCAAGAAAGAGGCGAGCCAGTCGATGATCCTTTCGCCGGAGCAACAGGCTGAGGTGGAGCGATTCCACAAGCGGCGCGCGCAAGTCCGGATGGAGCTGAAGCAGGTGAGGAAAGAATTCAGGCAGGACGTTGAGTCGCTCGAGACGACGATAAAGTGGATCAACATCGCGGGGATGCCGCTGCTGGTCGCCGTTGCGGGGGTGGCACTGGCGCTGGTTGCCCGCAGGCGGGAGAAGGCGTCATGAGGCAGAAGCAACTTTTGATCATCCTTGGGGTGGCCGCGGTTTTGGTGGCCCTTGGCTTGGGCGTCACCCGCTGGCGCGCCGGGGCGCTTGAGGGCCAGAGCGGCATGGCCGGGGGGAAGGTGCTCCCGGGCTTCCCGCTGAACGAGATTTCCAAGATCGTGATCGTGGGCACGACCAACAAGGCGACGGTCGAGCGCAAGGATGGCAAGTGGGGGGTGGCCGAGCGGTGGGGTTATCCGGCCGATTTCGAGCGAGTCAGCGAGGTCCTGCGCAACATGTGGGAACTGAAGTCGGTGCAGAAGGTGATGGCCGGGCCATCGCAGATGGGGCGGTTGGAACTGGAACCGCCCGGCGAGGGCGAGGGCAAAGGGACGCTCGTCGAATTCTGGAAAGAGGGCGCAAAGGAGCCCATCAAGGTCATTATCGGCAAGCGTCCGGCGAATGGAAGTGGGCGCTTCGTGAAGGCGGCGGGCTCCGACAGTGCCTGGCTGGTCTCCGAATCGTTCTATCGTGTCACGACGGCGCCTTTGGACTGGATCAAGCGGGACTTGCCGGAGGTGGGGGCGGCCAAGTCACTCTCCGTGAATGGCCCGGATGGGAAGGTGATCTGGGCACTTTCGCGAGCGAAGGACACGGATGATTTCAAACTGGTGGGTGCGGTGGCTGGGGAGGAATTTGACGAGGCGACCCATGGTTATACCGCCAAGAATCCGATGTCTTACGCCACGTTCTCTGATGTGGTGGCCTCAGACACGAAACCGTCCGATTCGGGCCTGGACAAAGCCAGGGTGGTCGAGATCAAGACCTTCGATGACTTTACTTACGTCCTCAAAATCGGCGCCAAGGATTCCGAGAACCGATATTTCGCGCAGCTGTCAGTGTCAGCCAAGATTCCCGAGAAGCGGGAGGCAGGCAAGGACGAGAAGGACGCGGACAAGAAGCGGCTGGATGACGAGTTCAAGAAGAAGCAGGAAGATCTGAAGAAGAAGCTCGATGGCGCCAAGGCCATGGCGGCATGGGTTTACAAGCTCGACGAGAGCCGGGTGTCCTTCTTCCTGAAGAATCGGGCGGACATCCTGAAGAAGAAGGAAGAGCCCAAGAAGGACGAGGCTCCGAAAGAAGAGCCGACGAAAGTCGAACCTCCAAAGGAAGAGTCGAAGAAGGCAGGGCCGGTGAAGGACGAGGCGAAGCCGTCGGGCGACGCGAAGCCGGCCGACCAGATGAACTGAGTTGCGGGGTTGGGCGATTCGTGGTGTGTCGGCTCGCGAAGGCGATGCACCCGGGGGGGTGCAGGGGCTAGGCCCATGGTCTCGCGGGGCTCAAAGCCACTCCGGTGGGATGACTCGAGAATTCATGCCGAATCGTAGGAGCCTGCTTGCAGGCGATTCCATGCGCGGATCGCGCGCAAGCGCGCTCCCACGTCTCATTTCCATTCCCGGTGGTGCCCCGAATGCCCGCCGGCAGGCGGGCCGACGGGGCATGGGATATAGCTCGAAAATATGGCCTAACGAAGGAGTGTAGCGAAGGGCTTGCGCCCTTCGGCGGGGGCCATGGGCAAGATGCCCATGCCACGGTCCTGTGGCACGGGCGTCCCGCCCATGGCGGCCGAGCGAACGCCGAAGCCGGAAGCGGCTTCGCTACGAATTTTCCCCTTCCGGTGGTCCGGCAGCCGCCGGATGGAATCTGAGTTCCAGATCGCCTGGGACTGAGGCCGATGACATTATCGCCGTTCGACGAGCGCGATGATCACGGCGGTCAGGAGGACATTGGCGATGGAGAGCGGGAGGAACACTTTCCAGCCGAGGCGCATGAGCTGGTCGTAGCGGAAGCGGGGCAGAGTCCAGCGAATGGCCATGAAGAAGAAGATGAAGGCAGCGGCCTTGGCGGCAAAGACGGCGATGTTGGCTAGGCCGGCTGTGAGGTTTCCATCGCCGGCCGGGAGCAGTGGGAAGCCGAGACCGGGGAGACTCCACCCGCCGAAGAAGAGGGTGACCGCCAGCGCCGACGCGGCGACGAGAGCGACGTATTCGCCGAGGAAGAACATGGCAAAACGGATGCCAGAGTACTCGGTGTGGTAGCCACCAACGAGCTCGGTTTCGGATTCTGGAAGATCGAAAGGCAGGCGGTTGGTCTCGGCGAAGGTGGAGACGAGGAAGATGAGGAACGAGATTCCCATTGGAATCCAGAGCGCGAAGGATGCGGCGGACCAGCCATCGGCGAAGACTGGCAGCGCGAGCCACCCGGCCACCTTCTGATACTCGACGATCTCCGTCAGGTTCAGTGATCCGGTGACGAGAAGGACGGGGATCACGGAGAGGGCCAACGACACCTCGTAGGATATGAGCTGGGCACTGCAGCGCAGGGCGCCGAGCAACGGATACTTCGAGTTAGAGGCCCATCCGGCGATCACGATCCCGTAGACGCTCAGGGAGGCGACGGCCAACGCCAGCAGGAGGCCAACGTCGATGTCCGCGACCACGCAGGAGATCGACAGGTCGATGCCCAGCGGCCTGAGGTCGAGCACGCTACCGAATGGGATGAGGCCCAGGACGAGAAGCGGGGGAACCACGGCGAGCACGGGCGCGATCCAGAAATAGAGACGATTCACATGGGCGGGGGTAAACTGTTCTTTGAGGATGAGTTTAAAAGCGTCGGCGATGGGCTGGCCGAGGCCGATTGATCGGCCGAGGCCGATGAAGGGCAGGCCGACCCGGTTGGGCCCGACGCGCTCTTGGATGAGGGCGCTGACCTTGCGCTCGGCGAGCACGCTGTAGGCGACGACGCCCATCGCGGCTCCGATGACGACGGCGGACTTCAGCACGGTTATTCCGAGGGCGAGCCAGTCCATAATCTGAATCGACTAATGAAAGCGTGGTCTCGGCGCGAGGCAAGGCGCGTTTCGGGGAGCCAGAGGAGGCGGTTCGGCGGGGGGATCATCGCCGCCGATTCCAATCGTCGGTGCCATAGCGGCTGATGGAGAGATCGGTGGCGGTGGCGCGTTCGTCGGGTGAGAGGTCGTCGGATCGCGTGTCTCGGCCGAAGATTGTTGCCACTTCGTGCAGCAGCGCTTCGACAAATGGTTTGGGCAGGTGGGGGACGAGGATGCTGCCCTGGTGCAGGACGCCGTGTCGCGAGCGCCGCTGGGCGGCTCCGGCGAGCTTGCGCCCGTCGGGGGCGACCACGTCGAATCGGACGGGTTTCTGGAAGCAGGCGGCGGACGCTCCGCCCGAGCAATCCGCGGCGAGAGAGCACGCGACGTCGTGACTTTTGAGTGCCCGGGCGATGGCCTCGTGGAGCAGCCTGTAGCTGGTGGCGGTGCCGGCGGCCACGAGGGGATGGTCCGGCGGCAGAACCACCGTGTAGGTCATGTCATGGGCGTGATCGACGAGTCCGCCCCCCGTCAACCGGCGGACGAAGGGACGGTCTGGGGGGGCGACCGCGAGGCTCTGGAAGTAGCCGATGGATACGGCGGGGACCGTCCAGCCATAGATGCGGAGCACGGGGATCGAGCAGTGGCGCAGAAGTGCCTCGTCGACCGCCATGTTCCAGGCGGGATCACCGGGGCCGTGGTGAATGAAGCGCAGCATGGCACTGATTCGTTCCAGACGTAATTCAGGCGGGTTCTTCGGCGACCGGATTGATGAGGGCGCCGATTTTTTCGATCTCGATGCTCACGATATCGCCCGGGCGGAGCCATCGTCTGGGTTCGCGGGCCATGCCCACGCCGTGGGGGGTGCCCGTGAGGATGACGGTTCCCGGCAGGAGGGTGGTGCTGCCGCTGAGGAATGCGATGAGAGTGGCCACGTCAAAGATCATGTCGGAGGTATTCCAGTCCTGAAGGATTTCGCCGCTGACGGTGGTCCGGATCCGCAGGCCGGCGGGGTCTGGGATATCGTCGCGCGTGACGATGCATGGGCCAATGGGGCAAAACGTGTCAAATGTCTTGCCCCGGCACCACTGGCTGCCACCCCATTTGATCTGCCAATCCCGGGCGCTCACGTCGTTCGCGCAGGTGTAGCCGAGGACATAATCCAGCGCGCGCTCCCGCGGGGCGTTCTTGCAGCGTCGGCCGATGACGATGGCCAGTTCACACTCATAGTCGACCCGTTCGCTGCGGAGATGACGCGGTATCAGGATTGGGTCGCCGGGGTTTTGGATGGCTCCGGTCGACTTCATGAACATGACGGGGTATTCGGGCAGCGGCGCCTTGGTCTCTTCGGCGTGGCGGCGGTAGTTCAGGCCGATGCAGAGGATGTTTGGGGGGGTGATCGGCGCGAGGAGTCTGCCTGGGCGAACGGCCTGGTCGGTGACGCTGAGGTCGCCGAATGGTGCCCCTTCGACGCGGCGGAAGGTGCCGTCGGCCATCTGGGCGGCATAGGCGGGTCGATCATCGGAACCGAGGTGTCGGTAGAGACGCATGGGGCGAGGGTAGACGCGCGATCGCACGGGGCAACAATCAACATCGAATAGTCCAAGACATGTGCGTCCGATGGCGGTGAGACAGGGCGGGTCCGGGCCGATCGAGGGTGCGGCGGGAGCCGGGCCGCGGGCTACTTGCGTTGGAGCCGTCGCCGCATGGCCATGATCGCGACGAGGCCTGCAGCGAGGGAGAAAGTGGGGGGCTCTGGGATGGCCAGTTGCCAGCCGATATCGGTGAGCGCGGCGGCATCAAGATCGGTGAAGTACTTGCGGGTGCCCACCAGCAAGTCGGGATCCATCGCGGCCTCCTGCTGGCCAAGACCAGCGAAGATCGAACTCATCGCGTTCGTGAGCCAGTGGCCGGAGTTGTACATGGGGACGTCACCACCGTATTCGGCGACCGATGCCGCACCGGTGAAAGACAGGCCTGAGACGAGGCGGGTGAATGACGGTGAGAGGCCGAAGCCTAGCAGGTGGGCCAGCTCGTGGACGGCCACAGAATAGAAGTCGTTGGTGGAAGGGAACGCCTCGATCGTGCTGACGTCGTTGTCGAAATACCAGTTCACGCCGGAATCGAATGAGAGCGCACCGCCCCATGGCCCGAAGTCATTGGTGGTGGGGCCGAGGGCACCCATTTCGCCGCGGGCAATGACGGTCTCCAGCCATGAGGCGGTGCCGTAGATCCAGTAGCTGCCGGGTCCCCCTTGCCCGATCGCGCTGCCTGGCAGATCGCGGGCCCCGACGAACACCGTCAGGGTGTCGGCCGGGACGACGAGATTGGTAATGGCCCTGAGGCTCGAGCCATCCGACGGATCGGTGAAACGGGCGGCCCAGGTATTTGCAGGGTTGCCCGAATTCGTGGCGTCGAGGACCAGGAGATCATCGGTCAGATACGTTTCAAAAAAACTTGCGGCGGCCTCGAGGGTACTGCGGCGATTCGTGTTGGCCCCGCTGAAGAAACCGGCTGAATCGTAATTGTAGTCGAAGACAAAGGAGATGGCTGGCGCACGGGTGCCCGTGGCGAGGAACACGATCGCTAGGCACAGGTATCGGACATCCATCCTGGCAGTCATTTTTCCCAAGAACTCAGTCTAGTGATTTAGGGATGCCGAAGCAAGCCGACAGGACGGGCGACGAGCGTTCCCCAGGGCTTTTGATTATTCGACGGCAACCTGTTGGAGTGCCCAGGTTGGAGTGTCAGGTCACCGCCCGACACCGTGTTCAACGCCCTCGCCGGTCAGGGGGACGAACCGGACCGGGATGATGTTGGTCTCAATCAGTTTGCCGTTTCGCTGTTTCTCGATGACCTTGAGTTCCTGATGCCCAAAGGTTTCGCCCACCGGGAGGACCAGTCGGCCACCGGGCTTGAGTTGCTCGACCAGGGGGGCCGGCACGTGATCTGGGGCGGCGGTCACGATGATGCCGTCAAATGGTTGCTCGGAAGGCAGCCCGGCGTAGCCATCGCCGCAGATGACGCGGTTGGGAGGAAAGCCAAACTGAGTCAGGCGCCCGCGGGCCTCATCGGCGAGTTCCCTCACGATTTCGATGGTGAAGACATTCGTCGTGATGTGCCCGAGGACGGCGGCTTGGTAGCCGCTGCCCGTGCCAATCTCGAGGATCTTGTGGCCTGGCTCGACCCGGAGCAATTCCGTCATGAGCGCGACGATGTAGGGTTGGCTTATGGTCTGCCCGTGGCCTATGGGCAATGGGTAATCCCCATAAGCTTCGCGGATCAGTCCCTCGGGCACGAACAGGTGCCTGGGAACCGAGCGCATGGCATCCAGGACCCGCTGGTCCTTCACGCCCCTCGCAATGATCTGTTGTTCCACCATTCGGCGACGGCCTTCGGCGGGGTCTTCTGCGCCTCCACGGGCACATCCCAAGGCGGCGTTGAGCCAGATGCCAGCGTAGAACAAGCTCGGCCACATCGTCTTAGGAACGACGCCCGCCATACCTAACTACAATATACGCACCGATGAGGGTTTCCTCCAATTGATCGAGCGAGTGCGTTGTCGGTAAAACGATGGTTCCCATCTGATCAGGCACGGGTCTGCCGGGGAGAAACACTCGTAACTTGTTTGCCTGTAACATTTTAAGAATGCTATGAAAAGATGTGCTTCCCTTGGGCTGATCGGGGGTTTCACCCAAGCTGCTTTCGCCAAACGGCGGATTGAGTTTTCGGGGGCGCCGGTGTAGGCTTCTCTGGACGATTTTAATCCGTGAGCGCGAATCTGAGCATGTTTGACGGCGACGGCTGCCAGCCAGGGAAGGGCTGGGGCTCGCGTCGCCGTCCGTAATCATGCGCGACCCGGCACGTGGGCCGGGGCATACCTCCAATGGCCGAAGACACCCTTCATTTCGACGATCCGCGGAACCTAGAGTCACTTTACGTGAATGACCCCCGGAACCTGCATCTGATCGAGGATCGGCTGGATGTGAGGCTGAACAGCCGGGGCGGCTGCGTGAAGATATCTGGTCGGCTTGACCAGATCGACAAGGCGCGGAGGCTCTTTGGGGAACTGAGTTCGGCCCGGGGGCAGGGCGTGGCGATCCGGCAGCACGATTTTGTCTATGCCCTGAACCTGGTCGCCCAGGGCGACGAATCCCAGCTGAACCGGATGCTGTCGGACACCATCCGGATCTCGCCAAAGAAACCGCCGGTGGTGCCAAAGACGCTCGGCCAAGAGCGGTATCTTGGGGTGATTCGAGAGAACTCTGTCGTATTGGCGATGGGTCCCGCGGGGACGGGCAAGACCTACCTTGCGGTGGCCATGGCGCTGCAGGCCCTGCGAGAGGGCAGGGCGGATCGGATCATCCTGACACGTCCGGCGGTGGAGGCAGGTGAGTCGCTGGGGTTTCTTCCGGGCGACCTGCAGGAGAAGCTCTTGCCCTACCTCAGGCCACTCTACGATGCCCTATACGACATGATGGATCTCGAGGAGGTTCAGCGGCTGATGGACCGGGGCACCCTTGAGATTGCCCCCTTGGCCTACATGCGGGGGCGCACGCTCCACCGCTGTTTCGCGATCCTCGACGAGGGCCAGAATGCCAGCTGCGAGCAGATGTTCATGTTCCTCACGAGGCTGGGCCAAGAGTCCAAGTGCGTTGTCACGGGCGATCCGACGCAGATCGATCTCCCCCACTCCCGAAAGTCGGGATTGATCGAGGCGATCCAGGCCCTGGGTTCGGTGGCGGGGGTGGGGATTCACGAATTCGGCGAGGGCGACGTGGTGCGACACGAGATCGTGCAGAGGGTCATCGCCGCCTACAGGGATCTCCGGGGCAATCGGAAGACATCATTGACGCTTTGAACGGACGGCACGAAATGAATCTTCTCAGTTTGTTCCAGAGGCACAGGTTGGTGAGGCAGGGGCTCTCCTGCGGGAAGCAGCGGCGTCGGCCGACCGTGGCGGAGTGGCGGCAGTGGCTCGAGACGGGGGCCGGCTGGCGCCTGGCGCTCGTGGCAACGGCCTGTGCGGCGATCTGCCTCTTGTGTTTGGCGAGGGCGTCCGGGCCTGGCGGCTGGATGGCGGCGCTCATGGAGGCCGCGCTGGTGTTCGCGGGCTCCCTGCTGGTGCTGCCATTCCTGTGCCCCGAGTTCGCCTCGCGCAACTCCCGGATCCTTCTCATCTACCTCGTCATCCTGATCCATCTCGGCGCGGCGCGCGGCGTGGTGCTGTTCCGTGAGGAAACGGGGATGTGGGTGCACCTGGTGCCCGCGGCATTCGCCCCGATGATGCTCTCGGTGCTCCTTGGGCCGGTGGCCGGGATTTTTGGCGCGGTGTCGGGGACGCTGCTGGCGGCCGTGGCGATCGGAGAGCGGTTTGAGGTCGTGGCGAGCGCCGGTCTTTTCGTGGGCCTCATGGCCGTGATCTGCACCCGGCGGGTGCGCAAGCGACAGAACATCATACGGGCTGGTCTCTTCTGTGGTGCGGCGGCGATGGTCTGCGCCCTGGCCTTTGGGATGACCGGTGACGTGCCGGCGGCCGAGGCCTTCCGATTCGCCGCCTGGGCGGCGGCGGCGGGCCTTCTCACCGGGTTCATTGTCAACGCGATCCTGCCGGCCTTCGAGTGGCTCTTCGACATCACCATCGATGTGACGTGGCTGGAGATGGCCGACCTCAACCATCCCCTGCTGCAGGAGATGGCGACGCGCGCGCCTGGCACCTACCACCACAGCCTCGTGGTGGCCAACCTCGCGGAGGCGGCCGCCGCGGCGATCGGCGCGAATTCCCTCCAGTGCCGGGTGGTCTGCCTCTTCCATGACATTGGGAAGCTCGTCAAACCCGAGTACTTCGTCGAGAATATCGGATCGGGCGAGAACCCGCACGACGAGCTGTCACCTAGCATGAGCGCGCTGATCGTGACCTCGCACGTCAAGGAGGGGGTGGACCTCGCGCTGAAACACAAGCTCAACTCGCACATCGTCGATGCGATCCTAGAGCATCACGGGACGACCCTCGTGAGCTACTTCTATGCCCGGGCGCGGCAGCAGCAGCGCGACGCGCTCGAGGGAGTCCGCATACTCCAGATGCGGGAGGACGACGTGCCCGAGGTGCAGGAGAGCACCTTTCGTTATCCGGGCCCCAAGCCGCGCAGCCGCGAGACGGCCATCCTCATGCTGGCCGATGCCGTCGAGGGGGCGTCGCGCAGCCTGGAGAAGCCGACGCCCCAGCGGATCGAGGAACTCGTGGACAGCATCGCGCGCAAGCGCATCGCCGACGGGCAACTGGACGAGTGCCCGATCTCGCTGAGCGAAGTACAGGCGGTGGCGGAAAAACTGGCGGCCAACCTGAAGACCATGATGCATGGTCGCATAGCGTACCCGAAGGATGAGGACGAACGATCAGGAGAGAAGGATCGGGGTCGCCGTGGCCCTGATCAATCGTCAGCGTCGCTACCGGTTGCCCCTCAGAAGACTGCGCCCGCAGCTTGAACGGCTCGCGCGGCTGCGGCCGCTGGCGCACCCGGAGGTTTCGGTCGTGTTCCTGGGATCGCGGGCGATGGCGGCGGCGAACGGACGCTTTCTGGGCCACGCGGGGCCCACGGACGTGATCACGTTCGAGCATGGCGAGATCTTGGTCTGCGCGGACGTTGCCCATGGCGAGGCGCGCGGGCGCGGCATCCCATTTGCGGAGGAGGTGTTGCGCTATGCGGTGCATGGCTGGCTTCACCTGTGCGGCTACGATGATGGCCTGCCCGCGGATCGGCGGCGGATGCACGCCGCGCAAGAGCGCCTGGTGGCCTGCCTTACGGCGAGGGTATGACCCCGTATTCTGACAGGGCGATCGTGCTGGGGCGCGAGCGGAGCGGCGAGACGTCGCTCTCGCTGCGATTGCTCTGTCGCGGGAGAGGGCGGATCGATGCGCTGGCGAAAGGGGCCATGGGGGCCTCGTGTGCCCTCGCTTCCACCCTGGATCTGTTGCACGAGGCGGAGGTCGTCCTGAAGCCCCCGGGGCGGGGGTTTCGGGCATGGGTCCAGGAAGCGGTGCTCCTGGATCCATTTTCCGGGATGCGGGGCGATTTTGCGCGATTCGATCTGGCGTGTTACTTTGCGGGGCTGGTGGGGATGTGCGTGGACCGGGATCACCCGGTGCCGGAGATTTACGACTTGCTGCGTTTGGCGCTCGGCCATCTGAATGGGCATGCCGCCAGCCTACGGGTGATGGCGCGCTTCGAGTGGCGATTGCTCGAACTGCTCGGCCTCGGGTCCGGCGACGACGAGATCCCCGCGCCCCGCTTTGTCGCTATCTTCGGGCACAACTTTCACGCGCTCCCGCCCGCGCGCAAACGACTGCTGGAGACCCTGGCCTGAGAATAGGAGATCCGGTGGGCTGTCTCCGCGAGGCCGCGGGCCTCCCGGCGGAATCGGGCCACGCGCACCATCAGGGGGATTTCCCGCGAGACGTGGGGTCCCGCTCCTGAAAAAACGGCCCCGCCACGAGGGCGGGGCCGTTCCCTTCATTGTTGCCCGCCAGCGCCGGGCCGAATGTGCTTTCGTCAGACGGCCTTCTCGCCGCGCTCGCCCGTGCGGATGCGAATTGCCTCCTCCAGCGAGCTGACGAAGATCTTTCCATCGCCGATCTTGCCGGTCTTGGCGCTCTTGGAGATCGCCTCGACGGCGGCCTGGAGCATTTCGTCGGAGAGGACGACCTCGAGTTTAAGCTTGGGCAGGAAGTCGACGGTGTACTCGCTGCCCCGGTAGATCTCGGTGTGCCCTTTCTGGCGGCCAAAACCCTTCACCTCGGTGACCGTCAGGCCCTCGACACCGACTGCGGCCAGCGCCTCCTTGACCTCCTCAAGCTTGAATGGCTTGATGACTGCTTCGATTTTTTTCATTTCTGCTTAACTCCTCTGTCGCAATGGGTGGCCGTTCACTTGATCGCGAGAATGTATCCCTCTTCGCCGTGGTTGGCGAGGTCGAGGCCTTGGACCTCATCCTCTTCCGTCGGGCGCAGGCCGATTATCGCCTTGATGACCAGTGCAATGACGGTGGTTCCGACGATGGCGAGCACCAGGGTGATGCCGATGGCCTGGAGCTGGGGGACCCATACCGTGCCGCTCTCGGCCAGCGCCTTGAGGCCATTCTTGGCGGCATAGGCATCGCTGACGAGGTTCGGGTTTGTTGCTGGGTTGGCGAAGACGCCCGTCAGGAGGGCACCCAGCGTGCCGCCGACGGCATGGACGCCGAAGGTGTCCAGCGCGTCATCGTAGTGGAGGGCCTTCTTCAGGGCCGTGCAGGCGAAGAAAGGCACCGCGCCAGCGGCAACGCCCATCAGCATGGCGGCACCCGCGTCGACAAAGCCCGCGGCCGGGGTGATAACGACCAGGCCGCCGACCGCCCCCGAGCAGAAGCCCAGGACGCTGGCCTTCTGGCGCACGATGTACTCGATCATGGCCCAGGTGAAGGATGCGGTCGCGGTACAGAGCGTGGTGGTTGTGAAGGCGGTCGCGGCGATGCCGTCGGCCGCGAGCGCGCTGCCGGCATTGAAGCCGTACCAGCCAAACCAGAGCATCCCGGTCCCCGCCATGCACAACACCATGCTGTGCGGTGGCATGGCCTCTTTGCGGAATCCCAGCCGCGGTCCCAGGATCAGGCACAGGATCAGCGCCGACCAACCCGAGGACATGTGAACAACCGTGCCTCCGGCGAAGTCGATGGCCGGGATTTTGGCATCGGCGTTCCAGACGCCATTCATGAGGCCGGTACCGCCCCAGACCATGTGGGCCAAGGGGAAGTACACCACGAACATCCACGCGATCACGAACGCCATCAGGGCCGAGAACTTCATGCGCTCGGCGATGGCCCCGATGATCAGGGCGGGCGTGATGATGGCGAACATGAGCTGGAACATGGCGAACACGTTTTCCGAGACCCAGTAACAGTACGTCGTGTTCGGCGCCGGCCCCACGCCCTTGAAGAAGAGCTTCTCAATGCCCCCCAACCACGGGCTGTTGAAGCCGGTGCCGAAGACCAGGCTGTATCCGCAGAGGAACCACAGGATGGTCACCGCCCCCGCTATGCCCAGGCATTGGGCTAGCACCGAGAGCACGTTCTTCTGGCGGACCAGCCCTCCGTAGAACAGGGCGAGCCCCGGCAGAGTCATGAAAAGGACCAGCGCGGCCGATGCCATGATCCAGGCGTTATGGCCAGGGCCGGGTATCCCCACGACTTTGCTTCCTGCGGGGTCGACATTGTTCACGTAGGCCTCAACACCCGCGATCCGTTGCTCTAGTGTTGGCCCGGCCGCCTCCTGGGCCACCAGCGGCCCCGTCAGCAGCGCGATGGCTAGAGTCACCAGCCCTCCGAGTTTCATCCACGTGTTCATCTTCGTCTCCTTTTCTTATGTTTTGTTCCTTCTCCGCAGTCATTTCAGTCGGCCGCAGATCGTATTCAAGTCTGGTTAGCAATAGCCATGCCAAGCAATGTATTGAGAGAATTATTTTTCTTTTGAAACACAGGAAGAACTTGGTGCAGAAATAGATATGAATAAACATGTTCTGTTTTCATTTATAGATGTGATCTATAATGACCACTATAGCATGTATAAAACTAGACACGCCGCGATTTCATGGGCCCACTGGTTGAGGGCGATTCCATCCGGCGGCTGCCGGACCACCGGGGATGAAAATGGGACGTTGGAGCGCGCACGGAGTCGGCTGCAAGCAGGCTGCGACGATTCGGTGCCTGGGTTTCGCGCTCAGCACAGCGCTGTGCACATGAGTGGCATGGCCGTCTCGGCCATGTGGGCCCTGGTGGCGCATCGGCTGGACGCCGATGTCACTTTCCCTGCAGGGTGAAGGGTATTGGGGCTTGGCGACAGCCGATGGCTATCTGGGAGCCAGCAGGGCTTCGGCGCGGGCGAGGTCTTCGGGGGTGTCAACTCCGGCGCAGTCAAATTGCGTTTCTGGGCACAGGATGCGGACACCGCTTTCCAGGGCGCGCAGTTGCTCGAGTTTTTCGGCGCGCTCCAGGGGGGAGACGGGGAGCTTGACCAAGCGCCGGAGGACCGCGGCACGGTAGACGTAGAGGCCGATATGCTTGAAATGGTCGGGTGGGCCATCGGCGGGATCGCGTGCGAAGGGTATGGGGTAGCGAGAGAAGTAGAGTGCTTCGGAGTCCTTGCGCCGGACGACTTTCACGATTTGAGGGGCGGAGATATCGTCGGGGTTCTGGATTCGGCGGCAGAGGGTGGCCATTCCAAAGCGGCGGTTTTTCGCGAGGGACCGGACGGCCTGGTCGATCATGCGAGGATCGATGAGGGGCTCGTCGCCCTGGATATTGACGACGAGCGCACAGCGGTGGTGCGCCGCCACCTCGGCCACGCGGTCGGTGCCGCTGGGGTGGTTGGGGCCGGTCATCTCGGCCACGGCGCCGAACGCGCGGGCGGCATCCAAAATGCGGGCGTCGTCGGTGGCGATGACGATGCGTGATAGGGTCTTGGCCTTGCGCGCGCGCTCCCAGACCCATTGGATCATCGGCTTGCCGGCGAGCGTGGCCAGAGGTTTGCCGGGGAAGCGTGTCGAGGCCATCCGGGCCGGGATTACAGCGAGGACATTCATGGTTGGTGCAGGATCCATTCTGACGCCTCGGCCAGGCCGCTTGCGGTGAAATTGGGCGAAGGTTCCGTTGGCGGGGGTGGCCCCGCAGCGATGCGCACGGTCTGGCACCCGGCCCTGCGACCGCATTCGATGTCGGAGACCTTGTCGCCGACCATGAAGCTGCGGGCCAGATCGATGTTGTGTTCGCGGGCGGCGCGGAGAAGCAGGCCGGGGGCGGGCTTTCGAGTCTCCGAAGGTTCATCGGGGCCGTCCGGCGAAAAATAGGTGGCGTCGATGGGGGCCGGCAGCAGCTGGCGCGCGACCTCGGCATTCACGGTGCGGACCTGATCGTAGGTGATCAACCCGCGGGCGACGCCGGACTGGTTTGAGACCATGATCAGGAGGAACCCGGCGTCGTGGAGACGAACGAGGGCGTCGCGTGCTCCGGGAAGAAGCGTGACCCTCGCGGGGTCCCCGAGGTAGGGGATGTCGGGGATGAGGGTATCATCGCGGTCGAGAAAGACCGCGCGGCGCTTGGAGGTAGAGCTGTTGGGTGGTGCGCGCACAGCGTTGGACGTGGGACAGGTTAAAGAAATTGCGGAGATGGGTCAATGGTATGGCGGCCGATACCGGGCCGTCGGCCCCAATGCTCGAAGGGGGAGGTGTTTCCCAATGGGATATGCCATCGGGTGGCGCAACGCTTGGGAGACCGGTGGGTGCGCGTTTGATCCAGGCTCAGAGCCCGTACTGGGCCGGGAGCCACTTGTCGGGATCGGCATTTTCGATCTGCTGTGCGATGAACGCACCCTCGTCGGCGGGGAGTCCGGCGAGGGCGGCATCCATGGTGTCTAGCCATGGGGTTTCGCGGGGATCGAGGGAGAGGTTGCCGGCGGCCGCGGCATCGCGCAGGAGCCCCACGGCGGTGCGTGCCGCGGCCACGCCGGCGAGGTAGTCGGATGGGGCCGCGACGATCGAGCGGGCGACCTCGATGGCGGACTCGGGTGAGAGGATGAACGCCTGGGGATCGAGGGGGGCATCGGAGCGAACCATCCATCGCCGAAGGGTGCGGGCGGAACCGGTCCCTTCCGAGAGCGCCTGATTCATGAGGCGGCAATCGTAGACCAATTGCTCCATGTAACACACCGGGGCCATGGCGGCGAGGAGCTTGACGTTCTGCACGGACTCGTTGGACCACGTGTCGCAGGTTGCCGCGGCGATGTTGCCCACGGAACTGAGGTGCGCGCATGCGGCGGTCTTGCCCTCCATCGCCATGGGGCAACCGGTGATGGCCTTCAGAAACACATTCTCGTAGCCACAGTCCTTGCCCGGGCCGATGGCGCCGCACTCGTAGGCCACGAGCGAACGCACGGCGCTGACCGCCCTGACCACCGCCGCGAAGACCCGGGGGATCATCCTTTTTTCGGCGAGCACCATGGCTGTGTTGGCAAACCCGCAGGCGGTGTCTCCGGCGCAGAGTGCGCCGCGCGTGTCGGCGATGGTGGCGAGATTCGACCACAGGAATCGCATGTCGCGGGCGCCCAGCACGCAGAGTGAGAAGATGACCATGGGCAGGTCGCAGAGCATGAGTGCCTCGTCGTGGAGTTCTTTTCCTCCAACCGACTCGATGCTCAAGAGGTCGGCGCCGCGCGCTGCGGCGCGATCAAAAAACTGGAGCATCTTTTCGAGGTGAACCCCGTCCCGCATCCGGGGTGGGCGGGAGAACTCGCGGTTATCGTTGGGCGTCACGCGGAGCGCGGCCTTGAGACCGTGGCGATCGTGGGCCGCCGCCATGCCCTCCAGAAGGATATCGACGATCTCCATGCCATAGTCCGGATTGGCCGTCATGGGCGGGACAGTCTCGAATTCGACCAGGACGCCGGGTGCCAGAAGTTCCGCGGCGCGCGACAGGGTGCCCTCGATGATCTCGCGATAGTGGCGGCGGATCTCCGGCATGTTCCCGGCATCGACCTCGATGGATGGGAGCGTGAAATTGATCTCTGGGATCACTGCGCCTGCCCCGATCTCGAGTCCCGACCGCGTCCTCACGGGGCGCTGGGCGAGACCGAAAAGCAAGTCGTCAGCAGAACCGATGGCGAGGGATGAGTACCGGGATCGAGCGTGGCCAGTGTGAGTCATGGTCACAGCTTGGCCCCTGGCCGATGGGACATCTTGCATGCCGGTGCTTGGTTTTTGTAGGAACGTTGCGGGCGGGCCGCGATGAATCGGTTCATCATGTTCCCCAGATCCTTGGCCGATTCGTTGGCCCGAGAGGACAAGTGCGAGAATGAGGGGGGCCGGGCCATTGCGGCCCGGCCCCTAGTGATGGGTCACCTCAATCCTCGAACTGGACGTCGATCTTGATGGGCACGGGGCGAGACAGGGTGTCATAAACCGGTGAGAACCGGTACAGGTTGCGGATCTTGTCCGCGGGGCCCTTGGTCTTGATGCGGAGCGTGGCGCGGATCTCCTGATAACCGGGCCGGACATCGGGATCTAGGCCGAGGAGGCCGTGCAGATCGATGTCGCCCTCGACCTCGGACCGGATCGACTCGATTTCGATGCCTTGGGCGGCCGCCTTGTACATCGTCGTGGTGGTCATGCATCCGAGCAGCGCCTGGATCGCGTACTCCACGGGGTTGGGGCCGACATCGCCGCTGAGCAACACGTGGGGTTCGTCGTTGTCGAGGACGAAGGGTTCCTTATCGGCGCGGTGCTCTTGCTTCGCGCCGTAGAACTCCTTCACCTCGGATTGATTGTGGCCACCGTGGATCGTGCGGTTTTTCGCACGAAACTTGAATTGGGCCAACTCGGGGTCCGTTTTGATGGCGGCGACCGTTTGGTTCAGCGCCATGGTGTCCACACCGTTAATCACTTTACTCTGTTGTATCGTTTTCATTGTGCTGGTTCCTTTCCGATTGTCTTTCATGGTTCGACCGCATTCATCGCGGCCACGGGTGGACTGGAGCAGGGGGCGTGCCAAGACGATTGCGGTAGACCGAACATGTTGCGGGAGAACACTTTGAATCGGGGGATGGGCGGTGATCGGCCGCGGCGAGATCTCGCGGATCGCGAAAAATCGCGAGCGGCATGGGCGAGATCTCGCGAGTCGCTGGGGAAGTTTTTGGCCGGGGTTGAGTTTCCCGTCCGAGCGCATGGTCGTACGGTGCCCTTGCTCCAGGGGGCTTTCGTGGCTGCAAAGTCCCTAGCGTTGAATCCCGAGGGCCTTGATTCGGGAGCGGAGGGTGGAGGGCTTGATGCCGAGCAGGGTTGCGGCGCCGTTGAGTCCTGAGGTGCGCCCGTTCGCCGCGTTGAGCGCGCGCCGGATATTGGTGATCTCTAGTGCCCTGAGTTCTTTTTCCGTGAGCACTTTCCCCCCGACGCTGGTGTCGGATGGTACGTGCGGGGCCACCGCATCCCCCGTGGGGAGCGCACGGTCCAGATTTAGACGAGTGCCATCGCCGGTGATCATGGCTCGCTCGATAACGTTGGCCAGTTCTCGGGCATTGCCGGGCCATGCGTAGCCGCAGAGCCGCTCTATGTCGTGCCCGGTGATGACGGGAGGCCGACGCCCATCGCGCTGGGCGCAGCGGCGTGCGAACTCGTGGGCCAGATGCCCGACGTCCGCGATACGGTTCCGCAGGGCGGGGATGTGGATGGGAAAGACGCTGAGCCGATAATAGAGGTCTTCCCTGAAGCGCCCGGCTTCGGTTTCCTTCCGAAGGTCACGGTTGGTGGCCGCGATGACGCGCACGTCTACGCTGCGCGTATGCGAACTGCCGACGGGCTGGAATTCGCCCTCCTGCAGGACGCGGAGGAGTTTCGGCTGAAGCTCCATGGGCAATTCGCCGATCTCGTCCAGAAAGATGGTGCCCCGATCGGCGAGGGCGAAGCGCCCATCCCGTTTGGCGGTGGCGCCGGTGAAGGCCCCCTTCTCATGGCCGAAGAACTCGCTCTCGATAAGCTGTGGGGGAATGGCTGCGCAGTTGACCGTCACCAGGGGTTTGTCGGCGCGGCGGCTCGCACGGTGCACCGCCCGCGCGACGAGTTCCTTGCCGGTGCCAGTCTCACCGGAAATCAGGACGGTGGCGTCCGTCCCGGCCACCTCGCCGATTTCTTCGATCACCCGACGCATTGCAGGACTCTCGCCAAGTATCTCGCCGAAGTGTCGCTCAACCTCCTCGCGCAGATATGCCGTCTGGCCGCTGAGGTCCGCGAGCCTCGCCTCGGCGGCGAGACGGTCGCTGATGTTGCGCATGATCACGGTGACATAGCGCCGGTCATCCAGGATGAAACGTGAGAGGGTGCCCTCGACGGCGAACGGGTCGCCGCCGACCGGTTGCACCTCTGCGCCCCCGGGGATCCACAGCTGTTCCGGTCCGGCAGACGCGGGGTTCTCCAACTGCAGGAGCAACGCGTCGAGTTTCTCGGCTCCGCTAACGGGCAGGAATCGGTCGATCATTTCACCACGGGGGTCGGCGCAGCCCAGTGCTCGCGCGGCCGCGCGATTCGCCCGGACGATGACGCGTTCCTCGTCGAGGATGAGAATGGCATCCATCGCGCTGTGCAGCACGGCCTCGAGTTCGGCGGTCGTGGCGCGCAGCGCCCTTTCCAGCCGGAGGCGCCGGAGTTCCGCCCCCGCCCTATTTGCGAAGATGCGGAACACGCGGGCGTAGCGCTCGGTATCAGGCATCGGGCGAGTGTCGAGGACACCCAGGTGGCCGAGTATGGTGATGCCCCCTTCGTCGAAGAGCGGTGCGCCCATGTAGCTGACCGCACCCATGGAGCGGAGGTCGTTTTCCTCGGGGAAAACCTCGAGGACGCGATCCGCGAAAATGACGAGATCTTTCTTTTCGAGGGCGGCGCCGCACGGGGTGCCACGGACGTCGTACTCGTAATGGGGCACCCATTCGCCTCCGAGCAGGAACGCGATGGCGTGCAGTCGATCGGATTGCGGCAGATACTCGGTGACCCAAGCCCCGTGGATGCCGAGCGCATCCACCAATCCCCCCACGAGCGCCTTGAAGAATGGCAGGCCGATTTCGCCGGCCGTGCCCTCGGTCAGGGCTTCCAGCAGCGCATCGGCGTTCGGCCTCGTCTGTCCCGGCATGATAGCGGCGAATATAGACGGTCATCGGACAAGTGCCACGATGCAACCCGATAATCCGCCAGCACGAGGGTCCCGGCGATTGTGAGTTTCTTCGGGGCGCGGTCCAGCACCCGGCGGACGGTGGCCGATGCCTGTTCGCTATGCCCGGAAGGATGCGAGCAATTCGTCTGGCGTGAGGGTGGCGGTTCCGAGTTTCCCGACAACTACGCCAGCGGCATGGTTGGCGAGTTCCGTGGCTTCGACGGGGGTTGCGCCGGAGGCCAGCGCGAGCGTGAAGACGGCGATGGCGGTATCGCCCGCGCCGGAGACGTCAAAGACCTCGCGCGCCTTGGTCGGGCTGTGGTAGCGGCCGCCGCCGCGCTCAAAGAGCTCGATGCCCTGTTCGCCGAGGGTGATCAGGACCATGCCCGCGCGCCAGAGGTCGAGCAGGCGCGCGCCCAGCGGGCCGAGCGCGCCGGGGTCTTCGCTGACGGGGAGGTTGGCCGCGAGAAAGGCCTCGTTGCGGTTTGGTTTAACGGCGGTGGGCGACGGCCAGACGATGGGATTGTCGGGGTTGGGGTCCACGGTCCAGATCCGCTGATGTTTGCTACAGGCGGCGGCGACGGCCTCGGCCAAGGGCAGCGTGACCATGCCCTTGCCGTAGTCCTCGACGATAACCGCGTCCGAGCTGGGAGCGGCGCGGCCGATGGCCGCACGGGCGGCGTCGAGATCGGCGCCGGCGAGTTTCTCCCGTTTCTCTTTATCGACCCGGACGACCTGTTGCGTGCGCGCGATGACTCGTGTTTTGACGGTGGTCGGGACGGAGTCGGACTTGAGGAGCAGAGAGGTATCGATGCCGGCGGCCGCCAGGACGCTGGAGAGGCAGTCCGCGTGGGCGTCGTGCCCGACGCGCCCGAGGAGGGAAACCTTGGCGCCGAGGGCGGCGATGTTTCGGGCGACGTTGGCGGCACCGCCGGGATAGGCCTCCTCTTTCTGCACATCGATGACCGGTACCGGGGCCTCGGGTGATATGCGCGAGACCTTGCCGCGGATGAAGATGTCGAGCATGACGTCGCCGACGACGAGGATGCGTTTGCGCCCGAACTGGCGGACGATCGACTCGAGCCGTGTGGGGTCGGGCATGGTTTGGGCTCAGGCTGCGCGGCCGCAACAATGCTTGTATTTCTTTCCGCTGCCGCAGGGACACGGGTCATTGCGCCCCACCTTGGGTCCGGCGCGCCGGACGGGTTGCGTGGCTTGGGCGATCGCCTCGTTGACGGCCTCGCTTGCGGCGGCGGCCTCGGCGCCTGCGGGGGCGGCTGCCGGGGCACCGGCGGTTCCGGCCATGCCGGGCAGCTGTTCGTGGACGAACCGCTGGGGAAGGCTAGCGAGGAAGCGCTCGAAAGCGGTGAGGCTCGTGGTCGATCGGAAGAGGTTGGATGCGATCTCTCCCTTCACGTTGGCCATGAGTTCCTCGAACATCGTGAAGGCCTCTTGCTTGTATTCGACAAGCGGATCTTTTTGGCCGTAGGCGCGCAACCCGATGCTATGGCGCAGGCTGTCCATCGCGTAGAGGTGCTCCTGCCAGAGGCGGTCGACCGCGCTGAGCACCATGTAGCGTTCCAGCGACTTGGTGGCCTCGGGATCCTCGAACTGCACCTTCAAGGTGTAGCTGTCCCGAATGCGGCGGTGGCAGAGCTCGGTGAGGGTCTTGGCGTCGGGGGCGGCCTCGACCTCCTGGCGGCTGAGATTGATGGGGAAGACCCCGTTGATCCAGTGGCGAAACTCCTCGCGGTCTGCATGCGGTGATTCGAAGAGGGGGGCGGCGCGGTCTTCGAGGAGTTCCTCGATCACGTCAAAGACGCGCGCGCCCGGCTCGTCGGTGCGGAGGATGTCGTTGCGGAAGTCGTAGATGACGGTCCGCTGCTGGTTCATGACATCGTCGTACTGGAGCGTGTGCTTCCGGATGGAATAGTTGCGCTGCTCGACCCGTTTTTGGGCGTTTTCGACGCTCTTGTTCAACCACGGGTGCTCGAGTTCCTCGTTATCCTCCATGCCGAGCTTCTCCATCCATATGGCGAGCTTTCGGGAGTCGGCGAAGTTCCTCATGAGGTCATCCTCGAACGAGATGTAGAACTTCGAGGAGCCGGGGTCGCCTTGGCGGGCGCATCGGCCGCGGAGCTGGCGGTCGATGCGGCGTGCCTCGTGGCGCTCTGTGCCGATGACCCGCAGGCCGCCGACGTCGGGGATTCCGGCCCCGAGTTTGATATCGGTGCCGCGGCCGGCCATGTTGGTGGCGATCGTGACGGCACCGCGCTGGCCGGCGCGGGCGACGATCTCGGCCTCCATCTGGTGGAATTTGGCGTTGAGGACGTTATGGGGGATCGCGTCGCGCTTGAGCATGCGGGAGAGCAATTCCGAGGATTCGACCGAGACGGTGCCAACGAGCAGCGGCTGGCCCTGCGCGTGGCAGCGCTGGATCTCGCGGACGACGGCGTTGAACTTCTCGCGGCGCGTTTTGTAGATGGCGTCATTGTTGTCGGCGCGAACGCAGGGCTTGTTCGTGGGGATGACGACGACGTCGAGTTTGTAAATATCGCGGAATTCGTTGGCCTCCGTCTCGGCCGTGCCGGTCATGCCGGAGAGTTTTTGATAGAGTCGGAAGTAGTTCTGGATGGTGATGGTGGCGAGGGTCTGTGTCTCGCGATCGATCTGCACGCCCTCTTTCGCCTCGACGGCCTGGTGGAGGCCGTCTGACCAGCGACGGCCGGGCAGTGCCCTGCCCGTGTACTCGTCCACGATGACGACCTTGTTGTCCTGGATGACGTAGTGGACATCCTTCTCGTAGAGCATGTAGGCCTTGAGCAGCGTCGAAATGGTGTGGATGCGCTCGTTGGCGTTGTCGAAGTTGCTCTGGACCTTGCGGCGCTGCTCCTCCTTGTCCGGGGGGGCGGCGACGTCGATCTCGTGGAGTTGGGTGATGAGGTCGGGGACAGTGAATGCGTCGGGGTCGTCCGGGGACAGGAATTTCCGGCCTTTCTCGGTGAGGTCGCACTCGTGGTTCTTCGGGTCGATACCGAAGAAGAGTTCTTCCTTGATGCGATAGAGTTCCTCGCGGCGGGTATCCTGGTAGAGGGTGAGTTCGAAGTCTTCGACGGCGCGGCGGAGCTCGGGTTCCTCGAGGAGTTTCAGGAACTGCTTGTGGCGAGGGGCGCCGATCTTGATGCGGTACATGGCCGCACCGGCGTCGGCGATCCGGCCCTCGTCGGCATGTTGGCGGGCCTCGCTGGCCCAGCCGGTGCAGAGGTCGCTCTGATCGCGCACGAGCCGCTGGATGACGGGTTTGTAGCGATCGAATTCGAGGTTGGATTGAATGGCGACGGGGCCGGAGATGATGAGGGGGGTGCGGGCCTCGTCGATCAGGATCGAGTCGACCTCGTCGACGATGGCGAAGTGGTGCCCGCGCTGGACCTGATCTTCGAGCCGGGTGGCCATGCCGTTGTCCCGAAGGTAGTCGAAACCAAATTCGGAGTTGGTGCCGTAGGTGACGTCGCAGGAGTACTGGTTGCGGCGAACTTCGGGTGTCTGATCGTGCTGGATGCAGCCGACGGTGAGGCCGAGGAACTTGAGGACTTCGCCCATCCACTCGCTGTCGCGGGCAGCCAGGTAGTCGTTGACCGTGACGACATGGACGCCCTTGCCGGCGAGGGCGTTGAGGTAGATGGGGAGGGTGGCGACGAGGGTCTTGCCCTCGCCGGTGGCCATCTCGGCGATTTTACCGGCGTGGAGGACCATGCCGCCGATGAGCTGGACGTCGTAAGGGATCATTTCCCACGTGAGCTCGTGGCCGCGGATCATGATGAGGCGGTGGCCCTCGGTGAATCGGCGGCACGCGTTCTTCACGGCGGCAAAGGCCTCCGGGAGGAGGTTGTCGAGGGACTCGCCGCGGGCGATCCGGTCCTTGAATTCGGCGGTCTTGGCCTGGAGTTGCTCGTCGCTGAGTGCGCGATAGCCCTCCTCGATCTGGTTGATTTGACGGACTTTGGCGCCGAGGCGACGAACCTCCCGCAGATTCCGCGTGCCGAAAACTTTACCCAAGAGCCATTTGATCATAACGGAAAATGACAATAATAGGGCCAGAGGGCTAATGTGTCCAAGGGATTTGCTGGCCGGGCACGGGTCGCGTGCCGGGCCTGGGGGCCGGGGCTTTTTCTATTGCCACGTCATTCCGTTGCAGTTCTGGCTTCACGCTCTGTGGAGGGAGCGGGGGCCGAAGCATGTGCTCCAGCGGTCCAGGGCCGGAAAACAGGGGAAGTCATGCGGCCGGCGCGCCTCGCTGTGTTTTGGCGCGCGCGGCGGAATCTCGCTATGCTATATGTGTGATGGCGGATCGTGCGCGAGCGGGGGGCCAGGCGGTCGGATTTGAGCCGGCGTACGCGGCGCTGCATCGGACGGGGGAACTGGGTCGGCGCGCGGTTGCGGCGCGGGATCGGCTGAGACACTGCGATCTTTGTGCGCGCTATTGCCGCAAGGACCGCCTCGCCTCTGCGGCTGGAACCGCGTGCCGGACGGGGGCATTGGCCGTGGTTTCGTCTTGGGGGCCGCATCACGGCGAGGAGGCATGCCTGCGGGGCTGGGCGGGATCGGGCACGATTTTTTTCGCGTGGTGCAACCTGCGTTGCGTCTTCTGTCAGAACTGGGACATCAGCCAGCAGGGCGTGGGTCGCGAGGCGACGGCGGAAGAGATCGCCGATATGATGCTGCGTTTGCAGGCTCTGGGGTGCCACAACATTAATTGGGTTAGCCCCAGCCATGTCGTCGCACAGGCTCTCGGGGCCCTTGTGATCGCGGCGGATCGCGGTCTGCGGCTTCCGGTGGTGTTCAACACGGGCGGCTACGATAGCCCCGAGGCGCTCGCGCTGCTCGACGGGGTCGTCGACATCTATATGCCAGACATGAAGTATGCGACGGCGCTGGCGGCTCGCCGATATTCGAAGGCTGAAGATTACCCCGAGGTGAACCGGGCGGCGGTGCGCGTGATGTGGCGACAGGTGGGCGATCTGGTCGTTGGGTCCGATGGTCTGGCACGCCGGGGCCTGCTGGTGCGGCATCTGGTGTTGCCGGGGTTGGACGACGAAGCCCGTCAGATTCTCGAATTCCTCGCACGGGAAGTGTCGCCCCGCACTGCGGTGAACATCATGGACCAATACCATCCGTGCTATCGTGCGAATGAGTATCCGCCGCTGGATCGGCCACTTTCGGAACGCGAGCACCGTTCGGCGATCGAGGTGGCCGAGCGGGAGGGCTTGCGGGTGCTGTGATCCTTTGGGGGGGAGTGATGTTGCGCGCGGCGTTTATCCTGCTCGCTCTCCCATGGGGCGTTTGCTACACTGTGCCATGGCCGAAGGAATTGAACCCGGCGCCGCTCGGCTCGACCGGCGTGACTTCTTGAGGGCCAGCGCGGCGCTTGCGGCCTTTCAGATCCTGCGCGGAAGGGCCATCGGCGCGCCAGAATCGCCGTCGGCCGCATCCTCGGGTGACTCGGTAAACCTCGCCGCTGTGGGCATCGGGGGGATTGGTCGCGCCCAGATCCCACTATGCGTCGGGGCCGGGTTTCGGGTGACCGCGCTTTGTGACATCGACGACGTCTACGCGGCGCCCATGTTCGAGAAGTATCCCGGGGCGCGGCGCTACCGTGATTTTCGCGAGATGTTCGATGCCGAGGGGGACAGGATCGATGCCGTGTACATTGGCACGCCAGATCACACGCATGCCATAGTCGCGATCGAAGCGCTCAAGCGGAAGAAGCATGTCCTGTGCGTCAAACCGCTGACCCGGACGATCGAGGAGTCGCGCGTGCTGGTTGGGGCGGCTAGGAAAGCCGGCGTCGCCACGCAAATGACCGCGGCGCCCGCCTGGACCGATGCGGGGTGCCGCACGTGCGAGTTGGTGTGGGGCGGTGCGATCGGTGATGTCCACGAGGTCCACATCTGGTCGGATCGGCCGCTGTGGCCACAGGGGATGGAGCGGCCGCCGGGCGAGGATCCCGTGCCCCGGCACTTTGACTGGGACCAGTGGTTGGGCCCTGCGCCGAAGCGCCCGTTCAGACAAAAATGGCCAGAGGGGCATTACGCCATCGAACAGATCGTCGGGACCGGCGGACGGAACAAGAAGCGACCCAGGGGCGATGATTACATCGCGGGTGCGGTTTACCACCCGTGGAATTTCCGCGGCTGGTTTGATTTTGGAACCGGCGCGCTCGGGGATATGGGTTGCCACTTTTTCAATACTCCGCGCCGAGCCCTGAAGCTCGGTCACCCCGATGCCGTCAGCGCCACGTGCTCGCGACTCATGGGCGAGAGCTGGCCGCTGGCCTCGATCGTGACGTGGGAATACCCGGCCCGCGAGAACATGCCACCGGTGCGTGTCACGTGGTACGATGGGGGGTTACGTCCGCCGCGACCGCCGGAGTTGGAGGTTGGGCGCGCCCTGCCCAAGGATGGCGTGATGTATGTCGGCGATCGGGGCAAGATGCTCTCGACGGGTTCCGGCGGCGTGCCGTGCCTGATCCCGGAATCCAAAATGCAGGCTTTCATCGCGCCCCCCACGACGCTCGAACGCCGCAGCGGCATCTACGGCGAATGGATCGAGGCCATCCGCGGTGGTCCGGCCGCGAGCGAGCACTGGCCCGATTGTGGCGGCCCCCTCACCGAGATGGTGCTCCTCGGCAACATCGCCATTCGCACCGGCGCCTATTTGAAATGGGACGGCCCCAATATGCGCTTCACCAACAGCGAGGATGCCAACGGCCTGCTCAAGGCCACCTATCAGAACGGGTGGGCGCTCAAAGGTTGTTGATCCCAGCGCGCGCGCCGATGTCGGTGCGGTAGTGGACCCCTGGGAAATGGATCTTGCTGATGGATGCGTAGGCCCTGTCGCGGGCGGTGCGGAGGTCTTTGCCCGTGGCGGCGACTGCCAGAACGCGCCCGCCGGCGGTGATGATGCGATCACCATCCTTGCGGGTGCCGGCGTGGAAGATGGCGACATCGGGCGCCGCGGCCTGGTCGAGGCCGGATATGGGTTGGCCGGTGGGGTAATCGCCGGGGTAACCGGGGGCGGCCGCGACAACGCAGAGTGCGGACTTCGGCGAGAGGGCGAAGGACGAACGCTCGAGGTGGCCTTCGGAGCAACCGAGCAGCAGGGTGGCAAGGTCGCCTTCGATGCGGGGCATCAGGACCTGCGTCTCCGGGTCACCGAACCGGCAGTTGAATTCCAGGACCTTGGGGCCGCCGCGGCCGATCATGAGTCCGACGTAGAGCAAGCCGCGATAGTCGATGCCAAGCGATGGGAATCCCTCGAGCAGAGGCCCGACGATACGATTTTCGGCTTCGGCGAGCGCGGCGCCCTCAAGGATCGGGGCGGGGGAATAGGCGCCCATGCCGCCAGTGTTGGGGCCGGTGTCGCCATCGCCGACGCGCTTGTGGTCTTGGGATGTGGGCAGGACCACCCATTCGCGACCGCACACCAGGAGCTGGAGAGAGGCCTCCTCGCCATCGAGGAATTCTTCGACGACGACCCGTTCCCCGGCCGCGCCGAAGGCCTTTTCTTCCATGATCTGCCGGATGGCGGCGTCGGCCGCCGCGGCATCTGGGGCGATGATGGCGCCCTTGCCGGCAGCGAGACCATCGGCCTTGACGACGTGGGGGAACCCGAGCCTGTGGCCGAAGTCGCGGGCTGCCGCAGGATCGGCAAAGGTGCCAGACCGCGCAGTGGGGACGCCGAGGCGATCCATGACCTCCTTGGCGAAGACCTTGCTGCCCTCGAGGCGCGCGGCGTTGCGATCGGGCCCGAAGATGCGCAGTCCGCGCGCGCGAAATGCGTCCACGATGCCGTCGCAGAGTGGGGCTTCTGGGCCGACGATGGTCAGGTCGGTGCCGTTGGTCTCGGCAAATCTGGCGAGCGCCGGGATGTCCGAGGCCTTGATGGGGACATTCTCGGCGATGGCGGCCGTGCCGCCGTTGCCGGGCGCACACCAGAGCTGGCGCAGTTGGGGGCTCTGGCGAAGCTTCCAGCAAAGCGCGTGCTCGCGGCCACCGGATCCCACGACGAGTATCTTCATAGGGGTCACTCCGAATTCTTCTCCCGCATGCCGGGGAAATCGATGCCCTCGGCCTTTCGGCGTCCGGGGTCGGGGATGGCGAGCATCCACACCTCGGTTTTATTGGGGAGGTCGGCTTTGGAGAGGGGAATGGTGGTTGTATCAAAGCGCCTGGCCTGATCGGCGAGCGGGGCGATGTCCGGGGCGCCAACGTCTCCCGACAATGGCGTGCGGTAGGCGGCGGGGATGACGACCTTGGCGCCGAGCTCGGCCGCGGTGGCAAGCAGGCCGGCCGGGCCGAGGCGAGGGCCAAAGCCGGCCACGAGGATGTCGATGGTGCCCGCGGTCCGGATCTGGGAGGACTCGAGGCGTTGGTTGAGCACGCCGGCGAAAGCGAAGCGGAGGCCATCGGCCTCGAAGACGAAGACGATGTTTCGGCCGCCCAGGGCGCCTCGGTCTGGCTCGACGTAGGTGGGGATTCCGACGAAGGTGAGCCCGCTGCCGCGGTTGATTCCGGTGGCGGTGGTGCTGCGGAAGACCTCCGGGTTACCCGAAAGGCGGGTCGTGGCATCGGAGAGCCTGGACTCGCGGGTGACGAGGGCGACGTTGGCGGAAATCTGCTCGGGCAGCACGTATTCTAGGGCGGAGTCCTCGAACGGATCGATGGCGACCTTGATGTCGTTGCGGGTGGCCAAGACGAAGAAGCCGTGGCCGAGCCATCGGAGCAACGTGGGGTGGGTTTGGGCGGCACAGGGACCGCTGACGAGCGTGACGGCCGCGATGGCGGCCACCGCGATGGGGATTGCGCGTCGCATGGGTCAGGGGATTTCGGCGGCGGCGTCGCGGATGCGCGCCAGGGTGCGCAGCAGGCCGGGCATCTGGGTGAGGGGAATCATGTTAGGGCCGTCGGAGGGCGACCGCTCCGGATCCGGGTGTGTCTCGATGAATAGCCCGTCGATGCGGGCCGCGATGGCGGCGCGGGCGAGGACGGGCGCGAGGCTGGCGTCGCCCCCGGTCCTGTCCCCGAGGCCGCCGGGCCGTTGGACCGAATGGGTTGCGTCGAAGATCACCCGGAGGCCGAGTTCGCGCATCCACGCCAGGCCGCGCATGTCCACCACGAGGTTGTTATAGCCGAAGGTGGTCCCGCGCTCGGTGATGTAGAAGTCGTCGCAGCCGGCATCGCGAAGTTTCGCGGCAATCTGGGCTGCATCCCACGGGGCCAGGAACTGGCCCTTCTTGACGTTGACGGTCCTGCCGGAGCGGGCGGCGGCCTGGATGAGATCGGTCTGGCGGCAGAGGAAAGCGGGAATCTGTAGGATGTCGGTGGCCTGGGCGGCCGCGGCAATCTCCGAAGTCGAATGGACATCGGTCGTGACGGGGACGCCGAATTCCGAGCGGACTCTGGCGAGGATGGCAAGGCCTTCGTCGGGCCCGGGTCCCCGGAAGCCTGTCGGGGAGGAGCGATTCGCCTTGTCGTAGCTGGCCTTGAAGACGAGTTGAAAACCGGCGTCGCGGGCTGGACCGACTAATGCCCCGGCGATGCGGAGGCAGAGGTCGGCGGACTCGATGACACATGGGCCCGCGATGAGGGGCATCGGCCCGGGGAATTTGTCCGGCGCGGGCGGGGGGCTGCTAGTCGCTGGCATGCTGGAGGACGGCCCTGATGAAGCCGAGGAAGAGCGGGTGGGGGGCGGTCGGTTTCGATTGGAATTCTGGGTGGAACTGGCAACCGACGAACCAGGGGTGGTCGCGGATCTCGACGATCTCGGCGAGGGTGGCGTCCGGGCTGGCCCCGGAGACGATCATGCCGGCGGCCTCGAGGGCTTCCCGATAGGCCGGATTGAATTCGTAGCGGTGTCGGTGGCGCTCGTGGATCTGCTCGCGGCCGTAGGCCTCGGCCGCCCTGGTGCCCGGGCGGAGTTGGCAGGGCCATGAGCCCAGGCGCATCGTGGCGCCCTTGTGCGTGACGCTCTCCTGCTCCTTGAGCAACGTGATGACCGGGTGTGGGGTGGAGGGGTCGAATTCCTTGCTGTTGGCGTCGGGCAGTCCGAGGACATTGCGCGCGTATTCGATCACGGCGATTTGCATGCCAAGGCAAAGACCGAGGTAGGGCACGCGGTTGTTCCGGGCGAATGAGGCGGCCGCGATCTTCCCCTCGATGCCGCGATCGCCGAATCCGCCGGGGATCAGGATTCCCTGCGCGGGTGCGAGATTCGCGGCGGCGCCAGTCTCCTCCATGGCCTCGGCGTCGACGTGCAGCACCTCGAGGCCGGCATCATTGGCCGCGGCGGCGTGGGTGAGCGATTCGTAGATGCTCTTGTAGGCGTCCTTCAGCTCGATGTACTTGCCGACGACTGCCACGCGGATCTTTCTCGAGGGGAAGATGACCTGGCGGACAAAGCGCGACCAGTCCTCCATCGCCGGGGGCGGCGTCTCCAGATCCAGGAGGCGGCAGACGATCGAGTCGAGCTTCTCCTTTTGGAGCATGAGGGGGACCTCGTAGATCGTATGCGCGACGTCGATTTCCTCGACGACGGCGTCCACGGGCACGTTGCAGAACATCGAGAGTTTCTGGCGTATTTCGTGGCTGATCGGTTTTTCCGCGCGGCAGACGAGGACCTGTGGCGCGATGCCGATCTCGCGGAGTTTCGCGACGCTCTGCTGGGTGGGTTTTGTCTTGAGTTCGCCGGCGGCGCTAAGGAACGGGATGAGGGTGACGTGGATGAAGATGCAGTTCTTGGGGCCGGTCTCGAGCGAGAACTGGCGAATGGCCTCCAGGAAGGGCAGGCCCTCGATGTCGCCGGTGGTGCCGCCGATCTCGGTGATGATGACGTCGCAGGGCTGCTCCCGGCCGAGCAGGCCGATGCGGGCCTTGATCTCGTCGGTGACGTGGGGGATGACCTGGACGGTCTTGCCGAGGTACTCGCCCCGGCGCTCTTTTTCGAGGACGGTGGCGTAGATCTGGCCGCTGGTGAGGTTGTTCTTCCTGCTGAGTTTCGCGGAGGTGAAGCGCTCGTAGTGGCCGAGGTCGAGGTCCGTCTCGGCGCCGTCCTCCAGCACATAGACCTCCCCGTGCTGGAAGGGATTCATGGTGCCCGGATCGACGTTGAGGTAGGGGTCAAATTTCTGGATGACGACACGGAGGCCGCGTCGCTCAAGCAGCGTGCCGAGGGCGGCCGCCGTGAGTCCCTTGCCCAGCGAGCTGACCACGCCTCCTGTGATGAATATGTATTTCACTCAGGGGAAAGATCCCACCACAGCGGGAGGGCGAAGGCAATCACGGCTTTTTCGGATTCAGAGGGGCACCAGCGCGCCGAGTTCGACGACGCGATTGGGTGGGAGTCGGAAGTAATCGGGGGTGTTCATGGCGTTGCGGGCGAGCCACGCGAAGAGGCCACGGCGCCAGAAGGCCATATCGCGTTTGCCCTCGTGCCGGAGGCTGACCTGGACGCGTCCGAGGAAGTAGGATGTGCGGTTGGGCTGGGGCCTCACGTCATCGGGAAGGGACGCCAGGGCCTTTGGGACATCGGGTTGCTCCATGAACCCGTAGGTCACGGCGACGCGAAATATGCGGTCGCCAAGGTCTTCGCAGGTGATGCGATCTTCCTCGTCGGCGTAGGGCTCGAGGGAACTCTTGATGGTCAGGAGGATGACGGACTGATGCAGGGCGCGATTGTGTATGAAGTTATGGAGCCAGGCGCGGGGGGCTCGGGTGGGATCCTCGGTGAAATAGACGGCGGTCCCGGGGATGCGAGCGCCCTCAAGGCGCCTGACATCGCGGAGGAAGACCTCGAGGTCGGGGATGTCCTTTTCCATGCGCGCGCGGACGAGGGCGCGGCCGCGAGACCACGTCGTCATGATGGCGGTGCCAGCGGCGGCTATCAAGAGAGGGATCCAGCCGCCGGATTCGATTTTCAGGAGGTTTGACGCCACGAAGAGGGCGTCGATCGCCACGAAGGCGAGCAGGGCGAGGGCGACGCGCCAGATGGGCCACCGCCAGATCAGGTGCGCGGCCACGGCCAGGAGCAGGGTCGTGAAGAGCATGTTGATGGAAACCGCGATGCCGTAGGCGGCGGCCAAGTTCGAGGAGGATCTGAACTCCAGCATGAGGTAGACGGTTCCGACCATGAGCATCCAGTTGATCATCGGGACGTAGACCTGCCCGTAGGCGGTGGCCGAAGTGCGCTGGACGACGAGGCGCGGGGTGAGATCGAGTTGGACGGCCTGGGTGGCGAGCGAAAAGGTCCCTGAGATGACGGCCTGGGACGCGATGACGGTGGCGATCGTCGCGAGCACGATCAGGGCCGGGCGGGACCACGGGGGGGCGGTCTCGTAGAACAGGTGTGGGGCGGTGGCGGGATCGCGCAGCAGGACCGCGGCTTGGCCAAAGTAATTGAGCAGCAGGCCCGGGAGCGCGATGCGGAACCAGCCGGTCTGGATCGCCCGGGTGCCGAAGTGGCCCATGTCGGCGTACATGGCCTCGGCACCGGTGACGGTCAGGAAGACCGAGCCGAGGACGGCGAAGGCATGGCCGGGATGATGCATGCACAAGCCGATCGCGTGTCGCGGATCGAATGCCACAAGCACCGATGGGGAAGCGAACACTTGCCAGAGGCCGATCAGGCCGAGGGCCAGGAACCAGATGACGATGACCGGCCCAAAGACCATGCCGATGCGACCGGTTCCAAAGCGCTGCGTGGCAAAGAGGGCCACGAGGATACCGATGGAAGCGGGCAGCACGAGGCCGCTCCAATGGGGCTTCATTGCCCCGATGCCCTCCATGGCGCCGAGCACCGAGATCGCCGGTGTGATCATGGCGTCAGCCACCAGGAGCGATGCGCCAAAGATGCCGAGCACCGTGATGGATCGCCATCGCCGCCCGCCCTGGCGGAAGTAGGTCGTGACCAGCGCCATGAGAGCGAGGACTCCGCCCTCGCCCCGGTTGTTTGCACGCAGCACCAAGATCATGTATTTGACCGAAATCACGAGCAGGAGCGTCCACGTGACCATGGACAGCACACCGAGGATCGTGTCGGCCGCGAGCGGGAGCCCCTGGTGACCCGTGAAGCATTCCCTGAGCGCGTAGAGGGGGCTGGTTCCGATGTCGCCGAAGACGACGCCCAGCGCCGCGAGCACGAGGCCGCGCTGCATGGGTCGATGCGGGTCGGCTGCACTGGTCATGCTTGCCTTTCCGCGTGCCTAGCAGCCTGTCAGACTTTGTAAAGTCCGACAGGCTGCTAGTATGCAAAACCGCCTGAAACTTAACCGGTTGCGATGCATGCGGAACACGAGGCATCGCCCGCTCACGATCGTGGCGTCGGGATCTGTCATCTTGTCGAACTCGTTCACATTCAAACAAACAGGCGGTTTTGCCAGAGGAATCTGTCGGCCCATGTCCGACAGATTCCTAGAGCGGGACGAGGGCGCCAAGCTCGATGACCCGATTGTGGGGCAGGCGGAAATAGTCTGGGGTGTTCATGGCGTTGCGGGCGAGCCACGCGAAGAGGCCGCGGCGCCAGATGGCCATGTCGCTCTTGCCCTCGTGCCGGAGGCTGACCTGGACGCGCCCGAGGAAGTAGGAGGTGGTCTGGGGGGCGGGGCGGATTCCTTCGGCGAGCAGGGCGAGGTCCCTCGGGACGTTGGGCTGCTGCATGAATCCGTAATGCAGCGTGACCCTGTGGATGCCATCGCCGAGATCCTCGGCCCTGATCCGGTCGGTGTCGGAGACGGTGGGTTCCAGCGTGGTTCGCACGCTGAGGAGCAGGACGTTCTCGTGGACGATCCTGTTGTGGAGGAAATTGTGGAGCAGCGCGCGCGGGACGCGCCTCGCGTCTTCCGTGAGAAACACGGCGGTGCCCTGGACGCGGTGCGGTTTCCGGCGACGGATGTCTTTGAGGAAAATCTCCAGCTCGGGAATGTCCAGCTCCATGCGGCGGCGGACGAGGGCACGGCCGCGGGACCACGTGGTCATGACGGTCGTGCCCAGGAGGGCGACGAGCAGCGGCAGCCAACCGCCGGAGGCGATCTTGACGAGGTTGGAAGAGACGAAGGCGGTGTCCAGGGGCAGAAAGACGGCGATGATGGCGGCGACCTTCCACGGCGTCCATCCCCAGACGGTGTAAGCGGCGATGGCAAGCAGCAGGGTGGTGATGGTCATGTCGAGCGAGACCGCCACGCCATAGGCTGCGGCGAGATTCGAAGAGGAGCCGAACTCGATTGCCAGATAGACGGTGCCGACCATGAGCAGCCAGTTGATGGCCGGGACGTAGACCTGCCCGTAGGCGTGCGCGGAGGTGCGCCGGACCATGAGCCTGGGCGTGAGGTCGAGCTGGACCGCCTGCGTGGCCAAGGAAAACGCTCCTGCGATGACGGACTGGGACGCGATCATGGTCGCGACGGTGGCCAAGACGAGTAGGGCGGGGCGCGCCCATGGCGGTGCCACCGCGTAGAACAGGTGTTCGGCGGCGCCGGGGTCGCGGAGGAGGAGGGCGCCTTGGCCGAAGTAATTGAGCAGCAGGCCGGGCATAGAGATGGCGAACCATCCGGTGCGGATCGCCCGGGTGCCGAAGTGGCCCATGTCGGCGTACATGGCCTCGGCGCCGGTGACGGTGAGGAACACCGAACCGAGGACGACGAAGGCGCGGGTCGGGTCGCTGAAACAGATGCCGATGGCATGGCGCGGGTCGATGGCGCACAGCGCCGAAGGGTTTTTCACGAGCGAGGCGAGGCCGAGCGCGCCAAGGACCAGAAACCAGACCATCATGACGGGGCCGAAGATGAGCCCGATCTGGCCGGTGCCCCGGTGCTGGTTTGCGAACAAGATCACGAGGATGCCAATCGAGAGGGGGAGGATCCACGGATGCCACGCCGCCCTGACGGCACCGAGACCCTCGACGGCACCGAGCACGGAGATAGCCGGGGTGATCATGGCATCGGCGAGGAGCAGGGATGCGCCGAAGATGCCCAGGACGGTGAACGATCGCCAGCGCTTGCCGCCGGAGCGAAAGTGCGCGGTGACGAGCGCCATCAGGGCGAGGATCCCCCCTTCGCCACGGTTGTCAGCCCGCAGCACCAGGGCCTGGTACTTGATCGAGATGACGAGGACCAGCGTCCAGAACACCATGGACATGACGCCGAGGATGATCTCGGGTTGTGCGGGCAGCCCATGTTGGCCCGTGAAGCACTCCCTGAGGGCGTATAGGGGGCTTGTGCCGATGTCGCCGAACACGACCCCGAGGGCCCCGAGGACAGCGGCGTGGGACTTGCGGGGTTCGGCCTCTTGGGGGGCATTCATCGCGGTGATGTACTGTCAATGGGGAGGGGGGAACCACCGATCAGGGGCCATCGCTGGGGCTCACGAGCTGCGCCTTGGGCGGCATGGCCGTGAGGAGGGGCCTGACCGGTTCGGACTTGAATATCTGGCCGACGAGGCTGCCCGCGTCAGAGCCACCGTGCAGGTCCTGGTCGTAGTCGCCCTCGACCATGACGGCGAAGGCGTAGCGCGGCTGATCGGCGGGGAGGAAGCCGACCATCCAGGCGACCTGGCGCGGGGCGAGTTTGGAGCCGATCTGTGCGGTGCCAGTCTTACAGGCGACTTTGACGTCGGGGACTTTCGCCCGCGTACCGGTGCCCCACTCGGTTGCGGCGACCATGGCCTCGCGGATGATGTTCAGGGCCGTGGGATCAATCTCGATCCGGCGGATTTCGGCGGGGTCGAAGCGGTTGGTGGTCTTGCCACCGCGGGATTCGATCTGGCGCACGAGGCGGGGGCGATAAAGGGTCCCGCCGTTTGCGATGGCGGCGACGAGGTTGGCCATCTGGAGGGGGGTGACGAGGACATCGCCCTGGCCGATGGAGGTGTTGGTGATATCGCCGGGGCCGAATATCCGCTGGTGGCGTTTCATGGTGAAGTTGGAGTCGGGCATGAGGCCCGGAACCTCGCCGGGGAGGATGAAGCCGGTGACGCGGCCGATGCCGAACTGGAGGGCGGTATCGATGAGCGTCTCGCGGCCCGTCCGGAGACCGAGGTCCATGAAATAGCTGTTGAAGGACCGCGCGAGGGCGGCCTGATACGAGACAGTATCTTTTTCGATGGGGAGCTCGTAGCGGAGACCGGCGACCTCGAAAAAGCCGTTGACCGTGAATTTTCGGTTGGGATCCAGGACACCGGCGCGGCTGGCGGCGAGTGATGTGACGAGCTTGAACGCGGAGCCGGGAGGATGGTGCTGGCGATAGGCGCGGTTGAGGAGGGGATTCTTCTCGGAGGAGACCAGTTCTTGCCAGCGCTCCTCGGGTAGGAACGGGATGAAGTCGTTCGGGTTATACTGGGGCTGGGAGGCCATGGCGACGACATCGCCGTTGTTGACGTCGAGGACGACGACGGCGCCGGCGCGGACCGTGCCGATGGCATCCTCCGCGGCGGTCTGGAGGCTGCGGTCGATGGTGGTGCGAATGTTATTGCCGGTGGTGGCCTGCCAGTCGATCCAGGCCTTTCTTGGGAATCCGTCCGGATTGGTGACGATGGTCATCTGGCCATCCTTGCCGCGGAGGTCCGTGTCGAAGAGTTTTTCGAGCCCCGAGGCGCCCTCGTAATCGTCGTAGATGGGTTCGCCGGGGTAGTAGGCCCTGTCGTTGACGGTGGCGGTGCGCTTGATGTGGCCGAGGGATTGAGAGAAGAATGCGCCATTCGGGTAGAAGCGGCGCGGGACACCCTGCAGCGCGAATCCCTGTTGGACCAGTGGGCTCTTGGGGAATTCGGTGACGCGCTCGGGCGGGACATTCTCGGCCACCGTCAGGGGGCGGAAGCGATGGAGGCGGAATTGGTTTCGCAGGTCCTCTTCGGGCAACAGGATCGGGGCGGCGACCCATTCGGACGCATCGACGAGCCGTTCCTTGACCCAGCGGATGTAGTCGTCCTCCGTGTGGAAGTTGCTGTCGGTGGGCCACCTGAGCACGAGGCTCTGGCTTTGGATCATGGTGGCGAGCGGTTGGCCATCTCGTGTGAGGATGTCGCCCCGGAGGGCGGGCAGTCGGCAGCGCGCGACCTGGGGGATCTCGCGGGCACCGGGGAGTCCGAGCGTTGGCCTGTTCGGGGACTCGTCGCCCTCGTTGAGGAGGGTGGTCAGCCAACTGGACCAATCGGAGGGCTGCTGGACGCGGGAGGCGGTCTCGCGGCTAGCCTTCCGTGCCTCGTCGATCTGGTCGCGGCGGAGATAGACGAAGATGTTGCCGGGGGCGGGGGTGAGGAATCCGAGGCCCTGGATGACGCCGGTGCGCTGATCGACCTCGACCTTGGCGAGCTGATCGGGAACCGTGAAGGAGGTGCCGGCGGGCATGTGGCGGATGACCTCGCCCATGGCGGTGGCCCAGAGGGGGATAGCGACGTTTCGGACGACGGGGCCATCGGTGATCGGGCGGGGCTGGTCGTATCCGACCCAGAGGGCGCCGACCAGTTCGGGGGTGTAGCCTACGAACCAGGCGTCCCGGTTCCTGGGCGAGCGGCCTGTCATGCTGGCGATGGGCTGCGCGAAGCCGTGGTCGATGGCGAGGCTGCGGCCGATGCCGTCGCGGGTTGCGGACTGGAGCGTGAGGGTCATGTGCTGGGCGACGAGCGGGTCGACGATGCGGGTACCGGCATCGACCTGGGACTGGTACATGACCTCGTTCTCGGCGCTGGTGATCTTCTCTATGAGATAGGGGCGTCGGCGGACGCCGCCGTGGGCGAGCGCCTGATAGAGCGAGGCGATCTGCTCCAGCGTGAGGGATGGGATATCCTCGAGCGATTTGGGCTGGGTCTCGGGTTTGATGCCCGCGGCGTCGAGCCAGCCGACGATGCGCGGTAGGCCGAGCTGGATGGCCACGCGGAGGGCGCACGAGGAATTGGCGAGGGCGAGGGCCTGCTGGACCGTGAGGAAGCGTTTCGAGATGTCTTTGAGGGGATCGCCGAGACCGGTGTCCTGGCCCTTGGACGCGAGGGTCTCATCCAGATACGTGGCGTCGATCATGGAGGCCGGGTGCAGCGAGAGGTCCTGCATGGCGAGGGAATAGAAGAAGGGCTGGAGCAGGGAGGCGTTGCCGCGCCGAGCCATGGTGGCGCGGTTGAACTGGCTCTGCTTGAAATCGCGCCCTCCGACGAGGACGCGCATGGCGCCGGATTCGCCATCGACGCAGACGAACGCCGTCTGGAGGGGATCCGTGTCTGTGCCGGGGGGCAGCTCGGCGGCGGGGGACGTTTCGGGTTTATCGTTTGGGTTGGTGTCGAGTTCGGCGAGCGGATCGGAGCCGGAAGGGCGCGCGGGGCCGGCGGTCTTGAGGGCGGCTTCGACGGTGGCGAGTTTGGCCACGAGGGATTGCTCGACCAGCTTCTGGAGTTCGAGGTCGATGGTGGTGTGGACGCGGAGGCCGCCGGGGACGTCATCCTCGGGGCTGACCTGGAGGATCTGCCGGAGTTCCTTCAGGGCCTGGGCCATGTGGAACGAGTAGACGCCCGCGTTGCCGGGGCCATGCACGGTGATCTTCTCGGCGCGGGCCTCGGCAGCCTGGGCGTGCTTGATGTAGCCGACGTCGATCATTCGATCCAGGACCTGGTTGCGCTTTTCGGTGGCGCGCCCGATGTTGCCGCGGGGGGAGTAGGTGTTTGGGGCGCGCACGATACCGGCGAGCATGGCGCACTCGCCCAGGGTGAGCTCGTGGGGTTTCTTGTGGAAATAGCCGTTGGCGGCGGCGGCGAGGCCGTAGTATCCCTTGCCGAAGTAGATGCGGTTGATGTAGAGGTCGAGGATCTCGTCTTTAGAGAATTTGGCCTCGATGCGTTTGGCCAAGAAGAACTCGGTGAGTTTGCGGTCGAGTTTTCTGGCAAAGATCCCGATGGCGTGTTTGGCGAGCTGCTGGGTGATGGTGCTGCCGCCCTGGGTGGCCCGGCCCTTGCGGATATTGGCGAGCGCGGCCCGGAGAATGCCGCGGTAATCGATCCCCCCGTGCTTGTAGAAGTTGGCGTCTTCGGCCGCGAGAATGGCCCAGCGCATTATGTCGGGTATCTCGTGGTGTTGGAGGACCTGGCGGTCCTCGAAAAAGAGCCTGCCGATCTCCTGGCCTCGGCGGTCGTAGAAGATCGTCGTCTCGCTGAATTCGCTGAGGCGGGCAAGGTCGATCTTTTCGGCGGCATCGCGATATTTCGCGGCGAGGGCCCCCAGGACGGCGATGGAGATGGCCACGGCACATGTGGCGGCGATGATGCCGCCCAGGCAGATGCGCTTGACCCAGACGGCCAGAGTGGCCTTTGGGCGCGGTGGTGGCGGTTCGCCCCACAATGCGGGGTCGGCGCCCCGGCCAAAGGCGGTTCGGGGTTCCCTTCTTTTCCTAATTCGTCGCATGGGCCCTAGATACTAGATAAGCATTAAAACTCTTTGCGTCAGCGGTATTTGTCAAACACAGCGTTTTGCTTATTGATCCGGGCGGCGCAACCGATCCCGCAATTGGGCCATGTGGGTATCCAAAGGACTCAACGGTTTCGGGCGCAATGCTTTACGCGCGATGAGAAGGGCCTCTTCAGCCAGGGCGGTCTCGCCTTTATCCTGCAGGGTCAAGACAAATGGGACGACGATCTGGAAGTAGAGATTGCCTCCGCCGGTGCGCGCAAGCCGGTCGACGGTACTGCGGTAGGCGGGGTAGGCGCGCTGGATGTCGCCCGTGTCGAGGAGGTGTTTCAGTGGTTGCCATGCGGCTTTGGCGCTGAGGTCGCTGCGGTCGCCCCGGTTTTCGCGGACGATGGCATCTGTGATTCGGTTGGCCTCTGCGACATCACCCGATTCCCTGGCGAGGTCGGCGAGCATCTGCTGATAGCGGACGCGGATGTCGGTCTCCGAGGCGAACTGGGTGGCGGCGTCCGCGGCGTGTTTGCGCAGAGCCTCGCGGTCGGCCGGGGCCCGGGTTTCAGAGCACTTGGCCTGGAGGAGGGTGGTGACGGTGTCCCAGGCTTCGGGGTTTTGAGGGCAGGCGGCGATGGCGTTCTCGAGGGCGGAGAGCTGGTGCCGGCGATCGCCGATCTGGGCGAAGAGGCGGGCCACGGCGATGTGCCGCCGCGAGACGCGATAGGGGGCGGTGTCGCGGAAACCGCTGGCGAGGAACTTGAGGTCGTGGTCGCTGATGGGCTGCCACGTCTGGGGGTCGAGGGCGATGCCGACGGGTTCGCCGCGATTGCGCTCGCGGCCGCAGTCCAGTAGCCATGCATCGTCGCGTTTCATGAAGCCGAACCACGCGTGGCCGCCATCGGGCCCCTGTCCCGAGAAAAAGAGGGTGGGCAGGCCCTTGGCCTTGCCGGCGAGCATGGCAAAGTACGCCTGGTCCACGCAGATGCCGCCGGCCGCATGGATCGAGCGGAGCGAGTAGTCGCCGCCCGGCCAGATGAATGCCCGGTTCCTGAGCCGATCGAGGTCATAGCGGACAAGGTCGAAAGCTTCGGCGAAGCGGTAGCGCGGCAGGGTGACCTGTGCCTGTGCCCACATGAATTCCGACTCGCGGACTGGGGCATCGACGACGTGGGTCAGTTGCTCGACCTCGAGTCTGCGCACGTCCAGAAAGAGGCGGCCCAGTTGCTGGCACTGGATCCAGAAGCCGTAGATCTCGAATGGGGTGCGATGGACGCGCGGCACGGCCTCGGGTTTGACCTGGGGGTGTGGCCAGTTGGGAGGTGGCGGCTGATCATATACGACGGCGATCGCGACGGCGAGGCGGCGGAATTGCGCGAAGAGATCGGGGGCGGCTTCGCGGGCACGCGCGAGGAACTCGACGATGGGGGGCGGGAAGTCCTCGTCGCGGAGCGCCTGGAATAATTCCCGTCCGAGTTCGGCGTCGGCCAGCAGCCCCTCGAGGCGGCGCCGTTCGATCCGTTGTCCGACGGGATGGTCTGCGGGCTTGAAGTCGCGGGGGGCGATGGCGGGGAGGGCAGATTCTGCGAATCGGGAATCCCTGACCGTTTGCTGGAGCATCTCGTTCGAGAGCGGTTCGACGTTCTCTGCGGGCGGTGCGGCGCCGGTCGGGGAGACGATGATGCGGCGTTCGGCGGGCTGCCAGCGGAGGTGGCGCGAGGCGAGGCGCGCAACCTCGTCGAGTTCGTTGCGGGCTATGAGGTCGAACCAGCGCTGGAGGTCGAGCCAGGCGGCGAAGGAGTCGGACTCGCAGGCCTGGGGCGAATAGGCGGCGATGAGAGCGGCGCGCAGCTGGCCGCAGGCGGCCGCCCAGTCGCCCTCGATGAGTCGGTGGATTTCGTGGGCGGGTGGGGGAATGGAGGTGTCTGGCGAGGCGGTCGCCCGCGGGGCGAGCGAGGCCCAAAGCGCGACAGCTCCAATGATGGGAAGAGACCGGGCCGACCGCGGGCAGCGGCGAGCGCGCACCCATCGGGGGCGGTGGCCGTGACGGGGCACCGCCGACGTGTCCTTGGTGATCCGGCGGGGCCTGCTCAATTGAGGTGGAGTGGGTGGAGGCGGTCGAGGTCCTTGACGAACGGAAACTCCAGCTGGATCCAGGCGCCGAGGCGCGCGCGCGCCGAGACGGAGAACGACGGGCGGGAGGCCTGGGGTGGCCCGATCCGTGGTGGCCGGGACCAGCGCCTGAGCTTGCGCTCGAGCGCGAGAACGCGTCTCTCGAGCGTGAGTCGCTCCCGGAGTTTTTCGCGCTCGAACGATAGTTCAAGCGGGGCGCGGTCGGTCCTCGAGGCGAAATTCCAGGCGTCGTGGGCGGTGCCGGCCTCGATCTGTTGGCTGAGGTGGGCGAGCGTGTGGCGGAGTTTCCTAATGAGTGCGGCGGCCTCGTCTCGCCCGTTGGGCATGGCCAATTCGCCGGACTCCATCTCGGTCAGAGTGAGCAGGACCTCGAGGCGGGCGACGTCGCCCTGATTGTAGGCTTCCTGGGCCTGGTGCCAGAGTTCGATCCACGGGCCACCGTCGCCGGATTGGCGGTGGTCGGGGTGGAGGCGGCGCGCGAGTTGCCTGTAGCAGATGCGCATGCGCTCCTCCCGGGCCGCGATCACCGCGGTCTCTTCGTCCGGGTCGGCGTAGGGCCCCATGAGTTCGGCGAAGGCCTCCGCGAGTTGGTCGTGGTAGGGGTCATCGTCGCCCTCGTCTTCGGGCGACCCGTCGTCGGCCTCGAGGTCGCTGAGCCGCAGGCCCGTGTCTTCGGCAAACCACTCGGGCCCGATGTAGTTGTCGAAGAGGCGGGCGTAGGCCCGGTGGTGGGGGAGATTCTCCTCAAAGGCCAGACCGTCGATGCGGTCCAGGTTGTCTTGTATCTCGTCGGCGCGGGCGCGGAGTTCGCGCACGGCCCCGAGGAGGGTCCCGAACCGGGCAGACATCCACTCGTCGTAGGCCGGGAGGTCGAGGCGATTGAAGCGATCCAGCTCGGCGCGGGCTGTGCGAATGTGGCCGAGGAGGCGGGCGATGGTGGTCGCTCCGAGCGCAGCGGGTTCGGTGGCATCTGGGGCGGCGGAGTATTTCATTCCTTGCGAGCGGGGGGATTCTGCTGTCGGGGTGCGGCGAAATCAAGGGCGGGGTTCTGGGTGCGGTGATCCCCCGTGGCTTTCAATGTTTTCTGAAACCTCGATTGACGGTTGGCGCGGGGGTCCGTAGAATGAGGGGATGGGAGTTGCGCGGCGGCGGCGTGTGGCGGGCCTTGGCGGGTCGGGGGTGCCGGTATTGGCGTCGCATCTGGACCTGTCGCTGGCGTGGGGTTTAATGGGGCCGCATTTGGCGGGCGTGGATGCGGCGATCCGTGCGCAGGCGGCGTCATTTGATCCGGGGGTGGTGAGCTTCGTGGTGTACGCGTGCGAGTCGCGCGGCAAGCGCCTGCGGGCGGCGCTGGCGATTTTGACTGGGGGCGCGGCGGGGGAGATACGGCCCGGGCACACCGATCTCGCGGTCATTGTGGAGCTTATCCATCTGGCGTCGCTCGTGCACGATGATGTGATGGACAGGGCGGAGACGCGTCGGGGGGGGCCGACGGCGGGGGCGAGGTGGGGTCCGGAGACGGCGGTGTTGCTTGGGGACTGCCTGTTTGCGCACGCGCTGAAGCTCTGTACGCGATTCGATTCGAATGTGGTGTCGCGGCGGATTGCCGATGCGGCGAGCGACGTGTGCCAGGGTGAGATCCTGCAGACCCGGCGGCAGTTTGATCTTTCCTTGACGGAGGCGGAGTACCGGCGGTTGATCGGCATGAAGACGGGGGCACTGTTCGCCGTGGCGGCGGAATTGGGGGCGGAGCTGGCCGGGGCGTCCGTCGAGGCGGTGGCGGCATTTCGCGAATATGGCGCGCGGCTTGGCCTCGCGTATCAGATGTACGACGATTGCCTTGATCTGGTGGGGACGGAACAGAACACGGGCAAGACGCTGGGCACGGATCTCGAGAAAGGGAAATTCACGCTGCCCGTGCTGTTGCGCCTCGCCGAGGCAAAGGGCGGGGACGTGGACCGGATACGGGCAGTGCTGCTCCAGGGCGATCCGATCCAGAGGTGCGAGTTCATCGCGGAATTGCATGCGACGGGGTGTTTCTGTCGGGCAGTGGCGGCCATCCGCGAAGAATTGAGTGCGGCGGCTGCGCTGCTGGACGCCGTGAAGCCCAATCCCTATGTGGTGGCATTGCGCCGGCTGCTCAGCGCGGTTGACGGGCACATCGGCGTCTTGGCGGGCGCGGGGGCGTGAGGTTCGCTGTCGCTGGTTGGCGTTCCTTTGCTGAAGGATTCGGACGCGGCAATTCTTGATCTGATCTTCGGGGTGGGGCTGATCAAGTTCGTCCACGCGCCGGATTATTCAGGGTAAAACTGCTGGGAGCGGGGCCGTTATGGACTGCGGTGGCAGAGCGAAGCGGCGACACCGCTTTTGCCCCCGGCGGAGCCGAAGCCGATGGCCCCGGCTCGCG
>JAKQKQ010000176.1 GCA_029560585.1 Verrucomicrobiota bacterium | reverse complement strand
CGGGTGGCGACGCGGACGCGCCAGCCCTGCTTGCAGAGGGCGCGGACGACATGGCGGCCGAGGAAGCCGGAGCCGCCGAAAACCGTGACGATCTTGCCAGTCATATGCGTATTTGATCCCTTTTGGGGGTGGTCCGGGGTGATGGGGCGATAGACCAGAATCGAGGGCGGAAGTCCATGCGGCGGGTGGCCGTGGGGCATGATGGGGCGTTCTCAGTCGCGGGGCGACTGAGGTGGGGAGTGGGGATTGGGCAGTTGGGTTGGGCGGGGGGTCTCGCTGTACTCGCGCTGCGTGCGTTTGGCGCGGCTCTGCGCGAGGCGTTCGAGATTGTCGAACAGTGCGGCGGCGCGGTTGAGGCGGGCGAGGATCTTCCTTGGCGGTTTCGCCCTGTGGAGCAGGACCAGCTTCAGGCGCTCGGTGTAGATGAAGGGGAGACCGGCGATCTGTCTGGCGCGCTCGTTGATGAGCAGCTGCACGCCATGCTCGATGACGATGACATGGGCTTCGACGCCGGCGCAGGCTTCGGGGTCGGTGAGGAAGTCGTTCAGCTTGGCCGGGTCTTCGAGGCAGGTGACGAGCCAGTTGAGGTATTCGCGCGTGATCTCGCGCAGCCGCGCGACGGGGTCGAGCGGGAACAGGATGCGCAAGAGAACGAGGAACAGCTCGGTCATGGGTCGGAGTATGACGTCAGCTTCTGGCCCGGTTGAATCTGAGGGGCGCTATCCCCCATCTTTTCCGGCTAGGCGTCTGGATTCATGGGCGAAGAATTTCGGCCATCCTACGAATTGGATGACGCTCCATCCCCCATTCTCGCACCACCAACCGCCCATCCTGGCGCTTGTGGCTCTGGGTCCCGGCTTGCGCCGGGATGAGCGGAGAGAGGGTGGCGGGGTCCCTTGACGTAGCGGTGGGTTGTCCACGCGTCGATAAGCGTGCGGCCGTAGCGCTCATGCGGGTTTCTCCAAATTGTGTTCGCGGCGGTGGCGCGTGGCTCTTCCGGCGCAGGTGAACCTTGAACACACTCGGCGTCCGGATCGAGGCGGGGGCCGCGTCTGAAGCAACATGGAGGAACGCCGTGAAGTTCTCATCGATCCTGGTCTCGCTGGCATGCGCGCTCGCC
>JAKQKQ010000302.1 GCA_029560585.1 Verrucomicrobiota bacterium | reverse complement strand
TACCGATGGTGGCATTGATGGCGGCGGACTTGGCCTCGGCGCTCTGGCCGAGGATGCCCTGGGCGGGGAAGTAGATGGCCTGGCCCCGGCGGGAGAGCAGGTCGAGCCAGGGAGAGGGAGCGGCGGCCAGTTCCCGGTTGAGTTTTTCAGCCAGCGGATGAAGGCTCGTCGACATGTCGGACTCCTGAATAAGACGCTTGCGACGTCGGGGGTCGAAATCGGGGGTGCTGCCGCACCCGACCCGGAACTTCCGGACTGAATCGCCGCCGACGTCCGCGAAAAAATACCGGGTTTGATCGCGCTTGTCAAATGCAATACCAGGCCGGATTAACGCCGGGTGATGAGCCGGAGGGTGCCTCAAACCGCGGGTGTAAGTCGGCCATCCCCGTTGAGGGATACCTCCATCTTCCCGTTTTCCATTTTTCCAACTCCCGCAATTTTGGGGGGCTTATCTGCTATTGACTCCGATGGCCGGCGGGTTATGCTGTGCCGGTTCACAACGGATCGAGGAGGACGCATGGCGGGCGAATATGTCTTTAATCTGCAGCGGGTCACCAAGATGCACGGCAAGACGGCCGTGTTGGAAGAGATCACCCTGGCCTTTTTTGCCGGGGCCAAGATCGGTGTCATCGGCGCCAACGGCTCGGGGAAATCGACCCTTCTGCGCATCATGGCCGGCGAAGATCGGGATATTCTGGGCGAGGCGCGGATCGAGCGGAACGTCCGGATCGGTTACCTGCCCCAGGAGCCCCGGTTGACGGCGGGTCAGACCGTGGCCGAGGCGGTCGAGGAGGGGGTGGCGTCCGCCCGTGCGCTGGTCAATCGCTATGACGAGATTTGCGATCTGCTGGGGGGGGGGCTGTCCGACGCGGAGTCCGACCGGTTGAACGAGGAGATGGGGCGTCTGCAGGAGTTGATCGATGCCCGGGATTTATGGGAGCTGGACCACCAGGTCGAAGTGGCGATGGAGGCCTTGCGTCTTCCGCCGGGTGAGACGCCGGTGGATACCCTCTCCGGCGGTGAAAAGCGGCGGGTGGCCTTGTGCCGGCTGCTCATTTCCAATCCGGACGTCCTGCTGCTGGACGAACCCACCAACCATCTGGACGCGGAATCGGTGGCCTGGATCGAAACCTATCTGAAAAAATTCGCCGGGACGGTGGTGGTGGTGACGCATGACCGATATTTTCTCAACAATGTCACCGAGTGGATATTGGAGTTGGAGGGGGGGCGCGCCTATCCGTTCAAAGGCAATTACGCCTCCTGGCTGGAACAGAAGCAGGCGATCATGGCCCGGGAGCAGAAGCAGGCCCAGGCCCGGCGCAAGCTGCTGGAGCAGGAACTCGCCTGGGTGCGCCTCAATCCGGCCGGCCGCCGCAGTCGAAGCAAGGCTCGCTTGAGCCGCTACGAAGAGTTGGCCGGCCAAGCCGTCGATGTCCGCGAGGATTCGGTCGACATTCAGATCCCGCCCGGACCCCGGCTCGGGGACCTGGTGGTTCGCGCGGAGAAACTCACCAAATCGTTCGGCGACCGGCTGATCATGGAGGATGTCGATTTCGATCTACCCCGGGGCGGCATCGTCGGGGTGATCGGGCCCAACGGCGCCGGAAAGACCACCTTGTTCCGGATGATTCTGGGCCAGGAACCGGTCACGGCCGGGACCTTGCGAATCGGTACCTCGGTTCAAATTTCCTATGTGGATCAGACCCGGGACGCCCTGGATCCCGAGAAAACCGTCTACGAGGAGATCACCGGCGGGCAGGAGACGGTTTCGCTGGGCGGTCGCGGAATGAATGGTCGGGCCTATTGCACCCGGTTTAATCTGCGGGGGGCGGACCAGCAGAAGAAGGTGGGCCAACTCTCCGGGGGCGAGCGCAACCGGGTCCATTTGGCCAAGTTGCTGCGCAGCGGAGGGAATTTGCTGTTGCTGGATGAACCCACGAACGATCTGGACGTGACCACCCTGCGGGCCCTCGAGGAGGGATTGACCGGGTTCGGCGGTTGCGCGGTGGTGATCTCGCATGACCGGTGGTTTTTGGACCGCGTGGCCACGCACATTCTGGCCTTCGAGGGCGACAGCCAGGTGACCTGGTTTGAGGGCAATTACGAGGCCTATCATGAGCATCGCCGCAAGTTGCTGGGCGATGACGCGGACACTCCCCATCGGATCCGGTTCCGTCCGATCCGCCACTCCTGAAAGGACGGATGCCATGCTGAACGCCACCGATTCCTTTGCCGGTCCGGGCGTGCCGGCCGGTTTGCGGGTTGTCCCCCTGACCGACGATCCCCAGCGGGCCTCCCTGATCTATCCCGACGAGCCCGCCTTTTTGACCGGGAATCGGATGGTTTTTCATTCCTCGACCGGCCCCGCCGTGTGCCGGTTTGACGAGGGGTGCCGGATTGAACCGCTCTTCGAGGACCGTTGGCCCCGCCATATCCGGGTGGCGCCCGACGGGACGGCCGTCTTCGCAGTGCCCCGCCGCCGGGAGCCTGAAGATCGACTGAAGATCGAGCGATGGGATGCCGGGAGCGGACGGATGGAAACGGTTTTCGAGGCGGATGGATGCCTGGCGGGGACGAATGTTCCGCTGACGCGATTCAACCTGGCGACCGTCTCCTCCGATGGCCGGCGCCTGGCCGGGTCGGCCTGGCTGGGCGATGGTCAACACGCCGACGCGCCCTTTGGCGTGATCGTCATCGACCTGACCTCCGGTCAGGCGCGGGTGGTGGCCGAGGATCGGGATTTCAATAATCCCCATCTGCAATATTGCCGATCCCGGGAACCGGAGGCATCGCATGATCTGCTGGTCCAGATGAATCATGGCTGCCATTCCGACGCGGCGGGTAAAATCCTGTGCGCGCTGGGGCCACCGGAAGAGGGTGGCTGCGACATACACGCGGTGCGGGATGATGGAACCGCCTGGCGCGATCTGCCCTGGGGTCGCGACGGCCGCGAATCGTGCATCGGCCATCAGGTCTGGCGGGGCGAGGGGCGATCGGCCGCCACGGTGGTGCTGCAGAATACCGATCGGAGTTACGGCTGGGCCGACGGCACACGGCAGGAGGTGGTCGCCGGCTGGCCGGTTCCGGCGCGCCGGGATGAGCATCGCGGACGCAAGCACCGGGGGGCGCGTCGGGTCTGGCTGTCGAAAGGCGTTCGCCGGTCCCGCTTCTGCCATCTGCATTCCGATCGAACGGGGTTGCGCTTCGCGTTCGACACCTTTCCCCGCTTCGACGGGCAACGCGCCGGGATGGAGATTTGGATCGGATCGGCGCCGGATGAGGGGGTTCCCCTGGCCTTCCGGTATCTGCTCAACAGCGGGGTCACCTTCAACGCCGCGAACGGCTATCATGCGCATCCGATTTTGACGCCGGACACGCGTTGGGTGCTGTTTAATTCCAACCTTTCGGGCCGGCCGCAAATCTACGGGATCACCGATTTCGAATGGCCGAGTTTTTGAGAACGCGCGCCGCGCGGCGCGAATCCCGCCTTTTCAAGGGTGGGGAAATATGGTTGAATACGGGCATGCCTATTGAACCCCCATCCCGCCGGCGTCGAGCTGGAGTG
>JAKQKQ010000167.1 GCA_029560585.1 Verrucomicrobiota bacterium | reverse complement strand
CCTCGTAAGCGGTCAAGGTGCTCGGCTCCACCTCGCCCTTCTTCCGTGCGATCCATTGCGCGGTGAACTCCTTCACGTTGGCGCCGGGGAGTGCCTTGCCGTGCACGCTCTCGTGCAGGTCTGACAGCACGCGTCGGCATTGCGCTTCGGTTGCGCGACTCTTCGCGACGCCCTGCCAGTCAAGCGCGAGTCGGAGGGCCGCGGCGCGGTTGGTGAGCTTAGTTGAGCGGAAAAGACGGCGCCCGTCCGGCCCCGTGTACGCGGCCCACCAAAACGGGGATCGCTTCACTCGATGGATGCTTGCCATAGCACTAACGCTAGTACTAACACCTTTTGAGATTCAAGGATGTTCTTTGAGGTGCTTTCACCTCTGAGGCGGAGCCCGTTGTAGGGGTGTTGGTAAGATGTGGGTTCGATTCCCGCCGGGCGCACCACTTCTCAAAATGTGAGAAAGTGCCGGGACTGCTAATCCGGGTGCCAGTCGGCGCGCTGCTTCTGACCCTGGTTTTTCTCTGACCGACGCCGCGCAGGCGGCACGCCTGCCACGGCCGTTTACGGAGTGGCGTACGGGCCGTCGGCGACGGGTTCGCCGAAGATCGGTAGACCGTCTGCGGACCAGCGGAGTGCTTGTGCGCGAGTATGGCGGTCGGGGTTGTTCAACGCCTCGCCGGGGATGTCGCGGTAGGCGCGTGCATGATAGACGAGGATGTCGGTCTGGCCGTCTTGCGAAGTGGTGAACGAGTTGTGGCCTGGGCCGAACTGGCTGTTGGCGGTACTGCTCGCGAAGATCGGCTCGGGCGACTTGGTCCACGAGGCGGGGTTGAGCAGATCTGCGTCGGCGGAGGCGGTGAGCAGGCCCATGCAGTAGTTCGCATCGGTGGCGCTGGCGGAGTAGGTGATGAAGACCTTGCCGTGGCGGATGAGCACGGCGGGCGCCTCGTTTACCCAGTACACTCGCTGCTCCCAGGGCCGGTCCGGGCGCGAGAGCAGGGTGGGCTCGCCGACGATCGACGTGGGCGTGTCCATCCGGGCCAGGTAGATGTTGGTCCCCTGGCGGTCGGGCTCCTGCTGGGTCCAGACGAGATAGCGGGTGCCGCGATGCTCGAAGACGGTCGGGTCGAGAGTGAAGGTGTCCCACTTGGTGGCGATGCGTCCGCGCTCTTTCCACTCACCGGCAAACGGATCGGCGGATGCATTTTCCAACGCGTACAGACGCACCGAGTGCCAGGGACCGCTCGCA
>JAKQKQ010000139.1 GCA_029560585.1 Verrucomicrobiota bacterium | reverse complement strand
CAGACCTGCCTCGGCATGTCGCGCGACGATTCGGGGGCCTTTCTTGGCGCCTACCAGGAGTCAGAGATTTTGAAGAAAAATCCCTTCGCCTCACTCGACACCGAGGGCGTCGGCGCACTCATGCAGATCGCCATCGCCAAGGGCCGGCAAACGCGCCCCGACATCAAGCTTGGCATCTGCGGTGAGCACGGAGGCGACCCGGACTCCGTGAAATTCTGTCACCAGCTCGGGTTGACGTATGTCTCGTGTTCGCCCTACCGCGTGCCCGTCGCCCGCCTTGCCGCCGCCCAAGCCGCCGTCGCCGACCTCGCGAAAAAATAGCCGCATCGCCGCATACTTCGTTCGCCACCGCCCCGCGCCCATCCCAGGCGCGGGGCGAAAATCCAGCCGCGGCAGCCCCGGCTCCGACTTCTTCAAATCGTAAGCTCCCTAAAAAACCTTTTGCCCTGACAAAAAGCCGGCACTTAGTGTGTCGGCTTTTCCGCTTATGGCGTTCCCGTTTTTCACCAGCTCCAAGAATCCCATCCTCGCGCGTTGCCACGACGACTACGCGACCAAGATGCGGCTGAAATACGCGCCATACTACCGCACGATGTCCGCCCAAAACGGCACCATGGTCACCCTCGACGGACGCGAGACGATCATGCTGGCGAGCAACGATTACCTCGGACTCTCCTTTCACCCCAAGGTCATTGAGGCCAGCCATGCGGCCACCCTGAAATGGGGCACCTCCCCGACCGGCGCACGCGTCTCCAACGGCTCTCGCGCCTACCACGTCGAACTTGAGGAGAAGATCGCGGCCTTCCTCGGGCGCGAAGCCTGCCACGTCCACTCCGCCGGCTACCTATCCTGCATGGCCAGCGTCGCCACCTTTGCCCAGAAGGGGGACGTCATCTTCGCCGATAAAAACATTCACTCCTGCCTGTGGGATGGCATCCGGCTCTCGCCGGCCACCGTCGAGCGATTCTCCCACAACAATCCCGAGGACCTCCGGCAGGTCGTCACGACCACGCCCGGCGCCACCGCCAAGCTGCTCGTCGTCGAGGGCGTTTACTCGATGGAAGGCCACATCTGCCGCCTGCCGGAGATCGCCCCCATCGCCGCCGAACACAAAATTTTCACCATCCTCGACGACGCCCACGGCTTCGGCGTGCTCGGCAAACAAGGCCGCGGCACCCCGGATCAGTTCGGGCTCGCAGAGCAAGTCGACGTGCACTGCGGCAGCCTCTCGAAGTCGATGGCCAGCACGGGCGGATTCGTCGCGGGCTCCCGCGAGGTGATCGAGTATCTGCGCACCAACTCGAAACACACGATCTTCTCCGCCGCGCTCAGCCCGTCTCAGGCGGCCGCCGCGCAAGCCTCGCTCGAAGTGCTCCAGACCGAGCCCGAGCATCTGGAGCGCCTCTGGAGCAACACGCGCAAGTACACGGCCA
>JAKQKQ010000131.1 GCA_029560585.1 Verrucomicrobiota bacterium | reverse complement strand
GGGCAGGCAGCCGGGCAGCCGCACATCGAAATCACGGTCCGCGATACCGGCATCGGTATCCCACAGGAACGGATGAACCGGCTCTTCCAGTCGTTCAGTCAGGTCGACTCTTCGACGACGCGCCACTATGGCGGCACGGGGTTGGGGCTGGCGATTTGCCGGCGGCTCGTCGAGCTCATGGGTGGCTGCATCCGGGTGGACAGCCAGGCCGGGCAGGGATCGTCGTTTATCTTCGACATCCCGTGCGTCGCCGACGATTCCGCGGCAGGCCCGCAGCCTGCACCCATGTCGCCGCCGCTCGCCGGATGCCGGGCCCTGTTGGTTGCGCCCGTCAGTCACGGCCGGGAAATCGTGCAGCGATATCTGGGGCAATGGGGGGCGGAGATTGTCCTTGGCGAGGGCGAGGTCCCCGGCGACTGGCCGGCGCTGGATGTGGCGATCGTCGATGCCGCACTGCTCGACAGCTCTCCGTGGGTGGAGCGTCTGCGCCACGCCGGACTGCCCCTCATCGTGCTCGCTCCACTCGGCGTCAAACCCGATGCTGATAGTGCCCTTGTGTGCTCCGCCACGCTCATGAAGCCCCTGCGCGTGCGCCATCTGCTTTCCACGCTCGAGCGTCTGTTCAAGAAGTCTGCGGGCCGCGCCCGCCCGGCCGCGGCCGCGCCTGCGGTCCCCGCGGCGATGGGCTCGGTGCCCCGGCCCCCGGTGCGCCGTCTACTCCTGGTCGAGGATAACCTCACCAATCAGCGGGTGGCTCTGGCCATTCTCAAACGCATCGGCTGGAGCGCCGACATCGCCAACAACGGCTGCGAGGCCATCTCCGCACTCGAATCCATCCCCTACGACATGATGTTGATGGATGTTCAGATGCCGGAGATGGATGGATTGATCGCCACGCAGGAGATACGTCGCCGTTTCCCCGCGAGCCGCCAGCCCGTCATCATCGCGCTGACGGCCAATGCGCTTTGCGGTGATCGTGAGAAATGCGTGGAGGCGGGCATGGACGATTATCTGGGCAAGCCGATCCGCGCCGTCGATCTACGTAGCAAACTCGAATATTGGAGCATGCACCTGCACCACCCGGCGGCCGATCCAGTGGTTGCCTGACGGGGGCCATTTTCGCCTCGCCGCCGTG
>JAKQKQ010000126.1 GCA_029560585.1 Verrucomicrobiota bacterium | reverse complement strand
CGGCCTACAAATTTTGTAGGGCATCTCTGTGAGATGCCGTGCATTGTCGCGCGCCGCACACCATTGGAAGTCCCCTCTATCATCAGATGGGCATTGATTGTTGGGTGTTCCGTGTTGGGCGTTTGAGTTTTGAGACAGCCTCGCCTCGTGGGCTGGGTTAGCGCGGATATTTCACAGCCTTGCGGGCTGTGAAATATCCGGGCTCTGGGAAAACCGCGCCATGAGAGCCATTTATTGGGAAAGGTCTGGCAAAGACTGGGATTTTTCGCGGTTGGAGAGTGTGTTTCGCGGATCGGTGGCACCAGACCCTCGAAAATCGCGTCTTTCGGAGCGCGGTTTTCCTTTGAGCCTGCATGTTTCACGCGGAAGCGTGAAACATGCAGGTTAGCCCAGGAACCGCGGATCCGGTGGGACGCGGACGCCGGGGCCGGCGTCCCTCCCCGTTTTCGAGTCGGATCAATGTCCGAAGCAGACGAGGGCGCCGTTGGTGAGGGAGAGGAGGCACTGGCCGGCGGATCCGAGGGCGAGCCCCCATGGGACGGGCGGGGCGGGGAGTGGCTGTGTCCAGAGGTTGGAACCGTCGGTCAGGCGGAGGGCGACGAGGGAGTCGGGGTAGGCGATCAGGGCGGCGTTTTGGGCGAGGGCTACTGAGACGGAGTTTGAACAGGTTAACGTCCAGACCGGGGGCAGGTTTGGCTGAAACGCGCCCCAGGGTTGGATGATGTGTTGGCCCTTTTTCTCATCGGTGGGGGCGAGATTGAGAGCCGAGGGAGAGAGGGGTGGGAAGCAGGCGAGTTTCTGTCCGTCGGTCCAGGCGATGTCGCGCTGTCCGTTGGTGGCATGGAGGATTCTTTTGGTGACCGTGACGTCGTAGACGGGGATGTCGGGGTGTGCGTAGAAGGGTTTACCGGCGGCGATGACGCGATTTCCGACGAGGTAGAGTTCCCATCCTCGGGGGCTCGTGGACTCGCAGCGGGCGAGGGGGGCGGGATCATTGAGGCAGTGACCATCGGCGGTGCTGTAGATGGCGGGGGAGATGGCATTGCCGCCGGCGAGGTACAGGCGATCTGCGTGGAGGAGCATATGTCCTTGGGCGCTGGCGCCGGTGCGGGCTTCGGTGTCGAGGTGACCGGAGGTGTCGTTCTTCCATTTGAGGGCACCGGTGGCGGCATCGAGGGCGTAGATGTAGGTGCCGTCATAATTGACGATTCCGGCGGCGACGAAGGCGGTGCCTTTGGTGTCCACGAGGATGCCGCTGGAGGCGGGCCAAGTGGATAGCAGGCGGCCGAAGACTGGGATCTTGCGTTCGATGGGGGCGGCGCGGAACTGCCAGAGGAGCCGTCCGGTGGCCGCATCGCAGCAGTAGGCCCACCCGTCGGCGGAACCGAAGAGGGCGCGGCCATTCCAGATCGTGGGCGGGATGCGGATTTCGCCTCCGGTGCGGAAGCGCCATCGCTCCTTGCCGGTGGCGAGGTCGATGGCGTGGGCACAACCATGGCCATCGGCGAGGTAGGCCATGCCGAGGGCGACCGTCGGGGCGGTGGGCGGGGTCTTGGCGGCGGCGTGGAGGCGGGTCTGCCAGAGTGGCGCCACATCATTTGGGATCGTGGCGAGGCTGGCGCAGGTGGCGCTCGTGTTGGCACGGAACGTGGGCCAGTCCGAGGAGGGGGCTTCTGTTTCGGAGGAAGGTGTCGTGCCGCCGGGGCCGATGACGAGGCGGTCGGGGGTGATCTGGCTGGGGGTGAAATCGAAGTCCTTGGCGGGCGCGAGGCCGACGAAACCGTTAAGGGTGAGCTGACAATCGCAGGCATAGGGCGACCAGTAGAGGCTGCCGCCCGCGATGATCACGCCGCTGTGGCATTCGGGTCGCATCGGAGAGATCCAGAGCGGTCTTCCGATGGCGTCGTTTAACCGGACGGAGCCGCCCATGGCGCGGAAGAAGATATCCTGCTCGGTGGCGGTGGGCCGGGTGCAAGCGCGGCGACCTATCGGCAACTCGGCGAGGACCCTGCCTGTCAGCGGATCGAACTTGCGGCTGATGTTCTCACCCCATTTGCCGCCACCGATACCGTAGAGGGCGTCGTCGCGGAGGATCAGTTGGAAGTTGTCGTAGGCATCCTGCCAGAGGACGCGGCCGTCATCGGCGGAGAGGACCAGGAGTTTTCCGAGCTGGGGACCCGCGAAGAACAGCGCGCCATGCCCGCACTTGAGATAGGCGGCCGTGCGCCAATTCGTCTGCCAGCCTTGGCGGGGCAGGGATTGGCCGATGGTCGCGAAGAGCGCGGGATCGCTCTGGGGCGTCTTTCGCCAGCGGGGCTTCCCCGTTTTCGTATCGATGGAGGTGAGAAATTCCCCGAATCGGAAAGCGAAGATGCATCCGTCACCGAGGCAGACGGCCCGGGCATCGGCCGGGGATGATTCGCGGTAGTGCCATCGGACGCGGCCGGAGGCTGGGTCGAAGGCGAAGAAGTCGGCGCCGAATCCCCAGGCGTTTTCCGGCGTGTTGTAGCCTGTGGAAATGGCGGTCCACGGCCAGCCGTGGGCGGTGCGTTTCCAGCGCTGCTCTTCATCGCGGGGCTCGGATTCGCCGATCAGGGCAAACAGTGTGCCCCCCTCAAGGCCCATCCACTTCCAGAACGAGCCGGGGGCGGAGCCAGGCGGCGGACGGATCTCGCCCCGGGTTTGTCCCGTGGCCGCATCGATTCGGACGCAGGATGGTTCGTCGCCGACAAAGACCGAATCGGGCGTGGCGACGAACGTGTTGCGGTGAACCATCATGCCCTTGGGGAGGGGACGTCTCCAGAGCAGGGTCCCGTTCCAGCCGTTGAAGGCGGCCAGGGTGGAGAGGAAGGGCTCTTCGCGCTCGTGCCACGCCACATGACCGAACGCGTGGAAGACCCGTCCGGCGGATGCGAGCGCCACTTGGGGGGCTGGCGCATAGCGGGGTTCGGCGATGAACCGAGTGAGAAAGGGGGCTCGGGCCAGGCGGTCGCGGGAAAGGGGGTTGTTGTCGGGGCCGTGATACGGGTGCGTCCAATCATCGAGGCCGTCGGGAGTCGGTTTGACGATCGTCCTATTCCCCACGAGGGCTAGGGCGCCGGGATGGAGGACCCGGAGGATCTCGCGTTCGCTTGGGGTGGCCGTGGACTGGCGCATGATCAAGCCATCGGCGACATCATCGGCCAAATGAAGTTGGTCCAACGGGCCGACGTCGATTTGGATCCGGGACGGATCGAGGCCGGCTGCCTCCGCTGCCGGGCGGGCGCGGTCCGCGACAGATGGATCCGCGATCTGTGTGTACACGAGCGCGTTCCCGTGGCGGGCGGTGTCGATGGCGGACTCCCAGTTGGTTTCGTCGATGACGATGATGATGCCGGGGGAAGTGGCGCGTTGCCCTGGGAGATCCTCAGTCCGGCTCTTGGCCGAAGGCGGCGCGCAGCCCATCAGGGCGACTGCCGATCCGACCAGAACCGATATCAGGGGATGGCGGGGCGAGGTGATCCGGGGGTGCCCTCGTACAGGCCGCGCGGGGCGTGGGGCGGACATGCGATAAGCATACGTGGATCTAATAGGGAAGGAAAGGAGAAGTTGGCCTTGGTGAGCGACGGGCGCGGAACGCCGGGGGACGAGCGATGGGCGAGGGCGGGTGAATGGCGGGCAAGGGCTGCGAGGTGCGGACGCGTTGGCATTGGGGGTTTGGGCACGGGGATCTCTCGCCGAGACCAAGGCGAATCGCCAGCCGCCCGCATTGGCTGCAGGGAAGCGGGGATGCGGGTCTGGTCGTCGGCTCTGGATTACCTGAACGACTTGCCCATCGAGGTGACGGGGGCGACGGTGACTGAGGGTTTGCGGAGGTGGGATTTGGCGATGCGGCGCATGAGGGCGCGCTTGTAGGCGGCGGCGTCGAGCGGGAAGGTGACGTCGCGGTTCGTCCACGTGGAATAGAGCATGGCGTTCGCGAGTTCGACGGATTGGGCGCCATCTCGGGCGGGGCCGATGGGGGGCGCGCCGGTGGCGATATAGTCCGCGAAGTTGCGAATGATGTCGGAGTGGCGCGGGGGCGCGGGGGCGAGCGTTTCGCGGATCCGGTCGAATTCCGGCGTACCGAACGGGTCCGTGGTCGTGGCGGAATACTCCTGGAGGGATTGTTTCAGGGTGGTGATGACGAGTTCGTCGTTATTGAACAGGAGGGTTCCCCGGTCGCCGAAGATCTCGAGGCGATTGACGCCGGGGTGTTCGCCGGTGGATCCGACGAACGAGCCGCTGATGCCGTTGGGGAATTCCATGCAGGCGTTGACCTCGTCCTCGACTTCGATCTTGTGGTACTTGCCCATGGCGCAATACGCGCGGAGGCGCTTGGGCATGCCGAAGAGCCACGCGAGGATATCGAGGTTGTGGATGCACTGATTCAGGAGGGCGCCGCCGGCCTCGCCCTTCCAGGTGCCGCGCCAGGGGCTGGACGTGAAATAGATATCGGGGCGGAACCAGTTGGTCATGGCCCAGGAGAAGCGCCGGACATGGCCGAGTTTGCCGGACACCACGATGTCACGGATGCGCTCGTATCGGTTATCGAGGCGCTGGTTGAGCATGACGGCGATTTTGCATTTCGTCCTTTTGGCGGCCGACTCGAGAATGCGGGCGTCGGCGGCATGGAGGGCGATGGGTTTTTCGACGAGGGCGTGGAGGCCAGCCTTCAGGGCCGCGATGGCGGTGGGGAAGTGATCGAAGGACGGGGTGGCGACGAGGACGGCGTCGGCCACGTCGGCCTTGATCAGGGCGGCGAGCTTGCCGAAGTGCGGGACGACGTCGAATTCGCCGGGTGGGATGGGGCGGCTTTCGACGATTGCGGCGAGTTCGACTCCGGGGGCCTTGCCGGCGAGGAGGTTCTGGGCGTGCATGCGCCCGATGTTGCCGAGTCCGACGATGGCGAGTTTCATGTTTTGCTCCGCGATGTGGCCGGTCGCTTATTGGCGAGCGGCGGGTTGGCTAGCAGGTGATCCACCACGAGGGCGACGCATCCGGTGAGGGTGTCGTTCTCGGTGGTGGAGATGGCGATTTTGAGACTGTCGGCTGGCTGTGGGAGCGTGCCGTTGCGGGCGGCCGTCTCGATGCGCTCCTTCAGGAAAGGGAGAATGGGGCGGAGGGCGCCGCCGATGACGACCCATTCGGGGTTGAAAAGGTTGGCGAGGTTTGCGATGCCGATCGCGAACGTTTCGGCGGAGCGGTCCAGGATGGCGAGGACATCGGGGTCGCCGGCGGCGGCGGCATCCGCAATGTCCTCAATGTCGGGGTGGTCGCCATTGGATCGGGGCTTTTTGGGGGAGGGGCACTTGCGGTTTGCGTTGGCCCATCGCTCGCGGATCCGGCGAAGGGTTGTATCGATATTGACCTCGGCGCCCCAGCACCCTTTTTGGCCACAGGCGCAGGGCTCACCGCCCGGGTGGATTCGGACGTGGCCGGCCTGTCCGGCAAAGCCGCGGGTCCCGCGGAGGAGGCGCCCATCGAGGAGGACGCCGGCGGCCATGCCGCCGCCGACATTGATATAGATGAGATTGCGGACGGCTTTGAAAGAACCGAAGTGGCTGAGGCCTATTGCGGCGCAATTGGCCTGGTTTTCCAGATGGACCGGGAGGCGGAAGCGCTCTTCGAGGAGGCGTTTGAGGGGGACGTGGTGCCAACCAAGGTAGGGGCCGTACGCGAGCTCGCCGCGCTCGTTATCGACGAGGCCCGCCAGGGCGAGGCCGATGCCAAGGCAGGGGACGCCGGCCTGATTGGCGTGGCGCATCGCTTCGGCAATGAGGGAGTGGCAGAGTTCGAGGGCGGAGTCGGGCGAGGCGTGGTGCTTCAACTCGCGCTGCCCGCGCCAGAGGGTGCGCGCGTCGAGGTCGGAGAGGACTGCGGTAACGGCGCCGATGTCGATCTCGATGCCGATGGCGCATCCGAAGGCCGGATCGATCTCAAGGAGGCGGCCCGGGCGACCGCTGGCGCCCTTGGACCATGAGGTTTCGCGGATGATCCCGGAGCGCTTGAGGACCGCGGTGATATTGGAGATCGTGGCGCGGGTCAGGCCGGTGCGGTTGGCGAGGCGGGCCTTGGACAGTCCGCCCTGGAGGCGCAGTTCCCGGAGGACGTTTCCGGCGTTGAGGCGGCGGATATCACTGCGGTCGAAGCCGCGGCGCCCGTGCGGGGGACGTGTCATTGGCATCGTCGTCTCTCGCCTCGCGGCCGTGTGGGCTAAGGGCGGGTCGGTGGCATCAGACCTTGTCCGGCACGACGTAAGGTTTCCGGTACTCGGCCCGCCGGAGCAGTTTGTTGGCCTCGGGGGCGCTGTCTCCTGTGAAGACCTCTTTCTTCGCGTCGAACTCCAGCCATTGGCCGAGGACCGCTTTGCTCTCGTCGAGCCTGATGCCGAGATCGGAGAGATGGGCCTTCATACGCTCGAAGGTGGCGAGCGCCTGCGGGTTGCCCTTGATCTGCTCCAGGATGGCCCCGGGCGGCGCCTCCTTGCCCAGGCGGTAGGAGGTGTTGCCGAGGTGGCAGAGGCAGGTGGAGTAATGTCCGACCTCGATGTCCTTAAGACCTGGCCGCAGTTCGCGCTTGCGGACCGAGTTGATGAAATTCTGCAGGTGATCGCGGCCGTTATCGAGGGTGAAGGACTTGAACTTCTTTTTCGGGTCCGTGGCGCCGGGCACCTCGATCTTTTTATCGGAGTTGTCGTAGGCGAATCCCCCGGCGATGTAGCCGTTTTCGCAATGGGCGACGGCGCCCTCCTTGATGCCCTTGTAGTTGCCCACGGCCTTGACGCCGGGCTTGAGGGGGAGGTTGGTGAATTCGTAGATGAGCGGGGCGCCGGGGAAGTCGTAAAAGACGAGGCCGCTGTTGGGGGTCTGGGCGTCATCGTCGTACAGGAAGCGTCCGGCGATGGTGAGGACTCGGGGCGGGGGGAGGGGATCGCCGAGATAGCGGCGGGCGAGGTCGAGCTGGTGGGGGCCGTTGTTGCCGATCTCGCCGTTTCCGGTGTTCCAGAACCAGTGCCAGTCGTAGTGGAATCTGAGGCGCATGAGGGGCTCTTTGGCCGCGGGGCCGAGCCACAGGTCATAGTCGATGGAGGGGGGGGGCTGGAGGGGTTCGGTGGCCTTGCCGATGCTCTCGCGGAGGCGGAAGAAGGGGCCCTGGACGAATTTCAGTTTTCCGAGGGCGCCACTTTTGAGGTACTCGCAAACCTCCTGCTGACCGAGGTCGGAGCGGCGTTGGATACCGTGGTAGACGACGCGCTTGTACTTGCGGGCGGCTTCCACCAGCTTGCGGCCCTCGAACATGTTATAGGACACGGGCTTCTCGACGTAGGCGTCTTTGCCGGCCTGGCAGGCCCAGATCCCGGCCAGGGCGTGCCAGTGGTTGGGGGTCGCCACGATCACCGCGTCCACGTCCTTGCTCTCAAGGAGCTTCCGGATGTCCTTATGGGGCGTGACCTTGTGCGGGTATTCGGCCTTCTCAAGCGCGGTGATGGCCTTTGTCATCTGCTCGGTGTCGGGGTCGGAAATGGCGACCACGCGGACGCCCTGCAATTTCGCGGCTTCTTTGAGATGGGCCGAGCCTTTCCCGCCGACGCCGATGATGCCGATCCGCACATCGCCATTGGCCCCCTGGGCGCGAAGTCGTGTCGGCCAGGCGGAAAGCGTGGATGCTGCGGCCCAGCCTACAGCGCCGCGGATGAGATCTCTGCGATTCAGTTGTGAGCCCATTGTTACCTCCTGCCGAATATCGGCCGCCTATGGTTTACAGTTGTTTCAGCGCGTCAAGTCATTGAAGGGGAGGGCCAGGGGGGAGTCAACCTTTTGCATTGAGACTAAACAAACCGCTGGTGGGCGGTGGTATCAGGCGTGGGGTTTGGGGGCAGCGGGAGTGGCTGTCTGGCCGATTTCGGCGAGGAGATCCTTGAACCACTGGGTTTGGATATTGAAGGGTTTGCCGCCTTTGATGCGGGGGAACTCGATGGCGCGGAGGATGCCGCCGCGGTCCTCGTCGTGGCCTATGACGCCGCTTTCGCCGCGGAGGGCGCAATCGACGGCGAGGTCGACGCAGCTCTTGATGATGCGGAGGTCCTCGATATTGGCGGGGGCGGAGCGGGAGAAATAGCCACTTTTTTGGACGAGGGTTTTTTCGGCCTCGATCATGGTTGCGAACTGTTTGCCGAACCAGGCGCCGGGGTTAATGGCGTCGAGTTTGACGTGGCCGAAGGCATCGCGGGGGACGTTCTCGCCCTTAGCCTCTGTTTCCTTGATGATGCTCTCGACGCCGGCGCCTTCGCTGAGGAAGATGTTGACGCAGTCGAGGCGATCCATGATGGCCTTGAGGCGTTTGGCCTCTGCGGCGATATCGATGTCGAGTTCGGGAATGAAGACGGCGTGGACGTCTTTGGCTTGCTCGACGAGGCCGAATTCGGGCAAGAAGTCGCGGCGTTTGAGACGCTTGTGATATTCGCGGGCGGTGGCGGCGGTGAGCCAGCCGCAGTTGCGGCCCATGACCTCGTGGATGATCAGCATGCGGGGGTTGGCATCATGTTCGGCGACAACATTTTCGAAGAAAACGGCACCCTGCTCAGCCGCGGTCCATGCGCCGAGGCTCTGTTTGATGGGGTAGACGTCATTATCGATCGTCTTTGGGAGGCCGACAACGGTCAGGCTGTAGCCGTTCTCGGCGAGGTGTGCGGCGAGGTCGGCAGCTGATGTGTTGGTGTCGTCGCCGCCGATGGTGTGGAGGACGTGGACACCATCGCGAGTGAGTTGTTTTGCGGCGACCGCTAGGGGGTTTTCGCCTTCTTTGACGAGGCCGCGTTTGATGTAGTCTTTGACGTTGGTGAGTTTGACGCGGCTATTGCCGATGGGGCTGCCGCCGTAGCGGTAGGCGACGCGGATATTCTCGCGGATATGGGGCGTGATGACGATGCTGTCGCCCTGGAGCAACCCCTTGTAGCCGTTGCGATAACAAAGGATCTCGACTTCCGGTGCCATCTCCGAATAACGCTCGATAAGACCCGCGGTGGCGGCGGAGAGGCATGGGGCCAACCCACCCGCTGTGAGAATACCTACCTTCTTGACCTTCATGAGGTTTGACTTGTTAGGGGCAGCTCGGAAAACAGGCAATCTAATTTCAGGCTTTGGGGTTTGGGCGGGAGGTTGACGTCCGGACGCGGAGAGCGACGGGAAGGCAGACGGGGGGCATCTGTGCGGACGGATTCTGGTGCTTGATCATGTCGAGGGCCATGGCGACCGCAGCGCGGCCCATATCGCGATAGGGGATGTGCGCGGTGGTGAGCGGAACGGCAGACACGCTGGCGTAGACGTTGTCGCCGAAGCCGGCGATCGCGACATCGTCTGGCACGCGAACGCCGGCGGCGTAGAGCATATTGAATAGGTGCAGGGCGGTGAAATCGTCGGAGCAGACGAAGGCATCTGGGAGCAGGCGGCGCTCCTCGTCGGTGAGGGGCTGCCTGGCCCAGACCGATTGAGGCAGCGCATCGGAGCCGATGTCGATGACTCTTGGGGGCAGGCCGTCCGCGAGCATGGCGGCCTCGTAGCCGGCCCTGCGATCGATCGTGATATCATCAGGGGCTTCGGCGGGGGCATGGAGGAATGCGATGTTGCGGAAGCCCGTCTCGATGAGGTGGCGGGTCATTTCGCGCCCACCGCCGCGGTTGTCGGGATAGACGGCATTGGCGGGTTTACGGCTGTTGACGTAAACGATGGGAATATTGAGGGTGGCGAACAACTGGTCGAGGTCTGGGCTCCGGGGGCCGGAGCAGGCGACGATGGCAGCGTCGAGTTGGATCTCGCGGAGGGCCTTTGGGATTCGCTGGGGTTCGGTGCCGCCGTCAAACATGCGGACGAAAGTGACCTGATAGCCATTTTCCTCGGCGGCGTCAAAAACGCCGGCGCTGATGAGGTACAGGAAGTGGGAATTAGGGGGTGGTTTGACCTCGATGAAACCGAGGTTGCGGTGGGTCTGGCGGCGTAGGGCACGGGCACCGGCGTGCGGGCGGTAATTCCAACGGGCCGCGAGCGATCGCACGCGCTCGCGGGTCTCGGCACTGACGCGGACAGTTCCCTCGTAGTCGTTCAGGGCCTGGGAGACGGCCTGGGGACTGAGATCCAGCGCGCTGGCGAGCACCTTGATCGTGACGTTCTTTGGTTTCCGCATCGGAGCTCCCCCGGCGTGGGCGGTCTTAATCGATCAAGTTTGATCCCGCAGTGGGGGTGGTCAAGACCGTTTGGCGTGGCGTCGGCGCATCGGTGTGCCGCACTGCGCACGGAGCCTGAGCCAGTGGTCAATGAGGACAAGCCACGTCATGGCTTCGACGATGGGGACCGCGCGGGGGAGGACGCAGGGGTCATGGCGCCCGCGGGCTTGGAGGGTTGCGGCACGGCCGCTCACGGTGACGGTTTTCTGAGGTTTGGCGATGGTGGCGGTGGGTTTAAAGGCAACGCGGAAGAGGATGGGTTCGCCGTTGGTTATGCCGCCCTGAATTCCCCCGGATCGGTTTGACGCGGTACGGATGTGGCCTTGCCGCAGGGCGAACGGGTCGTTGTGTTCGGAGCCGAACAGCCTGGTGCCCGCGAAGCCGGATCCGACCTCGAATCCTTTTGTCGCTGGCAGGCTGAGCATGGCTTTGGCGAGATCGGCCTCGAAGCGGTCGAAGACGGGTTCGCCGAGGCCCGCGGGGGTGCCACGGGCGACGCACTCGATGACGCCGCCGAGCGAGTCGCCGGAGGCGCGGGCCTTTTCGATGAGGCGGATCATTCGCGCGGCGGTCTTCGGGTCGGGGCAACGGATGGGGGTGCGCTCGACCTGGGCGAGGGAGACTTTCAGTGGGTCAAACTCGATCGAGATGCGCTGGACCTGGCGGACCCACGCGATCACCTCGATTTCGGGGGCAAGGTGGTGGAAGACTTTCTTGGCCACGGCCGCCGCGGCGACGCGACCGATCGTCTCCCTGGCGGAGGAGCGGCCGCCGCCCTCCCAATTGCGGATGCCGAATTTCGCCTGATAGGTAAAATCGGCGTGGGAGGGCCGGAACATCGTTTTCATTTCGCGGTACGCCTCCGGCCGGGCATCGGTATTTGGCACCCAGATGAGGATGGGTGTGCCGAGGGTGCGGCCCCGGAAAACGCCCGAGAGGATGCTGCAGTGATCGGCCTCCTTCCGGGGAGTGACGATGCTGCTCTGGCCGGGGCGCCGTCGGTCGAGGTCGGGCTGGATGTCGTTTTCGGAGAGTGCGATTTTTGGGGGACAGCCATCGATGACGACGCCCACTCCGCCGCCGTGGGACTCACCCCAGGTGCTGATTCTAAAAAGCTGGCCGAAGCTATTGCCGGGCATTTGGGAAATCTACGCAGAAAGCCTGCGGCGACCAAGAAAACTTGGCGGGTTGGTGTCCATTCGTGGTTCAACTGCTTCGTTAACGGTTAAGGGGTTCATGGAGGGTGGGCTGGCAATTGTGGGGGGTTTTGGCTACAGGGGATGCCGTGGAAATCAATAAGGGATCAGTGGTGGGCGGAGGGACATGCCGAGTGGCGAGGGGGGCACTCTGCGCACTTGTGCTGGCGGCATGGGCGGGGCCGTCATGGTGTGCCGGCAAGGTGCTGCACGAGCGATGGGAGGCGCTCTATCTGGGGGGCAAGAAGGTCGGTAATGGGCACATAGTTCAGACCAGGGATGGGACCGGGGATCTGGCGATGTACCGGACGGAGGTCACGCAATCCTTCACGATGGTCCGCAACGGGGATGCGGTGAATCTCGAGACGGCTTCGCGATTCCTCGAGGAACCGACGGCGGGGAAGGTGATGCTTTTCGAGACGGAGCAAAGCCAGGGCGAGCCGGTGATGAAGATGTCCGGGCGCGTCGAGGGCGACATCATCCGGTTGATCGTCAACGGCAAGGAGGTCGATATCCCATATCCGGGGGGCGCAGTCGGTCCATACACGGCAGACCTGCGCATCCGCGAGAAGGGGTTTGAGCCCGGCACGGTGGTCGAAGTCGACGTGTTCAACGATCGTGATCCCCGGAAACCGGCGCACTATCGCAACGAGGTGATCCGGCGCGAGGTCGTTGATGTGGCTGGCAAGCCGCTGGAGGCGATCCGCTGCGATGTTCGGCACAGCCTGTTTCCCGACATGAATATCGTGACATGGCTGGATGACGGCGGACACCCGCTTGTGGTGGAGAATCCGCTGGGCGCCATGGGAACGATGCGGGTCGTGACTTGCGACAAGGAGACGGCGATGAAGCCGAATGACCCGCCCGACCTTTTTGCCGCAAGCGTGATTGTTCCCAGTCGGCCGCTCAAGCAGGTGCAGCGGCTGCGCCGGGCGACCTTCCAGGTTACGTCCCAGAACGATGCGCCCGTGCGGCTTTATTCTGGCGATGGGCAGGACGTGCACTCTTCGAGCCCGAAGATCGCGCTGGTGACAGTGTCGGTTCCGGGGCTGATCGAGAAGGCGTCGCTTTTCCAGTCCGTCCCCGTGAAAGATCCCCGGTGGGAACAGTACCTAAAGCCCACGACGTACCTCCAGTCGGACGATCCCAAGATCCAGAAGCTTGCGGCGGAGATCTGCGGCGACGAGAAGAACCCCGTCTGGATTGCAAAGAGGATCGAGCGCGCGATTTTCGAGAAGATGCGGCGGCGCAATCTGAGCAAGGCATTTTCTTCGGCCGCGGAAGTCGCGACGTCACTGGAGGGAGATTGCACGGAGCACGCGGTGTTGGGGGCGGCCGTGGCGAGGGCCATCGGGCTTCCCTCGCGGGTGGTAACGGGCCTGGCGTATCTGGAGCCGGGGCGCGGGACGGGGCTGTCGACGGCGGCCGACAAGGGGGCATTCGGGTTTCACATGTGGGCGGAGGTCATGGTGGGGCCGGACGTGTGGTGGCCGGTTGATGCGGCGCTGGGCGGATTCACGGCCACGCACATAGCGATACAGAAAAGCGCGCTTGACCAGATCGAGCCCGCGCTCGAACTGGGGTCTGAGATACTGTTGATGGTGGGTGCCTTGCAGATCGAGGTGGTGGCGACGGAATACCTGTGATCTGGGAGCGCGGGTCGACTCGGCCCGGTTCACAAATCATGCCGGCGGGAGCTTTCTATTTTCGAGCCAATTGCTGGCCGAGGTCGCCGATGCCAGCGAGGGTGAGGCCGGCGAGGGCGGGATGTCTGGCGGCCATGGCCGCGAAGACGGCGTCGATGTGCGGGAAGTGGGGGGCGTCGAGCAGCGCGAGGAGATCAGTCAGGATTTGCCAATCGTCGCGGGCGTTGGCGGGGGGCGGTGTCGCGCGGTTGAGCCGCTGGATCCTGCCCTTGACGTTGATCATCGAGCCACGCTTTTCGGCGAAGCCGGCGCCGGGCAGGACGAACCTGGCTTCGGATGTGGTTGCGTTGGGGAGGATGGCAATCGTGGCGAGCGTTGGGATTCGGGCGATGGTGGGTTGCGTTATCCCGGCGTCGGCGAGGTCCTCGGAGATGGCCAGGACGGCCTTGGTCCGGCCAGATTCGATGGCTTTGATGACGTCGGGCAGGCGTTTGCCATCCGAGGAGATACCGAGCAGGCGCGCTCCGGTGGAATTGGGGTTGCCATCGTCACAGACCAGGAGATGGTCCGCTTCCTGGCGGCGCGGCAGGACGTCGCACGGGACGGAGTCGCCGCCGAGGCGATCGCGCAGGAGGGAGAGCAGGAAGAGTTCCTCGTTCGTCATTTTGGAGGAGGCGAGGATCGCGATCTCGTCTGGGGCGAGGTTTCCCAGCATGCGGGAGAGCTGGGAGAGGGCATCGGGCCATTCGGCGACGAGCGCGTGGCCATTGAGGCGGCAGGTGGGCGCCTTGATCCGGTCGGGGGCGTGGAGGTGGTGGAAGTTCAGGCGGCCGTGGTCGCACATCCAGCACTGGTTGACGGCATCGTTTTCCCTGGGCGTCAGGCGGTGCACGGCGCCCTCGCGGGATCCGATCACGATATTGCAGCCGGTGCCACACGAGGTGCAGATCGCGTTGGTTTCCTTGAGGAACCAGACGCGCATCTTGAATCGGAAATCTTTGCTGGTGAGTGCACCGACCGGGCAGATGTCCGCGGCATTGAGGGAGTAATTGCTGTCGAAGCGGCGGCCCGGGTGGATGGAGAGGGTGGTCTGGCTGCCTCGCTGCGTGAAGCCGAGGACATCTTCTTTGGCGATGTCGCGGGCGAATCGAATGCAGCGCGAGCAGAGGATGCAGCGCTCGTCGTCCAAGAGGATATTCTTGCCGATGTCGACGTGCTTGGGTTTCTTCACCTTCTGTTCGATGAAACGGCTGGCGGCGCTGCCGTACTCGAGAGAGAACTCCTGGAGCTTGCATTCGCCGGCCTGGTCGCAGATCGGGCAATCGAGGGGGTGGTTGATGAGGAGGAACTCCATGACTCCCCTTCGGCACTCTTCGACGAGGGGGGAGGCAGTGCGGACGCCCATGCCATCGCTGACTGTGGTGGCGCAACCGATCTGGGGGCGGGGGATCCAGGCGATCTCGGGCATGCCGTCTGCGCCGCGGACCGGTTGGCGGTCTGGGCCGAGGCGGGGCATGCCGATCTCAACGAGGCACATGCGGCAGTTGCCCGCGATCTCGAGTTTTGGGTGATAGCAGTAGTGGGGTATGAAGCGACCGTGGCGTTTTGCGGCCTCGATGACATTGGTGCCTTTGGGGACGCGCACCCAGGTGCCATCGAGCTGGATGGAGACAGTGTCCTGGGGCGGTTGCGTTTTCTCGGTCATCGGAGGGGGTCTCGCGAGGCGTGGGGTTCGGCGGCCGCCGGAAAGGCAGCGCCGGGAGAAGGGGACGGGGCCAGGGGGCCAAGGGTTCTCGCCCGGCGAGCTGGGCACCGGCCCGGGAGAATTGCGGGATCAGGCCGCACGGGGGACCTCCTTGGCGGGCGCGGCCTTTGCCTCAAACTCGTCGCGGAACTTGTCCACGAAACTCTGGGTGGGCCACGCGCATGCCTCACCGAATGCGCAGACCGTGCGGCCCGCGATACTGTTGGCGATGCTGGCGAGCAGATCGGGGTCGGACGGTCTGCCGTCGCCGCGGGTCATTCGAGCGGTGACCTTCTTCATCCAGAGGGAGCCTTCGCGGCAGGGCGTGCACTGGCCGCACGATTCGTGGGCGTAGAACTCGTTGATATTGGCGAGTGCCTCGACCATGTCACGGGTGTGGTCCATGACGATGATCCCGCCGGATCCGGCCATGGATCCGGCGTCGGCGAGGCTATCGAAATCGAGGGGGATGTCTTCGAGGGCGACGCTGATTGTCTCCGTCGAACCGTCTGGCTTTCGGCGGCGGATGGCGTAGGTGTCTCCGGCCCTGAGGACCTTGGCCGACGAGCCGCCCGGGATGACGGCCTTGAGGCGGTTGCCGTCCCGGATGCCGCCGCAGACATCGTGGATGAGTTGGCCCATGGTGATGGTGCCGATCTCGGATTCAAAGTATCCTGGTCGGGCGACGTCGCCGGAGACGCAGAGGATGCGGGTGCCGGTATTGTTGGGGCGCCCGAGGGCGGCGTATGCGGCGCCGCCCATCCGCACGATGTGTTTGACGTTGCAGAGCGTCTCCACGTTGTTGACGACCGTGGGGCACATGTAGAGGCCGAGGACGGCGGGAAAATAGGGTGGTTTGATGCGAGGGTACGGACGCTTGCCCTCGAGGGATTCGATGAGGCCGGTCTCCTCGCCGCAGATGTAGGCGCCGGCGCCACGGTGGACGAAGACATCGAGATCGAAGCCGCTCCCGAGGATGCTTTTCCCCAGGAAGCCGTCGCGCTTTGCCTCGGCGAGGGCGCGCTCCAGGATGCGGGCGCCCTCCGGGAACTCGCCCCGGATGTAGATGTAGGCGAGGTGGGCGCCGATGGCATATGCCGTGATGATCATTCCCTCCAGCAGCTGGTGGGGATCCTTGTGGATTATCTGGCGATCCTTGAAGGTGCCCGGCTCAGACTCGTCGGCGTTGCAGATGAGGTAGACGGGCTTGGCGTTGTTCTTTGGGATGAACGACCACTTGAGCCCGCACGAGAATCCCGCGCCGCCTCGCCCGCGGAGGCCGGACGCCTTGACTTCTGCGAGGATGGAGTCGGGGGGCGTGCCGAGCGCCTTCTTGAGTTCGGCGTACCCGCCATGCCTGCGGTAGCACGCGATGTCCGGGGCATAGCCGGGCTCGTCGGCGTGCTGGAGGATCAGTCTTTTCTCCTTGATGGGCATGGCGTCAGTCGCGGTGGCTCAGGCAGGCCTCGATTTTCTCTGGTAGATTGGCCCGCTCGATCAGGCGGTCGTCGGCCATGGCGACCGGGGCGGTGCCACAGCTGGCGAGGCATTCGACGAACTCTATGGTGTATTCGCCATCGGGCGAAGTGAGGGGGGCGTGCGGGTCGCCGGAGGCGCCCGTGCGGCGGCAGAGTTCGGCGTGGAGTTCGCGGGCTCCGGCCAGCGCGCAGGAGAGGGTGCGGCACACCCGGATGTGGCGGCGGCCGATGGGCGCCTGGCGGAACATGGGGTAGAACGTAACGAGTTCGAGGATGCGGATCGGTTCGATGGCGAGCTTGGCGGCGATCCATTCGATGCCGCGCCCGGAAACGAAACCGAAGGTCTCCTGCCAGAGGTGGAGGAGGGGGAGTGCGGCGCTGCGCCGGGAGGCGGGGTAGTGCGAGATCAGCTCGTCGGCCTTCGCCTCAAAATCTGGCGTCAGGCTTGGGGCCTCTTTCTGGTCTTTGGCCGGGGATGTCATTTCATGTCCCCGAAGGTGGCCTCCTTGAGGACGACCTTGCCGTTGACGAACGCGATGGTGCCGCGTGCATTTCCGCTGCGATAGGTGTATTCGGTGCCGGTGATGTTCAGGATGGGCAGGCTGCCGGACTCGATTGAGGTTGGTTTGCCCAGGATCGCAGTGACCTCTGCCTCCGTCATGCCGTTTTGGATCTTTGCGAAACTCTGGGGATTGAAGGGTGCGCCGCAGGCGGCGAGGATGGCGATGGTTGCGGCAGCGGCGGCGAGGCGGGTGAGTCGAGGGCAGTTTTTCATGGCGTGGCACCTCATCTATCGGATTCGCCCATGACGAAATCCAGGGAACCGAGTATAGCGGCGACGTCCGCGATCATGTGGCCGGACAGAAGTTTTGGAAGGATGCTGAGGTTGACGAACGAGGGGGAGCGGATCTTTAGGCGATAGGGGACACCACCGCCCTTGCTGCAGATGTAGAAACCGAGTTCGCCCTTCGGGTTCTCGTGGCCGAAGTAGATCTCTCCTGGCGGGGCATCGATCCCGGCGGTGACAAGCATGAATTGGTGGATCAGCTCTTCCATGCTCGTGAGGACGCGATCCTTGGGGGGGAGGACGCCTTTGCGATCCTGGACGCAGATCGGGCCGTCCGGGAGGGAGTCGAGGACCTGCGTCAGGATTTTGACGCTCTCGCGGATTTCCTGGAGACGGCAGTAATAGCGGTCGTAGCAGTCGCCGACGGATCCGACGGGGATCTCGAAATCGTACTTCTCGTATCCGAGGTAGGGATGGCGACGACGCAGGTCGAACTCGATGCCGCACGCACGGAAGTTGGGGCCGGACAGGCCGAAGGCGACGGCATCGTCTTTGGAGATGACGCCGACATCCTTCGTGCGGTCCACGAAAATGCGGTTCCGGGAGAGAAGGCGATCCACCTCGTCGATGCGGGCGGGGAGGGCGTCGAGGAACTTGCGGAGGCCGGGGACGAAACCGTCGGGCAGGTCGCGGGTCATGCCGCCAATGCGAGTGTAGGCGGTGGTGAAGCGGGCACCCGTCAGCATTTCGATCAAGTTGTAGAGGGTCTCGCGTTCGGTGAACGTGTAGAGGAAGACGGTCATGGCGCCGCAGTCCATGCCGAAGCAGCCGACGCCGAGGAGGTGGGATGAGATGCGGGCCATTTCGCAGCAGATGACGCGGATGGCCTGGCCGCGCGGGGGGAGTTCCCAGCCCAGGAGTTTTTCGACGGCGAGGGCGTAGGCGACGTTATTGGCGAGGGGGGCGATGTAGTCCAACCGGTCCGTGTAGGGAACGAACTGGTTGTAGGTCATGTTTTCGGCGATCTTCTCGTCGCCGCGGTGCAGGTAGCCGATGTCGGGTTCGGCGCGGACGATGGTTTCGCCGTCGAGTTCGAGGACGAGGCGGAGTACGCCGTGGGTGGTGGGGTGAGAGGGCCCCACGTTCAGGACGAGGCGCTCGGCCTCTGGGCACGAGGCGTTGTAGGCCTCGGCGTGGCGCGCGAAGCGCTCGGCGAGGTCGGGCATCTCGAAATCTGAAGGCGTATTTGTCACAGGGGCGATTTGGATCTGGGCTCGCGCTGGTGGGCGAGTTCGGCGGGGCGCGTCACGAAGGGGCCGCCATCCATGGGAGCGGCCTGGGTGAAGTGGCCGTCGGGCGTCTCGCAGGGCAGGCCCTCTAGCGGGAAATCCTTGCGGAGGGGGTGGTGCGGGTAGCCGTCCCACATGAGGATTCGGCGGAGGTCGGGGTGTCCGGCAAACCGGATGCCCATCATGTCGAAGATCTCGCGCTCGTGCCAGTTTGCGGTGGGCCAGATATCGCAGGCGCTGGGGACCTCGGCGCTTTCCTCGGGGACACGGGCCTTGGCGCGGAGGTGCTGGGAGGCGCCATACGAATAGAGTTCGTAGACCAATTCGAACCGCGGCGTTTCGTTCATGTGGTCGACGCCTGAGATATCGATGAGGTAGTCGAAGGCGCATTCGCGTTCCAGAAAGCGAAGGACTTCGGGGAGGCGCCCGGCGTTTCCGACGACGAGGGTGGTCTCGCCCCGGAACTCGGGTGGCATCTCTACGAGGCCCGGGAATTCGGCGTCCAGCCGCGCCTTGAGGTTCTGTCGGTTCATGGGCTTGGCTTCACGCTGGGGCCGCGCGGAAGATGCCTCGGGTGGAGGCGGTGCGCTCGATTTTGGACTGGAGTTTCATGAGGCCATCGAGGAGTGCCTCTGGGCGGGGCGGACAGCCGGAGATGTAGACGTCAACGGGAAGAAGGCGGTCGATGCCCTGGAGCACCGCGTAACTGCGGTACATGCCCCCGGTGGAGGCGCAGGCGCCCATGGCGATGACCCATTTGGGAGATGGCATCTGGTCGTAGATCCTCTTGACGGCGAGGGCCATCTTGTAGGTCACGGTGCCGGAGACGATCAAGAGGTCGGCCTGCCGCGGGGAGAACCGCATCACCTCGGCGCCGAAGCGGGCGATGTCGAACCGCGAGCAGGCGGCGGCCATCATTTCGATGGCGCAGCAGGCAAGGCCCATCGGCATGGGCCAGAGCGAGTTCTTGCGGATCCACGCGATAGCGGAATCGAGCTGGGTGAGGACAACGTTGCCCTCGACCTTGGAGTTGTAGCTGTACTCGCCGGTCCCCATGAAGCACGAAAGCTAATCGAGGGGTACACCCGCGCAAGCGCAAACTGAAGGAAGTGCGCGAGGGGGGACTTGAACCCCCACGCCTTTCGGCATACGCCCCTCAAACGTACGTGTCTGCCATTCCACCACTCGCGCTTGGGAGAAGTGCAATATAGGCGTGGGATGGGGAGGAATGCAAGCGCGGCGATATTCTGGCGAATACTGGGGGGTTCGTGGCGCCAAGATTACCCGCCTGCGGATTTCGGAGTGCCGTGGGGCAGACAATCCTCTCTGCCATTACCGGCGAAGGACCGTCGGGCGCAGGCATGATTGCCTGCGCCACGGCTGCGGGGATTTTCGATCTTGATCGCATGGCCCGGACGCCCGCCTGTCGGCGGGCATTCTGGGCACCGCCTGGGATGAAAATGAGGCGCAGGAGCGCGATTCGCGCGAACCGGTGCGTGGGATCGCCTGCAAGCAGGCTCCTACTGCCCGGCATCTGAATTCTCGGGCTAGAACTTGACGGAGAGGCTGACGCCGGAACCGGCGTCCCATTTGCGGTAATCGGGGATTCTCTCGTCGTCGGACTCGTGGTGGTCGTAGCTGATGAAGCCGCGGAGCTGGCACCATTTGGCGAGGTCCCATGTGGCGACGAGGCCGATGGTCTGGATGGTATCGTTGCGGTCACCCCAGTCGCCCTTGAGGTAGTCCGTGTACATGAATCGGTAGAACGGCCGAAGGATGACACTCTCCAGCGGCATGTACGCGAAAGTGAGGGTCAGGACGTGGTCCATGCGGTCATTGATGTAGGCGTTGGGGCGCGGGTCAAACTGGGCCGCGGGGACGGGATTGCCGCTGTCGTCCACGGTGAAGAGCGGGATTCCGTCGGCGGTCAGGAGATCGGACGCGGGGGTGACCTCGGTGACGTGGAGGTAGGCATCGTACTCGATGGAGAAGAGCGCGCTTTCGCCGAGGGGGAAGGATTTCTGGATGCCGAGGTAGGGGAGGAATTCCTTGTAGAATTCGTCGTAGTCATTGACGGGTTGCTCGTGGCTGAGGTAGCGGTTCCACTCGGCGCCGATGAAACAGTACCACTCCTGGTCGGGGAAGGTGTAGCGGGCCTCGGCAAAGACGGTCTGGATATCGAAGTCGAAGTTATTGAGGCCGAAGCCGAGCCCGTCGATGTCGATATTGTTCTCGACGATGTCGTAGTTGTACCACTGGTGGCGGTAGCCGAGGCGGGGGTTCAATTTGCCGCCGCCGAGATCGAATGTGGGCGAGATGGCAAACTCCGCGGTGCTGAGCAGGACAGAGGTATCGATGGGATCCGGGTCGGTGTCGGGTTCGGTGTAGCCGAAGTTAGAGGTGTAATAGAACTGGCTATCGACGCGGGCCTCGACCCAGGTGCGGCGGGGTTTGACCTTGACGATGAACTGGTGGCCGACGTCGTCGAATTCGTCCTGGTAGAGGGAGGGTGCCTCCTCCTGTGAGACCTGGGTTGTGGTCCCGTGCAAGGGATTGGTCATGAGGCTCTGACGGCGCTGCATTTCGGCGGCGGTGGAGATTTGCGGGAGGGTGCCGACCTGCGCCGAGGTGGGCAGGGATCCCGCGAGTGCGAGGGCCGCGAGGAGGGGGCAGAGCGCTGGGGCGTGGTGTCGGGTGAAGGGCGCGGTCATGGGTTGATCTTCTGGATGGAGATGTTCGGATGCTGCCCGTAGAGGAGGACATTGTTGTAGCGGACGTTGTCTATGTAGTTGACGTAGCCTGGGAGCGCGACACCGCCGTTTAGTGTGAGATTGTTTGGGTTGGGGGCGAGGAGGCCGTTGCCCGAGCGGAGCGTCACCTGTGACCCGGCGGCGAAATTGACATCCTTGAGGGCGATGGTGATGGCCTGGAGGCGGATGTTTGCGGCGTTGAGCGCGGTGCCGAATACATTGAGCTGACTGCCGGCCGTGAGACGGATGAGGTCGTAGGGGGCGGTTGTGCCGGCGTTCAAGGCGCCGCCGACGAGATTCATGTTTTGCTTAGCGTTGAGAAGGATGGGCCCCGTGGACGAGAGGGATGATGCGATGAGGTTCAGGCTGTCGCGGGCGTCGATGCGAATGGCGTGGAGGGGATCGGCGCTGTCGACGGTGAGGTTGGCGTTTTCGAGGCGGACGTCCATGCCAAGGAGTTCGATCTTGTTGCCAGAATCGATGCTGCTGTTTCCGATGACGTACAGTTTTCCGGCCGAGTCAATCGTGACCCCTTCGGCGCCGAAGGTGCCGGGGCTGTTGAGGGAGGAGTAGTCGTCGACGAAAACATCCTGACCACGGAGGGCGATTCCGTCGGGGGCGTTGAGGCTGATCGCCGAGAGCGAGAGGGCGCCGAATGAGCCGAGCGCGATATCCCCGTTGACGTAGCAGCTGGTGTCGACCAGGGACCAGTCGTCGATCTGGGTGAGGTGGAGGAAATCGAGGTAGCCGAGGTTATAGAGGTCGAGGTCCATGGTCCCGGCGATGGCATCGAGGCCGCGAGCGTAGAAATAGCCGTCGATGGAGAAAATGTCCGGGGTGAGGGCGAGGACTTCGGCATTGCCGAAGTCCGTGTTCAGCAGGGTGATGGGTCCGCCGGCGAAGATATCGACCTGCGGAAAGGTGTATGACAATGGTCCCTCCGTTATGGCGTTGACGTTGTAGGATCCATTGAGCGTGAGGTCGGAGATGGTGACGGGGCCCCTGGCGGCGATGTGGAGGCCGTCTGTCACGAACCACTGGCCCGAGTTGATGTCTATGGACTGTCCGGAGGCGAGGCCGAGGAATCCGCCCGGGAGTTCGAAATTCACGGTGTTGAGGGAGAGGGGGCCGCCGGAGGCAAAGACCATGTTGAGGCCGAAGTTGAGAGACGAAATCGTGGATTCGCCGCTGAAATCGATCGTGCCCCGGGCGTGGAAATCGACGGTGCCCCGCAGGCCGCCGACCTCGAGGTTTCCGTTGATGACGATATCGGCGAGAGAGAGGAAAGTGAAGACGTCGGAGGGCCGGAATGCGTCCAGGTGGATGGTGGCGTCATTGAACGCGATGCCCCTGGCGATGAACCCGGCCTCGAGCGGGGCGAAGGCGAAATTGGGTGCGCTGATGATATCTATGCCGGGATCGTCACCGGAGGCAGATCCGGCACCGGATCCGGTGGCGGCAAGCGCCAAGAGGAAGGCATGGAAGGCGATGGGGTTATCGAGTTCGCCGGGGTGGATGACATGCCGCAGGTCAAGGGGGAGGTCGGTGACAACCGCGGGCCGGTTGAGCATGTAATAATAGCGATGGAGCAACGCGAGGAAGATTCGGCGTGCCAACGGGTCCAGCAGTCCTTGGCGCCGACGCAATTCTGGGTCGGGAAGGATTTCCAAAATGTCGCCCTCTTGGACGTCGCCCATTTCCTCGCCGGTGGGTTCGAGAAGACCTCTTTGGATGAACTGTTCTTGGCGTTTCATGGCCGCTTCAATCTTCTTGATGGAGGCCAGCGCGGCCTTGTATCCGTTGATGAGCTTGGAACTGCCGATCTGTTGGGCCAGATGGAAGGTGATGACGGGGGACATGGAGCCGCCTCTGCCGGGCAGGATACAGTTCATTTCGCCCGCTTGCAGGATGAGGATCCGACCCTTAGCGTCCCGGACCTTTGCCTTGCCCTCGAGGACGAGAACCTTGAAGCCACCGTTCGAGGTGGCAGAGACGACGATGGTGGTGCCGAGGACGGAAGCGGTGGCCGCCGCGGTGCGAATCTCGCCACCGCCGAGGCCCCTAGGAGAGTGGAAGAGGATGCTTCCCTTCTGGAGATCGATTCCCCGGGTGTCCGGGCGGAAGGAGAAGGCGGCATTTGCGCCGACGCGGGCGATGGTGCTATCGGGGAACTTCAATTCGGCGCGTGACCGTTCCCCGGTTCGGACGACGTCGTTGCCGTGGATGCGGTCCTCGACTTTGGCGGGTCGTTGGGCGGAGCCGGACAGGAGGTCGACGCGATTGACAGCCTCGGTGACAACGGCCTCCTGAAATGCCTGTGGGGCACTTCGGACCGTTGGGGGCATGGTGAACAGCGCCAGGCAGGCGATGGATGTGGCCGTTGCGATCCGTACCATAAGCGTAAATTCCCGCGCAAGATTGGCAGAAGAAGGCCAAATCTCAAGTGACAACATGGGCTAATGGTCCGCGCCCTGGATCAGGGTTTTGGCGGCCTCGTGGTCGGGCTGTATGTCGAGCGCCCGGCGGGCGGCATCCTTGGCGGCGGGAATATCGCCGAGGCGGAGGTGGATGGTGGCGCGGGCGTAGGCGGGGTCCGGGGACTCGGGCATGAGTTTTTCGGCCTGGCGGAGCGCGGCGATGGCCTCCTCCAGGCGGTTCTGTTGTGCGAGGCCCAGGCCGAGGTTGTACCATGCGCGGCCGAAGCCCGGGTCGAGTTGAACGGCTTTCTGGAGAAGCTTTATAGTTTCCTGGACCTCGCCGGTTTCGGCGAGGAGCAGGGCGAGGGCATAGGGATGGTCTGGGCTGGTGGGTTCGAGTCGCATGGCGACGCGGAAGTTCTGGATGGCCTCGCCGCGCTTGCCGATGGCATGGAGGATTCTGGCGAGGAGATTGTGCGCGGCGCCGGTGGGATCCCATGAGGCGGCCTTCCGGGCCCAGGCCTCGGCGTCGGCGTGGCGATTTTCGGCGAGCGCGAGCTGGGCTTGGCGCAGGGCACCGGGTGGCTGGTCACAGGTATTGTTGATGTAATCCAGGAGCTCGCGGTAGGCGGCGGGCTCGGTGCTGGCCCTCTGTTGAACTGCGGCCCATGCGGCATCGACGCGGACGAGGGTGGAGGGGTCGGATTGAAGGGGCTTGAGGCGGTCGATGGCGTCAGGCATGGGGCTGAGGATGCGCACGGCCGCGGATCGGACCATGGGGCTGGGATGGGCGAGCGATTCCTCGACAAGGGAGCGTACCTCCGGCCGGTGGGACCATGGCTGGAGAATGCCGACAATGGCTGCGCGCCACGCGGCAATCTCCTCGGACCGCGCCATTTCGAGCAATGGCTGGACGGCCGAATCATCCATGCGGCGTGCGCGCGCGACCAGGCGGGCGCGCTGGCGGGAGCGCCGCTCCAGGCGGGCGCCGTACCAGTTCTGGGCCCATTCGAGGTTCCAGTCGATGGACTTGTCGGTGTGGCAGCGGCTGCACGCGTTCGGGATGCCGGATTCCTTTGTGAGCAGGGGGTCGGGGCAGGTGAAGCCGTGATCGCGGCGCGGATCGCGGACCATGTACTTGGTTATGGGCATGTGGCATTCGACGCAGAGGTTTCCCGTGGAGCCCTCCTTGTGGTGGCCGTGGGCGACGGGGTCGGGAATCGGGATGGCGCCATTACGGCCGGGCGGGGTGTGGCAGGACATGCAGAGCGCGTTGTTGTCCACCGGGAGGATCAGTTTCCCCGAGTGGGGGTTGTGGCAATCGAGGCAACGGACGCCCTTGTGGCCCATGCGGCTGGTGAGGAAAGAGGAGAACTCGAAATCCTCGTCCCAGACTTGGCCGTCGGGGTAGTACGTGTTGCCGAGGTCGGGAAGTGCGGGGCGGTAGTGGTCGAAGTAATCGTCTCGGGCGACAAATCGGCCGGTGATCTCTTCGCGGCGCGAGTGACAGGAACCGCAGGCGTGGAAGATCTGGTCGGGGGAGCGTTTCTCGGCGCCGACGACGGGGGCCTTGGGGTTCGCCATGTGGGCGGGCATCGTGCCATGGCACTGCGTGCAGGAGATGCCCATGGCGCGCCACGTTGTGGAATAGGCGTCGGTGGCGGGGTCGTAATTTTTCTTCAGGCCGGTCATGTGGCAATAGGCGCACTGCACGTTCCACGTCATGGAGCGGTTCTTCCAGTAGCCCCATTCGTTAGGTTGGCGATCCTCGTCGCCCTGCGCGTTGAACCAATCGTCATTCCTGGGGTCGTACGAGACGTCGACGACCTGGAGCCTGCCGCCGGGGAATGGCACGAGGTACTGGCGGAGGGGTTCGATGCCGATGACGGCCTCGGCGTGGTGCACGGAGGCGGTGCCGGTTCGGCCGGTGGTCGTGATTTCGAAGAGGCCGGTGGCGACGCGCATGGTGTTGGTGAATGAGCCATGGGCGAGGAGGCGGTCGGGATGGAACGCGGGTTTGTCGCGGCTGGCGCTGACGAGCCGGTTGGCCCACGCGTGCTGGGAATTGACCCAGAGGTCGAATTCGGGCTTGTGGCACTTGCCGCACGCGACGGCCTCGTTCGGTGGGATGCGCGATCGTTTTGCGAGATCGGGGGTGATGGTCTGGCCGGGGATGATCGGCTCCTCCGGGTTGGCGAGGTGGAAGATGGCCGCGGTGATCAGGGTGGCGACGGCGAGGATGGCGATGGCTGGGACAAGGAGGGACCGACGGCGCCTTGCGGTTGCGGCTGCCAGTTCGGACTTGATCTGCTGTCGTTTTCGTCCCATGGGGCAACGGCGCGGCCGACACCGCGCCCACAGGACTCTAATAAGGATAGGGGGGCCGCGGCGCAACACGCATCGGGGGGGGCGGCGGGGAGCGGCGGACTACGCGCGCGTGTGGCGCGGGAGGGGTGGTGTGGCGCCAGCTTTAGCGATCTGGGCGGCTTGCCGGCTTAAGGTCTGCGGCGGATGGCGAGGGCAGCGATGCCCAGGCCGACGAAGATCAGGACCCATGTGGTTGGTTCTGGGATGGCGACCGTGAGATTAATCCACTGGTTGACCAGGTCGTAGCTGAGCGCCCAGGTGAGTCCGGGGGCGAGTTCGGGGAGGGTGCCCAGGTCGACGCCGTTGCTGGTGAGGAGTCCACCGTAGCGGATGATCGTCCACGTATCGCCGAGGACGGCGTTGGTGAAAGTGCCGATCCCACTGACGTTGAGGATCCCATCGAGGATGAGGTCGCTGCCCGGACCATCGATGGACAGGAGGTCGTTGATGCCGCCGTCCACCGTCATGTCATCGCCGCGGAGGTCGAAGTTGAAAACGGTGGTGTCGAAGAACCTGACGTCGCCGGTGACCGTGAGCGTTCCCGGGTTGAAGGCGAGGTCGCCGGGGGAGAGGTTATTGCTGACGGAGATGTCGCCGATCACTCGCCCGCTGCCGGCGAGGTCGAGGATGGCGTCGGGTCCGGATGTGATCACCAGCGCCTGAAGCCTGCGCACGGTCACGCTGCCCTGGATATCGCCGCCGAGGTCGCGGCGGTCGTTCAGGGTGCCATTGATGATATCCAGGGTGACATCGGGGGATGAGATGCCGAGAAGGGATGTCTCGAAGGTGGAGTCGTTTGCGACGGGAGAGTTGGTGGTGCCGATCGCGAGGGTCCGCGGCGAACCGGGCGAACTGGACCGGATATCGAGGAGGTCGAAGTCGTCCGCCTGCGTGGGCGTGCCCTCGCCGATGGCGGTGTTGGTGCCGGCTAGCACCAGTCCCACGCTGACGATGGCATTGTCCTCGTCGATCCGGAGGTGGGCGTTCTCGTTCAGCCAGACGTTGGTGATGTTCACCGAGGGCGTGCCGGTGCCGGGGGCGCCGACGAACGCGTTCGTGGTGGCGCGCATCCACAGCATCGCCTGGTCCTCCTTGTAGAGGGGCCCGCCGTTGTCGATGGTGATCTTCTGTCCGATGGTGTACGTGATGTTATTGGTGCGGTTGTAATCGACGAGGACCTGGCCGTATGGCTTGATGATGATGCCGTCCGAACCGAGCGCCATGGTTCCGTCGGTGAGCCGGTCGAGGATTCCGACGCCGTCGTTGGTGACGACATCCCGGTAGGCATAGATCTGCAGGAGGTTGGCATTGCCGCTGGGGGCGAAGACGAGGGCGTTTGTGGTGGTGCGGCGATCGATGCCGTAGGCGTTGACGACGATGTTGTTGGACACGACGAGGTCGCCGCGGTTGATCGCGCTGCCGGTCGTGTACGCGGCCCCCTGGTTCAGGACGATATCGCCCCCGACGATGGTCACGTCGGTGTCTTGGTCGTTAACGCGCAGGAGCGCGGAACCGGCGATCGCCGGGTTGGTGGGCCCGATCCAGATCGTTCCGGTGACGATGCCGGTGTCCGAATACGTGCTGATCTGCGGCGCGATACGGATGGCGAAGGCGGCGTTGGTGTTGGCGGTGCCGTCGGCATAGATGTTGCCCGCGACCTGGACGATGCCGGAGCCGAGGATGATGCTGGCGGTGTCGTTGGTCGTGTCGCGGACGACGATGTCGCCAAAGACGGTGGAGATATCGCCCGCGTTGTTGCCGAACCAGAGGTCACCGCCATCGGTGGAGAGGGCATTGCTGACGGTGTTGAAGTCCGCGAAGAATCGGAGGGCGGCTGTTGCGCCGCGCATGCCCCGGGATTCGATGTTGTTGGCGACCGCATTGGTGCCGCTGATGCTGGCGGTGCCGCCCTGGAGGAGGAGGTCCTGGAAGAGGTTCGTGGCACCGTTCATGGCGATGGTGCCGTTCTGGGTCGCGTTGGAGCGCGTCGTCCCATCATCCAGGACCGTGATGAAGCGGTTGGTGAAACTGTTGAGGGTGGTGAGGAGGGCGTTGGTCGTGATGACGCTGGCGCCGATGTTGAAGGTCCGGGCGCCCGAGGCGGTGATCATGACATTGCTGGCGCCCGCGACCGCGACGACGGGGACATCGCTGGTGGTCGATCCGGAGATGGTCATGAGGCGGTTGAGGTTGCCGTTGGAATTCGCATCCTGGGTCAGGCGCTTGCCGTCGCCGATCGCGAACGCCGTGGCGCTGGCGACGCGGGCGGTGCGCATGCCATCGTCGCCGAGGACGATGTTCATGTTCGATAGCATGTGGGTGTAGAGGGCGGTATTGAGATTTCGGAATCCGCCGAGGCCCGCGGTTCCGGAGCTGCCGTCGTTGATGACGAACAGACAGTTCGAGCTGAACTGCATGGCATTGAACACGGAGTTTGTGCTCGCGTTCAGAACGTCCGGCTCGGTGCCGGTGTACAGGGCGCCGTCGTCCTCGAAGATGATCTTGCCGCGATTCAGTGTGATGGTTGCGGCGTTGTTGCCTGTGCCATCGTCGGGCAGGAGGCTGGCGCCGGAGCCGATGACGAGCGTGGTGTCGGTGGCGCCGGTCGCCTCGCCGATATTGTCACCGCCACGCACGCGGATGCGGCCATTGCGCACGGTCATGGTCTTGAACTGGGGGATGGCACCGGTGCCGATGAGGTCGGCGATGAGGGAGCTTTGACTTTGGATCGCGAGGGGGTTTTCGGGGCTGGCGGTGCCATCGAGGCCGATGCGGACGAGGTTGGAGACCGTGCCTTCCCAGGGATCTGCGGTGGTGTTGATGGCGTTGATTGTGTATCGGCGTTGGAAGGACAGCGTGCCCGGCCCGCGGAAGTAGGCGACCCCGGTGCTGGCGTTGAAGGCGGCGTTGCTCCCGAAAGAATTAGGGGAGACGAAGACGTTGCCTGGGATCAGGACCTCGAGGTCTTGGCCGGGGCGGGCGGAGAGGGTGCCGAAGAAGCCGCTGAGGAATGTGTCCTCCAAGTAATTCGCATTGACGGAGGGGTCATCGAGGACAGGCAGTTCGCCCGTGCCCATGGGGGTTAGGGCGCAGATAGCAACACCCTTGTAGATGGAGGTGGCGCCATCGTCGCCGATATTCGTGTACGTGCCGCCTGCGGTCTGGATGCCCTGATAGAGGATGGCGCCGCCGAGCTGGGCGCGCGTGGGGAGGGCGGTGGCGCGCTCGCCGATGATGGCGTTGGTCTGGAACGATATGGTGTTGGCGGCATAGAAGCCGCTGGCATTGGTGAAGTTGGCCCCGGTGAGGTTGCCGCTGATGCCGTTGAAGGCGCGGAGGACCAGCCCGGATGAGGTGCTATTGGCGACCGGGTCAAAGAAGCCCGATTGGTTCGTGGCGAAATCGAAGAAGGTGTTGGCGCTCTCCCCGTAGCGGAAGGAAGAGCCAGGATAGCCGTTGGCGTCGCCGTAGACGTCGTAGGCCATGCGGAGGACGGAGCCGTTGCGAATGTCGATGTTGCCGGTGCCGAGGCGGCTCTCGGCATCCACCTCGACCACGAGGTTCCTGTCGCCATCGAGCCGATTGGTGAGACTGGTGAGCGACCCATTGGTCTGGATGATGTCGGCGTTGACGCGGGCCACGCCGTTGCCGTTCCAGACGATGGTCCGCGCGACATCCAAGTCCTGGTTCACGACGATGTTGCTGTTGAAATTGACGATGCCGCCGTAGGTCGAATTGAGGACGAGGGTGCGGTTAGCGGCAGCGGTGGCGACGGAGAAATCGACCTGGCCGTTGACGTTGACGGTGGCCGTAGGTGTGCCGTCGTGTTCGGAGTCGCCGCCGAACCGGAGGCTGGTGGTGTTGGTGGTGAGCACCACGTTGCTGATGTTCACCGCGATGCTGTTGGAGCCGGCCAGTCGGCCGAAGTTGATGTTGAATGCGCCGCTGTTCTCTATGACGAGATTGGGTATGTCGTGGGTGACGGGCCCGGTTGTCGCGTCGATGTAGAAGCTCTTGTTTCCGCCGACCTCGCCACTGAAGATGAGGCCATTGGAGAGGCCTGCGCCGTAGGACATGTTGTAGCCGCGGAAGTACATCGTGTCGTTGCCCACGATGCGGATCCCGTCGGTGCCGGTGATTCCACCGCCGAAATCGAGGGTGCTGCCGCCGGTGGTGTCGACCTCGAAGGCGAGGCCATCGGCCCAGTCTTGGATAACGAGGTCCCCATAGAAGTCGATCTGCCGTCCGCCACTGAGGTATTCCACGCGCTGGACTGTTTGTGTGAAGGGGGGGGTAAAGGAGTTGGTGAAGCCGCTGCTGCCATAGAAGTTTCCGTCGGAATTGGCGGATGCGGTTTCGGTGATCGAGAGCTTCTGGAATACGTATTCGGTCCCACTGAACGTGACGGAGGGGATGCCGCCGACGTTGAAGTTGATGGTCGCGATGTCGTTGGAGCTGCCGCTGCCGAACGCGAAGCCCGGGACGCTGTTCAGGTCCCAGTTCGAGGGCGTGCCCCAGTCATAGGGCGAACTCGCGACACTAGTTACATTGAGCGTGTAATTCGTCTGCGCGCCGAGATCGCTCGCCAGCGTGGCGGATCCCAGCAGAGCCAAGGCAGCGAGCCGCAACCGATTCATCGGGAGGTGCTCCATGAAGCCAAAGATTGCGCCTTCAATTCTGCCGATAATCTGAGCGATTATACGGGGATGAGGCAAGGCTAATTCTCGTGTTTTTTTGGGGTGGCGGAAGGTGGCCTGGGAGTGATTGTGGATTCGCGGGGGGATCGATCTTCCGTCGGCGGACACTGGGCATTCTCAGGTGGGGTGCAGTTATCGGCCTGATTGAACCAGTGCCATTGGGGGCCATTCGCCATTGGGCATGGATCGCGGCGAGAGTTTTGTGGGGTCCAACACGACGTGGCGGACTTTCTGGCGCTTCCAGGTGTAGGTTATGTGGACGAGGCCGTCGGCGGTTTGGAAGATGGCTGGGTAGCTGAACTCGGCCTTGGGTTCGTCCTCAAGGACGAGGGCGGCCTGCCATGATTGGCCGTCGGTGGAAATGGCGAGATTCAGGGGTGATCGGCCCCTGGGGGTGTGGTTGTAGACCAGGAGGTGACGGCCATCGCGCAATGTGAGGGCATCGGTTCCAGAGTTGGGGTTGGGGAGCGGGGTGAGCGCCAGCGGTCCCCAGGATTGGCCGCCGTTTTTCGACCACGTTTCGAAGAGGCGCTTTTCCCGCGTACGTCCCAGTGCCTGGAGCGTGCCTCCGGGATGGAGCAGGATACTGGGCTGGATGGCGTTGATGGGTTCGCCCGCGGGTGGTTCGACGCGGGTCCAGGATTTCCCGAGGTCCGGCGTGCGCTCGAAGTGGACGCGCCATTTCGAGGGCTTCTCATCGGTCTCGGTGCTCGAGGGGCAGAGGAGGGAGCCATCGGGCAATTGCACCGGTTTATTCTTGATGGGGCCGAGGACGCCGTCGGGCAAGCGGCGAGCATCGCCCCACGTATTGCCGCCGTCGTTGCTGGTGCGGAGCATGCCCCACCATCGGTTGGGCGAGGGGCCGACCTTGTAGAAGAGGAGGAGGGGGCCGTCCTTTGGCTGGAACAGGACGGGGTTCCAGCAGGGGTGGCGGGCGCCGTCGGGTTGGACGCCGTTGGCGACCTCGGTGGGCGGCGTCCATCCGTCGGTCTCATGGCGCGAGGCCCAGATGGCGACATCGGGGTCTCCCTCGCGTGTTCCGCCGAACCACGCGGCCACGAGGGTGCCTTTTGTCTCGGCTATGGTGGTGGCATGGCAGGAGGGGAATGGCGCGGCGTCGTAGATGAACTCCGAGCAGATCAGGTCCGGCCGTTCGGCCGCGGGCGCCAGGGCTGGGACCAGCAGCACGAGGGCGAGGGATAATGTGATTTCTTTCATGGTGGGTGGGGTTCGGTGCTTGGTTGTTGGGGTTTCGAGTTGGGTCGAGTCTGGTGGTGCGAGGAGCGTGCCGACGGTCCAGTTGCCCTCGTCGCATGGATCACTTTGAGCGGGGGTTCTTGAGGTAGTAGAAGTGGCCGTCTTCTGCGCCGCCGAGGAAATCGGGTATCTTGTCGCCGTTGAAATCGACCACCGTTGGGCTCACGTCATGCCCCTCGATGTTCTGGGCGGTGAGCAAACCCATGTCTTTGAAGAGCCATTTGCCGTCGTGGGCGTCGAGCTGTTGGAGGAGTCTGGCATTGGCGGCGTTCGCGAGGATGTCGGCCATGCCGTCGCCGTCCCAGTCCACGATGCAGAGTTTGCGGCGACCGCTTTTCCCGGCCGTTCCTGTGCTGAGGCGCATGGCTTCGCCCTTTTCGTCGCAGAAGGCCCGCATGGGTGGCAGCAGCGCGAGAGTTCCATCCCGTTTGGTGCGCTGGAAGAACGCGAGATAGCCATCCTGATCGAGCATCACGAGATCGGTCAGTCCGTCGTTGTTCCAGTCGGCCGCGACCGGCGTCGTGCGCCACTGCGTCAGCAGGGCTTTGCCCTGGGGGCGGAGCCAACCCCATGCGAGGGTTGGCTGTGGGCCGTCCCATTCGACGTCGATGGACTGTGCGGCTGCGAGTTTCGGGTGCGCGCGCGTGCCGATGTTGTGATACCAGTGAACCTTGCCCAGGATAGAATTCGCGACGATGTCTGGCAGGCCGTCACCGTCCCAGTCGGCGACGGTCTGCGTCGTGTATCCCCACTTGGCCTCGCAGGGGCCCTGGATGCTCCCATTGGGGCCCGCCATGATCCGGATGATCTTGCCGTCCGCCTCGAGATACTTGGGCGCCGCCCATTTGGGTCTCTCGATGCCCGGGCCGCTGAGATTCTCGAAGAACGCGATGTAGCCGGCGGTGTTGCCGCAGATGATGTCCGTGTCGCCATCGCCGTCCCAATCGAAGGCGCATGGCGTGGCGAGGGCGCCGAACTTTACTTCATCGGCCTCCTGCCGGAAGTAGAGTGGGGACAGAAACTGCGGCGTGCGGTCATCGGCGAGCTTGCCGGTATTCTCGATGAACGCGACGCGTCCGTCCTCGTCGCCGACGATGAGGTCGAGGTCGCCATCCCGGTCCCAGTCGATGGCCGTGGGCGTGACCATCTGGAGATCCATGACGAGCGGTTGGCCTTGGGCGGTTCGCAGCCTTTTGGCCGGCGCGTATTTGGGGGCGGTGCGGGTGCCGAGGTTTTCGAAATAGGTGAAGCCATCCAGAAATTCGCCGCAGAGCAGGTCGAGGTCCCCGTCGCCGTCGAAGTCGGCGAGATTGGGGGATGGCCAGCCGAAGACCTCGGCGGGCCTGTCGTCGGCCATGACCTTGGCGGGGGTGCCGTAGGTGGCGCTGGCGGTGGTGCCGGTATTGCGGATGACATAGACGAGGCCGTGGATGGGGCCGTTGGTCCACGTGCCGGTGGCGTCGTAGGCGTTGTCCCATCCGTAGTCGGTCCAGTCTCCGACGCCCACGATGATGTCGAGGGGGCCGTCGCCGTCGTAATCGGCGTAGCGCCACATATTGGCGCGGACTTTATTCGGGTGGACGTTGGTCGGGCGGGGCAAGTCTGTGCCGTTCGCGAGACCGGTTTTGAGAAAGTCGGGATACTCGGTGGCGGGCGACAGGACGCGGGGTTTGCCGGCAACATAGCTGACCTGGACATTTTGCAGGCCCCTGCTGATGCGCCTTGCGGGTTTGAACACGGGCATCTTGGTTTTCGCGGTGTCGCCGGTGGCGTTTTCGAAGAAGTAAGTGCCATTGTAGGGCTTGTCGGGGCAGTTGACGACGAGGTCGAGGTCGCCATCGCCATCGAAGTCCATTGGGAGGGGCCAGGCCCAGAGCCCGACGCCGAGATCGACGACGAGGCCCGGGTTGTTGTATCTGAGGCGCTCCAGCGGGCGAACGGCGGCCGGGATTCGTCCAACGGTGACACCATGGGGCGGAAGGAGCACGACCATGCCGTGCCAACCGCCTTGCGGCACCGCAAATTCTTCTCCGGCTTTCATCGGGCGGCAGTAGATCGCCATGGGCGTCTTGCCGGGGTCCGTGTAATGAAAGGTGGCATTGGGGATGGTGTTCCAGCCGACGAGGTCGATTTCGGTCTGTTTGGCGGGGGTCGCTGCGATGAGCGTGGTATCGCATTGGGCGCGGACGCGGATCTCGGCGCGCACTCCGCCGCTGGTCTGTGTGATGCGCCACCCGCGAAAATCTTTTGGCACATTCTTCCAGACATAGTTTCGGTTGGCGAACGCGGCCTGGTTGTCGGCGAGCGTCGCCTCGGTCCAGCCGTGGCCGGTGACGATGTGCTCGGGGGTCTCGATCTTGGGAGGGGGCGCGACCGTGAATGGCACCGAATCGGCCATCGTTTTCGCGCGGAAGGCGGTGAAGCGGTGAAAGGTCAAGAAGTTGGCGTCATGGGCGTTGTGGGCGCCGCCGAGGCCGTCGTCGTAGGCGGTGCGGCAGGCCGCGATGAGGTCCTCCCCGTCAAACAGCCAATCCACGTACTGGAAGCCGTGGCTGCGGACGTCCGGGTGGTAGAGCAGGATGCAGCGCACGGTCCAATTCGTGAGGTCTGGCGATGATGTCAGGGCGAGCGTGTTGCGGATCCCGCCGGGATTCTCGGCGCGGTGCCGGTCCGGGATGGCGTTGGCGAGGGACCAGTACAATTTGCTCTGGGGATCGAAGCGGATGGCAAATTTCTTTGAGCCGCCGGGGAATTTCACGAAGCCGGTGGCCGGGTCGAAAGACATGGATCGCCCATCGGTGCTGACGCGGACGATGGCGGCCTTCTCGTCGGGCGACTGGGTCTGGACGCGGAGGACATCGACGAGGGTCCCGTCGGGCGCGACCATGGCGTTGCCCTCGAGCCATGCGCCCATGTCGCCGCCGTTCCAGGATCGATCGCTGGGCAGGGGTTCGGCGAGGGTCCAGGAGGCAGCATTCAGGAGGTCGGCATCGACGGGGGCGGACAGCATCGTCGCGCGATAATTGATGCCCCAGGCGATGGGCGGGTGGCGCCATTCGAATGCGCGCCAGAGTCGGCCCCTGTGCTCGATGATGGGCATTGGGGCGCAGTGGTATTCGCCATTATCGCGCAGCAGGCCGTTCGTGCCATCCGTCGGCGAAGTCCACGTTTCGCCGCCGTCGGTCGAGCGGCGGATCAGTATGTTGCCATGGTGGCGGTCGGGGCCGAGCAGGAAGAGGGCGCCGCGATGGACGAAGAGGCTGGACCAGAAGGCCCCCTGAACCTCCGAGACCTTCCTCCATGACTGGCCGCGATCGGCCGAGCGGAACACGGCGGTCGCCGCGCGCTGGTGCTCGGTGGTTTTGGGGCCGAAGTTGTCGTGCGAGGCCACGTAGTCGCCATTGGGGAGGATGGCGATGCTCGGCGAGCCGATGTAGACGCCGGACGACGCCGGCACGTGATCGATGACAATGCCGGGGACCTTGGCTGGGGGAGTCTCGGCGGGGCATCCCTGCGCCATTGCGCAGAGGAGCATGGTGATGGTGGCAATGTGTCGCGGGTTCATAGGGTCTCGGATTTGATTTCCTGCAGGAGGTCTCGCACCCTCTGGCGCTCGGGCTCGCGGAACCGGTGGAACGGCTCGGCCATGAAATCGTCGCATACGCCGAGCAGCGAGAGGGCGCACTTGATCCCCTTGATGATTGCCGAGGGATGCCGTCCGACGTGGTAGAGGTTGTCACTGATCCGCATGACCAGTGCGTGGAGACGGCGGGTGCGAGCGGCGTCGCCCGCCCGCGCCGCCTGGAACAACTCGACGTAGAGGCGGGGGTGGAAGTTCGCGCCGCCATTGACGCCGCCATGGCCGCCGGCGAGGACGGCATCGGCCAACATTTCCTCCGGTCCGATCAGCAGGGTCCAATCGGGACGGTGATGGAGCAGGCCCACGGCGCGGTGGAAATAGATCATGTTCCCCGAGCTGTCTTTCAGGCCGACGATGCGGGGGTTGTCCATCGCGCGGCGAACCGTCTCCAGTTCGAACGAGACCTTGGTCAGCGCGGGCATGTTGTAGAGGAAGAGGGGAAGCGGGAGTTCTGGCACTAGGTGGTCGAGATACTCCTGAAGCTCGGGCTGTGCCTCCGGGAGGTAATAGGGGGGGGCGACGACCACGGCATCCGCGCCGGCATCGGCGGACGAGCGGGCGAGATTCACCGACTCGACGAATGCGGTGTCGGTGATGCCCACGAGCACTGGGACGCGGCCGCGCACCTGGCGGCAAGTGCGCTCGATCATTTCGCGGCGCAGGCGGTAGCTGAGACTGGGCCCTTCGCCCGTCGTGCCCAAAATGAACAGCCCGCTGACGCCGCCGGCGAGGATGTGCTCGATGAGCCGCTCGAGGCCTGGGACATCCAGTTCGTCGCGGCCGCGCAAGGGCGTGACCATGGGTGGAACGATCCCCCGCAGCGGGCCGGGAAGGGCCGCCATATGCCGCATGGTATTTTCTGCAATAGGAGTTTTCATTTGACGTTGACCGCAAATATCTGGTTCGCAATTGGACCCTCGGCTAATTCTGGCGCGGCGGGGCCGGTTTCTCCTTCAGCCATGCCAGGTTGAATGCGTAGTGGTTCTTGCTTGTGATCAGCTGGATCATACCGTCGTCGCCCTGGCAGGCGGCGAGATAGCCGCAGGGCTCGGCGGAGGCGTCGCCCATTGTGAATTCCACGCGGTCGATGGCGCTGACGGGGCGATCCGGGCCGCCGGCGGTGACGAGCCGCTGGGACGGCCAGGTTTTTCCATCGTCGGACGAGAGCGCGGCAAACAGGCCATGGCCCGTGAAGCGTCCGCCCGAGGCATCCTCGAAGGGCAGACCTTTGCGGTTCTTGCGATCGCGCCACTGGTCGGTGAACGAGCAGAACAGCAGGGGGCCTTCCCGCAACCTCATGAGGACCTGGCGCTGCACGCTGCTGATCGCGGGAAATGGGCTGGCCTCATAGGTCCAAGTCTCCCCCCAATCCGAGGACAGACTGATGGGCGTTTTGAAACCGAAGCGCTCCTGGTCGGCGGGCTGGTCGAATCGGCCCATGGCCATGAGGCGGCCGTCGATGAGTTGGACCAGGCCGTTGTGTATTCCGGCGAGGCGCCAGCCCTTGCCGCCGGGACGATAGTCGTGGGCCTTGGATGCCAGCGTTGGGAAAGTCCACGTCGTACCGTCGTCGCGGCTGATGACGAGGCTGGTGGAGCGATTGTCGTGGGGCACGAGCAGGAAGCCCTCGCGGGTGCGGATCGGGGCGTTGGCGAATTCGCCGTGGGGCTGCAGGGTGCGGGCCTTGGACCAGGTGGCGCCGCTATCGGTGGATGTGCGCACCACGTTCTCGGAAAGGCCGCGGGCGAAGAAAAGGAGCGAGCCCTTGCCGTCGGACCAGAGTTTTGGGGCGTGATCGTTCACGTCTGGCCCATCCCAGAATGGTGAGGCGGGCTCCCATTCGGAGGCGCCTCGCCGGAGCCTGCTGGCGAGAACGCAGAGCTCGGGGCCGGACTCTTCCACGCAGGAATACCAGACCGCGAGGAGGTCGCCGTTGGGGCATTGTGCGATCGCCGGGCTGTGGTTGTGCGAGGAGAAGAGCGGGCCAAAGGAGTCGGGCGGGATTCTCACGAAGGGTTTTGGCCCCGAGAAGACGGGCGTTGTCTGCTGGGGGACGGCGGATGGTGGCGCGGGCTTTGGATTCACGTCCGTCGCGTTGAGGGGCGGAGGGGCAGGGGGCAGAGGCTGGCCCTGTGGGGGTGGTGCGAGCACGACACGAAAGCCGATCATGTCGTTGCGCGTATCCGGGAGGCGGCCGGCGCGGTTGGCGGAGCGAAGGAGGCGCGTGAGTGCGGAGTGGCAGCCGCCCCGCGTCACGCGGAAATCGCCGTCGCTGCGCCCGACCGGGTCTCTTTGGTCGGTGGCCTCGTAGGGACCGTACCAGTCCAGGCACCATTCCTCGACATTGCCGTGCATGTCGGAGAGTCCCCATGCGTTCGCGGGGGTGCGGGCGACTTTCAGGGGGGCGTCGCCCGGGGGGGCGCGGAATTCGGGCGGGAGGTGTCCGTCGATCCGGCGCTTCGCGGCATCAGACTTGAAATACAGGTCCCTGAGGCCCGTGTTTGAGATCCACTTGTGAAAACCGGGCGGGAGCGAGTCGCCGGTGTGGAAGAGGGTGGTCGTGCCGGCGCGGCAGGCGTATTCCCACTCTGCCTCGGTGGGCAGGCGATATGGGCGCCTCTCCTTGGCCGAGAGCCACTCGCAGAATTTTACGGCATCGTGCCAGCTGACAGTGATCACCGCCTCATCGCCCGTGCGCGAGAGTTTCGACGTTTCGCGCTGCTGCCGATGGGACGGGTCGAAGCGCTCGTACTGGTCGTTGGTGACCTCCGTCGCCGCCATGTGGAAAGGGGCGGTGATCGCGACGCGGTGCGCGGGGCGCTCATCCCAGTCGGCGTCATCGAACTTGGCCGGATGCGCCATCATCTTGTAATCCGCGCGGGGCCCGTCCTGGCCCATGAGGAATGAACCGGGGCCGATGGGGACCAGCGCCATTCCGAGGGTGTTGGTGATGGTTTCGCCGCGTGCGGTGGCGCACAGCCCGACGGCCAAGGCGACGACTAGCGAAGCGTGGCCCACGCGCGAATTTGGGCGGATGGGGGCGGCGGGCGCGGTTGTCCTTGTCATGGTTGCCATAGGGTCGCCTCGATCGCGCGATCCTCGTCGCGGGGGCCGTTGAAGTAATAGACGGTCAATACCTTGCCATCGGGGCGCACGATGCTGCGCGGGTAGCCGAGGTCGCCGGTGAGCCCATCGTCGCGGAGGATGATCTGGGGGCCCCAGGCTTGGCCCTCGTCCGCGCTGATCCGTGCCCGGACACCAAAGGGTTTCCTGCGGTATCCGTATGTGAGGCAGAGGCGACCGTCCTTGAGGCGCACGAGGCTTGGCGGATTGCTCCCGATGTCGGGCGTGGCATCGCCCAGGGAAGTCCAGTGGCGCCCCTCGTCATCGCCGCGCCATGCGTCGATGCAGCGGCGCGGTCCTCCGCCGTTTCGGATGGTGGTCAGGAAGGCGCCGCCCGGCATGCGGAGCGAGGAGGGCATGATGGCGAATCCGGCCTTCGGCTCTGGACCGATGAGAGAGACCAGTCTCCAATGCAGGCCGCCGTCGGTGGTCCGCGCGCAGAAGACTCGGCCCTCCCTCGCATCGCTCTTCGCGGCGCTGCCGAACATCATGCAGTCGCGCGCCCCCAGCACGACCAGATCCGTGCGCGTGCAGATCCTGTCGATTCCCTCGACATCGAACGAGAATGGTCCGCGCCATGTCCGGCAGCGATCGGCCGTGACATAGAACCACGATGGTCCAACGTGCAGGCTTCCGAAGCGGAACATGAGCGCGAAGTTCGGCGCGGTGAAATCCAGCGGGCCGTCGAGGGGCGCGGGTTTCGCCTCCTTGCCTGGGTGGGTGAAGGGCAGCGCGTTTTCCGTCCGCCAGGTCAAACCGCCGTCTAGACTGCGGGCCTGCCATTCCTCGGAGGGTTTGGCGCGGTCGATGGCGTGGTCATTGGTGGCGTGCTTGAACCATGCCACGGTGAAGCCCACCACGATCTCGTCTCCCCACTGCCACAGGCCGTGGTTGGCTGGCCAGCCGCCATAGCGGCCGGGTTCCTTGAAGACGACGACGTCTTGCTTCTGCGCCGGTTTCACGGTGGGGACGGCCTCCGACATGGTGCTGTCTTTTTCGGGGGTGGCGCCCTGGACCCAGTGTGCGGACGCAAGAATGGCGCCGACGGATGCGAGCCACGATGCGCGCCGGGAACGAGCGTACGGGAGATTACTGATGGCGTTGGCGTGATACATTCCGGTGCGCTTATTCAGGGGAAGTGCGGCGTCTCGATTTAGGTTTTCGATGGCGGGGGCGGGATGCGCCGGGGGGTGGCGACCCGGCCAGGAACCCGGGCGGGAGGACAGCCGCGCCGGCGTGGGCGCGCCCGCCGCGCGGTTCGCTGTCGTGCGCGGCCAGGGCCTGGTCGCGGCTCGAGCGGATGTGTTTCGCCATCAGGCGGGCGGCCGTCCGGGCGTCGCCCGCCGCAGCCGCGCGAAGGATCGCGTCGTGCTCCCGGCAGGTGTGGAGGAGGACATCCCGCGTGTGCTCTTGGCGTCGCGCGCCCAAGACCCCCGCCAGCAGGCGCGAGTCGGAGACGATCTTCAGGAGCCTCGGGTTGCCGGCCGCGCGCAGGAGCGTGAGATGGAATGCCATGTCCGCCTCCAGCAGGCGGCGCATGCCTTGGGCGTCAAGCGCCTGACCCCGTGAACGTCCCAGCCCCGTGGCGAGGGCGCGGATCTCCTGGCAGAAGCCGACGAGGGCCGCGACGTCCTCGCGGGAGAGCCGGCCCGTGGCGCGCGCCACCGCAAATGGCTCCAGCGCCTCGCGGAGTTCAAAGAGGTCGGCGAGGTCGCGCCGGTCGAGATCGCGCACGACAGTCCCGTAGCGGGGGACCGGCGCGAGCATGCCCTCCCGCTCAAGATGGCGAATGGCGTCTCGGACGGGCGTCCTGCTCATGCCGAGTTCCTCGGCGATGGACTGCTCCGACACGACGGCGCCTGGGAGCAATTGGCCGGAGAGCATCTTGGCCTGGATGTGGCCGTAGGCGCGGAGCCGGAGGGGGGCGGTCGAATCGGCTGCCATGTATGCTTGTAGTATACCAGAGGCATGCCAGCTGGCAAGCGGCGATTCTCTTCGGGCCGGGGCCGGTGTCCCTCCCATGGCCAACGCGTCTGGTGTGTGGGTTTTTCGACGGGCGCGAGAGGGTGGTCTCGGCCCTCCGTGGCGCGGGGAGAGGAGAGGCAGGTCTCTGGGTTTGCTCGACCGAAGCCGTTGGAGTCCAGGCTCTAGCCTGTTGATTCAGCCTGAGGGCTGACTCCAACAGGTTGCCGTCGAAAAGCCAAGAGCCCTGGAGGAGCGGAAGGGGGTTGCGGAGCGGGAGGAGGCGCGGCAGACTAAACATTTATGTTGCGTGCCTCTTGGGCGGGCATTTTGGCGTGGCTTGGTGCGGCGATGATTGTCGCGGGGCCGGGACGTGCGGCGACGGTGACGATACCGGTGGACGAGATCAGGCCGGGGATGCGGGGGGTGGTCATGACGGTGCTGCGGGGGACCAACGCGGAACCTGTCGAGACGGAGATCCTGGGTGTCCTGCGCAATGGGATTGGACCAGGCAAACATATGATCATCGGGCGGCTTGTGGACGAGAAGACGCGGGTGACTGGGGCGGTGCACGGGATGAGCGGCAGCCCGCTGTACATCGATGGGAGACTGGCGGGGGCGCTGTCACGCAGGGTGGCGATTTTCGAAAAGGACGGGCACTGTGGTTTCACGCCGATCGAGGACATGTTGGAAACGGGGGCGTATCTCGATGGGGGGGCGCGACGGCCCGCGAGGTTTTCGATGCGGAGGCTGGTGCGCGAAGGATTGCTGGGTGGCGGCATAACGAGCGACTGGTTGGCGCTGCCGCTGGAGGTGTCCGGGGCGACGGGGCGGGCGTTGCGCGCCCTGGAGAAGCTATGGGCGGGGGCCGGCGTGATCCTGGCCTCGGGGGGCGGCGGGCGCGGCGACGCGGATGCGCCCGGCGGTGAACTGACGCCCGGGGCCGCGGTATCCGCGGCGTTCCTGACCGGTGACATCACCATGGGCGGGACGGGAACGCTGACGTGGAGGGACGGGGATCGGGTCCTGGCATTTGGGCATCCGATGATGGGGTTGGGCGAGGTGGAGATGCCCATGTGCGAGGCCGAGATCATCACGACGGTCCCGAGCTACCAGCGACCGTTCAAGATGGCGAACATTCGGCGGGTGGCGGGCACGGTGCTGGAAGATCGTTTTTCCGCGATCGCGGGTCGGGTCGGGCCGAAGCCGGTTCTGCCCGCGTACCGGGTCAGGGTGGATTTTGAGGGGCGCGGTCCGGTGGAATATCGGGGAAATTTTCTCGCGCAGAGGGAGATGGCGCCTTCGGTCGTGGCGTCGCTTCTGATCGACAGCGTGCTGGGCAGCGAGCACGTGGGCGAGGAAATGACGATTTGCGTGACCGGGGCGATGCGGCTGCGCAACGGGCAGGCGCTGCGGTTGGACGGCTTTTCCAGCGGGGATGCCGAGGTGGTGGTGGACGCGGCGATGGATATGCGAGGCCGACTGAAGCGAGTCTTCGAGCAGCCCTTTGAGGAGATTCATCCCGAGGGGCTGGACCTGGATGTGCGGGTGGCGCAGCGCCGGGAGGAGGCGCGGATCGAATCCGTGACGCTTTGGCCGCGGCAGGCGCGTCCTGGCGAGGTGGTGCGGGTGGAGGTGCGGCTGGAGAGACGTTGGGGAGGAGAGGAGCACAGGGAGTTTGAGTTCACGGTTCCCGAGGAGGCCCGGGCGGGGGAGGTGTTGCGGGTGGAGGCCAATGATGAGCGGACGTTCCTGGCCAAGGATTCTGGCACGGGCGGCGGGGGCACGGGGCTGCTGGCGTTGTTCGGCTCGAGGCGCGAGGAGGGGCCGGGGCCGCGATCGCTTGGCGAATTGATCGAGGGGATGAATAGGCTTGGGCGCGCGAACGTGCTGATGGTGAGGGTGAGCCGGCAGCAGGACGGCGTGCGCGATGGCTGGGGGCGACATGAGGATGTGCCGGGTTCGGTGGCGGCCGTGCTGCGAAATGGGCCCTCGGAAGTGGAGGCGATCAGTGATTCTGTGGTGGCGGAGATGAGGCAGGCGACGGAAGGGGCGGTCGAGGGTTCTTCCGTCGCGCGACTCACGGTCCGGTGAACGTCTGTGAATCTGGAGGTGCGGATGAATCGGTCTTTAATGGTTGTGATCTCGGCGCTGGTGGCATCCGGTCTGTCGGCGGTGGAGACAAAGCGAGTGATTGTCGAGACGTATTCGGATTGGCGGAAGGGTGAGGCCGACGGGGCGTTGATTGGCGAGGATGGCTTCGTTGCGGCCGGGGGACGGTTTTCGGTGATGAGCAATCTCGTTCTCTCTGGGGTTGAGGCGATCTGGTCGGTGGCGGATGATGGCGCGGGTGGCGCGTTGCTGGGGACGGGGCCCAAGGGCTGGATCCTGCGTGCCGACGGAACGGGAAAGGTCTCTGGGGTGGCGAAGTTGCCCGGGGCGAATGTCTACGCGGTGGCTGCGGGGCCGGACGGCGCCGTGTATGCGTCGTGTTCTCCGGACGCGAAGGTGTATCGCTGCGAGGGGGGCAAGGAACCGGAAGTCTACTATGAGCCTGGCGAAAAGCACGTCTGGGCTCTCCTCTGGGCGGGCAAAGAGCTGTACGTGGCGACGGGAAACCGCGGGCGGCTTTTCAAGGTGATCGAGAAAGGGAAGGGATCGGTCGCCTACGACGGGGAAGAATCGAACCTGCGCTGTCTTGCGTTGGATCGGGATGGTAGGGTGCTGGTGGGTTCAGAGGGTCGGGGGCTTTTGCTGAGACTGGAGGGCGATGGCAAGGCCTTCGCGCTATTCGATTCGGGGCGGGGCGAGGTGCGACAGATTGCGGTGGACGAGGCGGGGCACATCGCGTTCGTGGCGGGCGGCAAGGCAGACTCGGGTTCCAAGAAAGCATCTTCGGTGGCTGCGCCGGTGGTGATCGCGCTGAAGGCGGCGGAGCCGAGTTCCGGGGGCGAGCCGAAGAAAGAGGAGGGGGCCAAGGACGCGGCCGCGCCGGCGCCTAAGGTCGAGACGTCGCCTTCGGCGACTCCCTCTGGGGGTGGCGATCTCTGGTTGCTGGTGGAGCCGGGGTTTGCGAGGCGCCTGTGGTCTGGTTCGGAGTTTCCGCAATCTCTGGCCCGGCATGGGGGCGAGTGGATCGTTGGCACTGGAGGGGATGGGCGCGTCTTCAGGGTGAGCGACGATGGCCGGGAGAGGATCGTCGCCAAACTGGAGTCCAAGGATGTGACGGCGCTGCTCGTCACGGGAAACACCCTCTGGGCCGGTGGCAGCAATGAGGCGGCATGGTTGAAGTTTGGATCCGCCGGGAAGAGTGGATGGTACCGGTCGGAGGTGATCGATGGGGGGACGTTGAGCGACTGGGGCTCCGCGAGGGTGGAGGGGGAGGGCGTGGCGGTGCGGACCCGCTCCGGGAATACGCGTGATCCGGACGGGACGTGGGGCGAGTGGCAGCCAATGTCGGGGGGCAAAGTCACGAGCCGCGCGGCGCGATACCTACAGTTTGAGCTGCGATTCGAGCCGGCCGGCAGAGCGAGGCGCGCGGAGGTTTTCTACACCCCGCGGAATCTCCCGCCCGAGGTCGGGAAAATTGTGATTTTGGCGCCCGGGGAGGGTTATGAGCCGGCCCCGCGGGCGACCATGCCCCCGCCCAGCAGGAGCGTCTCGCAGATCGCGTCCGCGAAGAAAGACCCGCTGTCCGATGTGGGCGACGAGGCGCGCTTCACGCGAATCGAGCGGCGCAGCTACCGCACCCTGGTATGGACGGCTAGCGATCCAAACGATGACAAGCTGGAGTACCGGGTCGGGTGGCGACCGCGCGGGAAGGGTGGGTTCATGGATTTCGACAAGCCCTTGGATCGACCCATTCTCAGCTTTGACACGTCCGGTTGGGCGGATGGCGGGTACGAGTTTCGGGTGACGGCCTCGGACAGACATTCGAATCCCGGCGCGGCCTTGAGCGGCGAGCGGATCAGCGAGCTGGTGCTGATCGACAATCGTCCGCCGCAGATCGTTGGATTGCAGATGGAGGGGACCAACGCGGCATTTCGCGTCGAGGATGCGGCCTCGGTGTTGACATCGGTGACCGTTTCGGCGGATGGGCTGGAGTTCGACCCGGTGTTGCCGATCGACGGCGTGCTGGATTCTCTGGTGGAGGAGTTCCGCGTGCCCGCGCCGGGCGGGCGGCTCTTCATTCGCGCGCGGGACGAGGCCGCCAATGAGGCGGGCGCGAGCGTCGCGAAATAGCGCGCTCGCCGGTCGCATCGGGCGCGAGAATCCGGTGTTCTTAATTTCAGATTTTGCATTACGCTACCGGCATGTTTCGACCTGAGGAGTACGTCGACCTGGCCCGGACCGCGCACCGCGAGCTGTTTGAGGAGGTTGAGTTCGTGTGGGACGCGCTGAAGAAGGTGGGTGCATATCTGCAGGTGCATCTGGAACCCGCGAATCGTGGGCGGGTGATGGGGCACGCGTTCGTGGGCGAGCGGGTGTACATCGGGGATGGGACCGTCGTGGAGCCCGGCGCGGTGATCAAGGGGCCCGCCTGGATAGGGAGGAATTGCCAGGTGCGCGCGGGCGCATACATCCGGGAGAACGTGATTCTGGGTGACTGGGTTGTTGCGGGCAACTCGTGTGAGTTCAAGAACGCGGTCGTGTTCGACGGCTGCGAGGTGCCGCACTTCAATTACGTGGGGGACTCGATTCTGGGCCACAAGGCGCATCTCGGGGCCGGCGTGATCCTGGGCAACGTGAAACTGGACCGGAGCGAGATCGTGGTCGAGGTCGACGGGCGTAAGTTTCCAACGGGCCTCAGGAAGTTTGGGGCGATCGTGGGCGATCGCACGGAGATCGGCTGCAATTCCGTCATCAATCCGGGGTCGGTCCTGGGACGGGACAGCATCCTTTATCCCCTGAGCCAGTGGCGGGGCGTGCTGCCGGAGAAGAGCGTCGTCAAGACGAGGCAAGAGCAGCAGGTCGTGAAACGAAGGGCGACGGCCTGACTAGCCCGGATATTTCACAGCCTGCCGGCTGTGAAATTCTGGGCTCTGGGAAAACCGCGCCACGAAAGCCATTTATTGGGAAAGGTCAGGCAAAGACTGGGTCTTTTCGCGGTTGCGGAGTGTGTTTCGCGGACCGATGGCCCCAGACCCTTCAAAGTCGCGTTCTTCGGAGCGCGGTTTTCCTTTAAGCCTGCATATTTCACGCGGAAGCGTGAAATATGCAGGCTAGGCCGCGGAGTTGATGTGGTGGGCAGGTGGCGAGTCAAGGCATCGCCCTGAGCTTGGGTGTGGCCATGGCGGAAGTAACGGGTGCTGAGATTCTTTCCACCACGGCGGGTGGGCCGGCGCGACCGGAGCGATTGATGGCCGTCACTGCCACGACGTCCGGGAGGGCGGAGCCTTTTTTCCAGAAGGCGGTGTCGGTGAAGGAGGGGTGGACGCGGGTTTCCCACCGGCCATTGCGGCAAGATTGGACGGCCCACTGCCATGCGGAGGAGCGATCTTTGTCGAGGGTCCATTTGAGGCGGATGCCCGAAGCGTCCTCAGAGGATTGGAGGCGCGGGGTACCGGGCTGGGAACCGGCCAACCAGGGACTGGCGGGGATGACCGCGCGATCCGCGAACGTCTGGTCCTTGAGAAGGCCGGCGATGCCGCGGCGATCTTCGAGCAGGGGCTTGATGTCCCACTGGATATGGCCGATGGAGGTGGGGGGTGATTTCTTTCGCACGAGGGAGATCTGGCGGATGATTTCAGACGCCGGGCGCGACTTGCCGATGCGGTCGCAGGCCACGCCCGGCCAGACGTGGTGGTTCTGGGGATTCTGAGCGAGCCACCAGTCGAGCAGGGCCGAGAAGCTCTGCTTTGGGGCATCGATGCTCCAATAGAGTTGGGGCGACAGGTAGTCGACCCAGCCTTGCGCGAGCCATCTTCGAGAGTCGGCGGCAAGGTCCTCGTAGGAGTCAATGTCTGCGTGGACGGAGGAAGGGTAGCCGGGGCGCCAGATCCCGAACGGGCTGATGCCAAATTTGACCCATGGTTTGGCCTTTCGGATGTCGGCCTGGAGGCGCTGAACAAACTCGTCGACGCTGGCGCGGCGCCATTCGCTCCGGCCGAGTTTGCCGCCGAGCGCGCGGTACTTTTCCCACGTGGCGTCATCCGGGAATGGGAGTTGGCCCCCTTTGCCGGCCTTGACGGGGTAGGGGTAGAAATAGTCATCGAGGTGGACGCCATCGATATCGTAGCGGCGCACCACGTCCAGGATGACGCGCAAGGAGTAATCGCGCACCAGGGGGTCGCCGGGGTCAAGCCAGAGGTATTGGCCGTAGCGGCGGGTGAATTCCGGCCGCGCACGGCTGACGTGAGTGGCACAGGCGGGATGCTGGCGATTGGGCATGGCGCGGAAGGGGTTGAACCAGGCGTGGAGTTCGATGCCTCGTTCGTGCGCGAGCCGGACGGCCATCTCCAGGGGGTCGTATTCGGGTTCTGGACCGCGGCCCATGCGGCCGGACAGCCACTGGGACCACGGTTCCAGATTGGACTTGTACAGTGCGTCGCAGCCCGGGCGCACCTGGAAGATGATGGCGTTGAGTTTCAGGTCGGCGGCGCGATCCATGAGTCTGACCAGCTCGGACTGCTGGCGGCTGGTGGGCAGGCCCGCGCTCGACGGCCAGTCGAGGTTGTACACGGTGGCGACCCATGCGCCCCTGAATTCGCGCGCGAGGGCGGGTGGGTTCTCGCGCGACGGCATAAAAGGTTCGGCAGCGTGGGCGCGGTGGTGGCCGCACGGCAGGAAAAACGCCGCGACGAGCATTCCGGGGAATGCGCGCAAGGCGGCCTTCTGGGTGACGGGGGCTCTCCTCATGCTTTGGCGATAAGTTTCGCACTCTCTGCCACAGGACGGAAGAAAATCCAGCGCGGGTTCGGTGGATTTAGCGTTTCAGTTTTTTGAAATAGCCTGAGCGTGTGTCAGGGTCCGGGGATGTCTGAAGAGGTGAGACAGCGTAGGCAGAACAGGCTGGCGTCGGCCAAGAGCCCGTATCTCTTGCAGCACGCGATGAATCCGGTCGATTGGCATCCGTGGGGGGAGGAGGCATTTCGGCGCGCTGCGGCCGAGGACAAGCCGATTTTCTTGAGCATCGGGTACTCGACATGCCACTGGTGCCACGTGATGGAGAGGGAATCGTTTGAGAACATGGACGTGGCAGCCGTGCTCAATCGGCATTTCGTGAGCATCAAGGTGGACCGGGAGGAGAGGCCGGATGTCGACAAGATATACATGACGGCCGTTCAGGTGATGGGCGTGGGCGGCGGGTGGCCGCTGTCGGTGTGGCTGACACCCGATCTCAACCCGTTCTACGGGGGAACGTATTTTCCACGCGAGGGACGGTTTGGGCGCATGGGTTTCATCGATCTCCTGCGGCGCATCGCGCAACTCTGGCGGGAGGACCGGGAGCGCATCCTGGCTTCCGCCCGGGAGATGAAAGGGCAATTGCAGGAGATCGCCGGGGCGGCCGAGCCCTCTGATGGGGTGGGGGGACCGGAATTGATCGCGCGGGGGGCGGCGGCACTGAAGCGCGATTTTGATGGGGAGCATGGCGGATTTGGTGCGGCGCCGAAGTTTCCCCGGCCCGTGGCACTCCAGTTTTTGCTGAGGCACGCGCGCCGGAATGGTGATGGGGAGGCGGTGGAGATGGTGCTCAGGACGCTAGAGCACATGGCTTGTGGTGGCATGTACGACCAGTTGGGCGGAGGGTTCGCCCGCTATTCGGTCGATGCCGAGTGGCTGGTGCCGCACTTTGAAAAGATGTTGTACGATAACGCCCAGCTGTTGGATGCATACGTCGACGGGCTTCAGACGCTGGACTCGGGCGGTGGGGGGCTGGGGCCAGACGCGGGCCGGCGGCGATCACTTTTCACCCGCGTTGCGCTCGAGACGGTGGACTACGTGCTGCGCGACATGACGTCGCCCGAAGGGGCGTTCTATTGCGCGGAAGATGCGGACAGCGAGGGGCGCGAGGGGGCGTTTTACGTTTGGACGGAGGCCCAAGTGCGGGCGGTGCTGTCGGGCTGTGATGCCGAGTTTGCGATCATGGTGATGGGCGTGACGCCGCAGGGGAATTTTTTTGACCACAGTGCTCCGGAGGGCGTGCAGCCGCCGGGGGAGAACGTGCTGCGGCGCGCCGTGCCATTGGCCGATGCGGCCCGTGCGTGCGGGATGCCGGAGGGCGAGTGCGAAAGCGCCTGGGAACGAATCCGTGACAGTCTCCTGCGCGCGAGGTCGGCCAGGCCTCGTCCTCATCGCGACGACAAGATGCTGACCTCATGGAACGGTCTGATGCTGGGCGCACTGGCCCGCGCCGGAGCCTACTTCCGGCGAACCGACTGGATTGAAGCGGCGCGTCGCGCCGCGACCTTTCTTCGGGAAAGGCAATTTGACTCGGCGACGGGTCGTCTCGGGCACGCCTGGCGCGACGGGCCGACCGAGGGACCGGAACTTCTGGACGACTACGCGTTCCTTGCGAGGGGACTCGTGGCGCTTTATGAGGCGACCTTCGAGACGCGGTGGATGGAGTGGGCCGGGCGCCTCTGTGAGGAGGTGATCGCGCGGTTCGCGGACGGGGATCGGGGAGGATTCTTCATGGCTGGGGGTGGGGACGGGGCATTGCCCATCCGAATGAAGGAGGACTATGATGGCGCGGAGCCATCGGGAAACTCCGCCGCAGCGCAAGCGCTGTTGACCATCGGTCGGGCCCTCGGGAGGCGGGAATTTGAAGAGGCGGCTGGTCGGGGGCTGACCCTCTACAGCCGACACATGCAAGAATTGCCCGAATCGGTGCCCAACCTTCTTTCGGCCCTGGACCAGTGGCACTCGCTGCCAGCGCAGCTGGTTTTGACGGGGGACAGATCTTCGGAACGATTTTGTGATCTCGAATGCGAGGCTTGGAGGGTGTATTGGCCCGATTTATTGATCGCAATTGGAGGTCCGGATTCACCCATACCTGCGGCTGTGAAAGTCCCTGCGGGGGACCAAGCCCAAGCGCACCTGTGTCACAGCGGGCGGTGCGAACGAGCCGTGGCGGATGGTGCTGCCTTGGGCGCCCTGTTGCGTGCGCAGCGTGCGGCAACGGGTGGGCTGTCGGGCTAGGCGGCTAGATCAGGCCGGGCACCAGCTTCGTGATGGCATCTCGGAACTGCTGTATGCTGAACGGCTTACTAAGGAGATTGGTGGCCGGCTGGAGCAGGACTTCATCCAGTCCAGGTTGGCCGGAGTAGGCGCTGATGAAGAGGACCGGGAGGTCGGCGCGGCGTTTGCGTATCTCACGGAAACAGTTCGCCCCGTCCATGCCAAGAAGGCGATAATCAAGGATGACGAGACCATAGTCGGCATCAGCGCCGTCGAGCAGGCGCAGTCCTTCTTCCGCGGAATTGCATGTGATAGAGCCAAGGCCAAGGGTGCGCAAAAAACTCTTGAGAACCGAACAAATGCCTGGCTCATCATCGATTATGAGGGCTGTTCGTTCCTGCGTGTGTCTGGCCATGTCAGTATTTCCTGTGTCCGATTTTGGACTAGATTGTCGTCCAGTCCTGTGATATTGTCAACACAAATGGTACAAGTTCGAGCGACACAAATTATCGGGACGCATCCTTCGATGCTGGTTCTCAACGACCAGATCAACTATCTGGCGTCGAGCGCAGTGCAGCCGGCATTCATATTTGGAGAGCCGGGGACTGGAAAGCGGCTGGTGTCCAGGGCGATTCACGAGGCGACACACGGCAACTCTGCAGACTGCCGTTTTCTGAACGGGGTCTGGTATCGGACGCCGGGTTCGCTGCCGGAACTTCGGCAGACGCCTGGGGTGCGGGAGTGCTCGGACGTCCTCGGGAAGATGGAGCGGGGAACCCTGATCGTGCACGAGGTATCTCAGGTTGCGCGGGAAGTGCAGGGTGCGCTGGTGGAGTGGATTGAGGCGGGACAGGGCGGTGGATCGGGGCCGCGGCGCCTCGTGGCGACTTCCTCGATCTCGATAGAGAGGCTGAGGGCGTCGAGTTCACTGGATCCGAAACTGCTGGCGATCCTCAGCACGAGCCGTTTGGAACTCTTGCCGCTGACGGAGCGCGGCGACGACGTGCTGCTGCTGGCGCGATATTTTTTGGAGAGGGATGCCGGGTTGCTGCAGGCGGGCGCGCTGTCGCTGGATTCGGCGATCCAGCAGCGCCTGCTTGCCGCGCCGTTCATGAGCAACGTGGCGGAGCTTGAGTGGTTCGTCCAGAAGAGCCTGATGCTGGGGAGGTGGTTGACCGAGAGCCTGTTCCCCGCGACCCACGACGAGGCGAGGCGGTTAACGGATTCGACCAGCCACATCCATCTGATCTTCCGGGTGGGGGAGATGACGATGGATGACGTGGAAGGACACTTCGTGCGCGAGGTGCTGCGACTATGCAAGGGCAAGCAGTCGCAGGCGGCGCACATCTTGGGCCTGAGCCGCGGGGCGCTGTATCGGCGGATGGAGAAGTTGTCTGGGGATGAGGACGGGGAGATATTCAAGATTCGGAAGAACCGGCGCCCACGGACGGCGCAGGCCAATCCGCCGGAGTGACGGAATCCAGTTTATTTGGAGGCGCGCATGGCAGCGGCGGCGGTGTATTACGTTGTTTTTGGTGTGCTGGCGGCGGCGGGGGGTGTGCTTGGCTGGGTGCGGGCACGATCCGTGGCGTCGGTGGTAGCCGGTTTGGCGAGCGGGGTGGCGCTGTTTGCCGCGGGACAGTTGGGATCAGGGGGGAATCGTGCCGGTCATTGGATTGCCGCGGTGGTGTCCGCATTGTTGCTGGCGCGTTTTGGACCGGCTTGGGCGCGAGGCAAAGCGATGCCCGGTGCGCCGATGACGGTGCTGAGCGTCGTGGGACTCATCGTATCGGCGTGGGCCCTCGCTGGGGCCTGACAGAGAAACTGGCGACCGCGGTCTTTCTGGGAGCCTGGAAAACTGCCGTGTTCGGGCGGACGAATTCTCGAGCTGGGTCCCATCCGGGGGCTGCCGGACCACCGGGAGTGAAAATGAGACGTGGGAGCGCGCTTGCGCGCGATTCGCGCATGGAATCGCCTGCAAACAGGCTCCTACTGCTCGGCATCTGAATTCTCGAGTCAGATGCCCGGGGAATTTCTTTATCGGGCCGGGTTGGTCATGGCCGATCCCATTTGATCTGGTGGGTTTGGCTGGCGGGGAACGACGCGCCACCTCCTGAATTCTGGTGTGGTGATAGTGGTGGGTCCGTTGGGAGAGGGCCGAATGATGCGCGCGCCAGCCGGGCCGAAGCGGGCCAGCAGCGCAGGTCCATGCTCTGGGCCGAGGGCGTTGACGGCGGTGGCCAAGGCGTCGGCGATGAGGCCGTCCGAGTCGGTGTTGGAGACGACGACGGTCACGGTGCAACCGTGCGCGACGGCGTTGCCGGTCCTGGGATCGATCACGTGCGAGTACCGCTCGCCGCCATAGGCCAAGAATTGATTTTGGTCGCCCGATGTGGAGACGGCGCTGTTTGCGACGACCAGGCATTCGTCGGGTGGATCTTTGGCGCCGGGCGCGGGCAATCCGACGAGCCAGCCCTGCTGATCGGGCGGAGGTTCGCCTACGACGACCTCGCCGCCAGCGTTGGCCAGAACACGCGTGAGTCCGCGCCGGCGGCATTCCGCAAGCGCGCAGTCTGCGGCATATCCCTTGGCCACGGCGCCGAGATCAAGGCGCATGCCGGGAATCGATGGTGTTGCGGAGGACCGCGTAAGATCGAGGATGAGCAGTTCGTATCCGACCGCGCGCCTGGCCTCTCGGATTGCGTCGGGATCTGGGGGGACCCCGCGCTCCCGGGCGCGTCGCCATAGCTGGGTCAAGGGTCCGGCGGTAAGGTCTAGCGCGCCCCCAGAATTCTGTTCAATGGGGCGCGCGCACCGGAAAACCCGGCAGAGATCCTCGCTGATGGGCACGGCGGTTTTGACATGTTCCGGTGCGGTGAGTCGGCTGACCTCGCTGTCGGGGAGGAAGTCGCTCATGGCGGCGTTGAGCGCGTCGACACGAGCGAATGCGGCGGTCGCGGCCCGATCGGCGATGCCGCGTTCCGGCGCATAGATCACGAGCCGAAACCATGTTGCCATCTGGAGGTGTTCGTACTCGAAGCGCTGCAGGGGGCTGGCGGTGAGGGGATGCGCGGCGGGCAGTAAGTGGACGCAAAGGAGCGCGGCCAACGCCAGTTTTGCGGCGGCGCGGCTGGCTGCAGGAGGGCGTTGTGGTGCGGTCATCGGATGATATTTGAAACTCATATGGCGGGCGTCGCTACGCATAGAGCGCCGATTCGATGCCCGCGGCCTTGTGGCAAGTTTCCTCGAATTCGCGCGAGGGGTCAGAATCGATTGTAATGCCCCCGCCGACGCCGTAGCGGACCTCGGGCCCGGTGATCTCCATGGTGCGAATCGCGATGTTGAACTGTGATATCCCATCAAGGCCAAAGAATCCGATGGCACCCGTGTAGAGGCCCCGTGGGCACGGCTCGATTTCCGCGATGATCTCCATGGCGCGTTTCTTCGGGGCGCCTGTGATCGAGCCGCCCGGGAAACACGCGGCCAGGGCATCGATGGGGGTCGTGTGCTCGCGGAGACGACCACGGACGGTGCTCACGAGATGGTGGACCTGGGCGAAACTCTGGCGCTCCGCCAGGCGGAGGACCTCGACGGTGCCGAATTCGCACACGCGGCCCAGGTCGTTGCGCTCGAGATCGGTTATCATGATGAGTTCTGCGATCTCCTTCCCATCGGAGACGAGTTCATCGGCGGCGCAGCGGTCGGCATCTGGATCGTGGAATCTGGGGCGCGTGCCCTTGATGGGGCGGGTCTCAATGATCGGGCCATCGATGCGCAAGAACAATTCGGGGGAGGCGGAGAGGATGGCGCGATCGGGCGCTTGGATGAATGCGGCGAAGGGGGCGGGGGACACGCCGCGCAGGCGGGAGAACATCGCGCGCGGTGAGCCGCGGAACGGTGCCTGGACCGTGCGGGTGAGGTTGACCTGATAGATGTCTCCGGCGCGAATGTATTCGTGGATCCTGCGGACGGCCCGGATGAACTCTTCCCGCGTGAGGCTGGAGGTGGCGGGGCCTACGGAGGATGTTGCGGTGGTGTCGGGCCACGCCGTGGCAGGGACGACCTGAACCCTGTCGTGCAAGCCGAACCAGAAATCGCCCTCATAGGTGAAATAACCGATGGCGGCGCGGGTGGGGAGCCGGCCGGCGGCGGGCGATGCCGGCGGATCGCCGAGAAAGCGGCGGAGCCGTGGCCAATCGCGCCGCGATCCGGCTATGGTGCGCACCGGTTCAGTCGCGGCGATCGCTGCCCGATCGTGACCCAGCGGGAGATCCGTTTCAATCCAGGCGTGAAACCGCTGAGTCGAGGGCATCGCGTGAGAACTCCGGCGCGATTAGGGCGAGGCTAAGGCGCGATGGCCTGAGAAGCGCGTGGGCGACATCGCGGATATCGGTGGCGGAGACGGCCCGCATCTGGCGGACGAATTCGTCTGGCTGGATCATGCGCCCGAAGGCGAGGAGGGATTCGGCGACCCAGTTTGCCTGCGCCGCGGATCCCTCGAGGCCAAGCAACAGCGTGCCGATGGCGTAGTCCTTGGCGCGTCGCAGTTCCCTGGTGGTAACCGTCCTGAGTCTCAGGCGCGAGAGTTCGCGGATGATGAGGCGGAGCGCATCGGGCGCCCGGGATGGCTCGAGTCCGGCGGCGATATGCAGGAGGCCATCATCGCTCAGGTGCGAGACCCCCGAGCTTACGGCGTAGGCGAGGCCGCGTTTTTCGCGCAGTTCCTGGAACAGGCGGGAGCTCATGTTCTCTCCCAGCATGACGCTGAGCAGGCGGAGGGCGGAGCGGCGGGGATCGTGCCGGGAGAAGGCGCGGATCCCGATCGCCAGATGGGCCTGTTCTGTTTCCTTGGCGAGCAGTCGGAATCGAGGGCGCGACTGGTGACGCGTGGCACGGCGGCAGCGCGGCCTGGGTCCCGTGCGCCAGCGGCGCGGCGAACCGGTGACGAGTCGAAGGAATTCCTCGTGATCCATGGGACCGGCTGCCGCCACGACCGTATTTGACGCGCGGTAGTTTCTGGCCCGGAAAGCGACCAGTCGCGCGCGCGAGATTGCTTGGACGCTCTCAACCGTTCCGGTGATGGGCCGCCCAAGGGGATGATTCGGCCAAAGGGCATCGTTTAGCAGGTCCTCCACATGGCTGGCGGGCTGATCCAGCGTCATCAGAATCTCCTCTCTGATGACGTCTCGCTCTCGCACGATTTCGCGGGGCGGGAGCGCTGCCTCCAAGAACATGTCGAGGAGGACGTCTACGAGGCGGGGAAGGTGGACGGCTTGGGCCCTGGCATAGTAGCATGTGCTCTCCTCTCCGGTTGAGGCATTGAGGTAACCGCCAATGCCCTCGACGGCCTCGGAGATCTGACGGGCGGTGCGCGCGGCGGTGCCTTTGAAAAGGAGGTGTTCCAAGAAATGTGCCGCGCCGCAGTCGAGCCGGTCCTCGAATCGGCCGCCGGTGCCGGTCCAGATCCCCACCGTCACGCTGTCGGCCCCGTGCAGCTTTGCGGTGGCGACGGTGAGGCCGGAGGGGAGGCGGCTGACCTTGCAATCTAACATTTGGCCAATTCTCTTACCGCCTGGCGGACAAAATAGAATCTTCGTTTATGGCGGGAGGGCGCGGTTGGCCCATCGATCAGGGCGGCATGCGACGGTTGAGGATGTTTGTGCCGGCGACGGTGTCGGGCGACACGATGATGAGGGACGGGTAGGATCCCCGCGTTCCCTCTCGGCGCATCTTCTCAAGGTCCAGCGTGGCCGCGACGGTGGCGGGCATCCCGGTCGGGGAAGAGAGGTCGACGCTAAGTGGGCCGGAGGTTTTTGGCGGGGAGTTGGTGGCCGGGATGAGCAGTGATCGCGGGATGAGGCGCTCGATGGAGCGGACGAGTTCCTGGGCAGACTGGTTTGGCCGGAGGCTGGGGCTGCCCAGGCTGCGGCCGTCAGGGTCAAGGAGCACCAGGGCGGGGAGGGAGCCGACTCCGTGGTTGGCGCGGAGCTGGCGGGCCTGGCGCTCGACCGCGGCATCCCGCGAACTGTTGGGCGGGGGAACGACGGCGAGCACCAGCTGCCGCGAGGCGAACTCGACGAACGCCGGTGCATGGTCCAGGTCGGGCAGGATGTTCTTGCGCCTGACGGAAGTGGCTGGGGCGTCAAAGAGGACGAGGACGGGGCGGTGGTCGGACATCCCGACGGCGAGGGCGGCATCGTAGTTGCCGTGCCAGGTTGGGCCATCGGCGGCGAGCGAGGGAAAAGCGAGCGTCCAGAGGAGGATCAGCGGAACCCATACCCCCGAACGGCAAAAGCGTTTTTCGGGCATACGCAACATTATAGCACACGCCGTCCAGTCTTTGGGTGGCTGACGGTCACCGTGTTTCCAAGAGTGTCCTGAAGAACTGGGAGAAGGCGCCGAGCAAGCCGCGCAGGGAATAGGCCAGTCGTTTTCCGTCGTCTACGGGGTGGAGCCATCCTACCGAAAGATTGTGCTCGAGTTGGCGGTGCATGAATGCGAGCCACGTGTCGCGGGCGCCATCGGGTTCGGCGATTTCGGGCCGGGCCGCGGCGGAAACATCGTTGATTCTGAGAAACTCGAGGTGGGCGCCGAGGAGTGCCTCTGCGGTATCGGCATTGCGGCAGCGCCACAGGCAGACGTCGGGGGATGTCTTGAGCCCGTAGGGCAGGGGATAGTTCCATGTCATCCAGTGCCGGCCGTCGGCCGCCCAGGAAGACAGGGCCGAGTAGGTCAGGATCCAGGGGTCCTGCGAGATCCACCCCAGGGTCACGAGATGCCTCTGGTCGGGCGCGGCCAAGAATCGAAAGACCTGGCGGGGCTCGCCGGGGTGGAGTTCGCAGTCATCGATGATCTCGAATCCCTGGTCCTCCCATTCCTTCGAACGGTCGCGCAGTTCGGCGAATTCCGGGGCGTAGGTGAGCGTGGGGGTGAGTTGGCGGTAGCGGGCGACGCGCACTTTGAGCAAGCCGCGGGCCATCTGAGCCAGCGGGAAGGCGATCCACGCCATGGCGGCGATGCCCCCGAGCCACGGACGACCGGAGAACCAGGATACGCCGAGGCCCATGGCGATGGCGAAGGCGGGCACCGAAAGGTGACGGGCGAGCGCGGAGGCGCTGTGTGCGAGGCCCGAGGCAAACAGGAACAGCGCGATGGAGAAGATCGCCCCGCCGCTGGCCCAGAGGCCGGTCGATGGGTCCAGTGGGGTCACCGTTGTGACCTTCCGTTGGGGAATATCCCGACGCGGCGAAAGAACGTCTCGAGCTGCCGGGAGTCGAAGTCGCCCAGCACGTGGCCGTCCACCTCGATGGTGGGCACGCGGCTTTGGCCCGAGAGGCGCTGCATTTCTCGGGCGGCCGTCGGATCGCCCTCGATATCGATGTTCTCGTAAGAGAACCCGTGGGTGTCGAGCCAGCGGCGGGCCTCGTGGCACCAACCGCACCAGGACTTCGTGAAAAGGCGAATTCGAGAAATGTTCACGGCCAGAATATTGCGCCAATCAGCGATGATGCAATGTCTGGCGCAACGTTCGCTGTTGCAACGCGGTGAGCGCACGGATCCCGCGGCGCGCGAGGGCGAGCATGGCCGCCAGCTGCTTGTCGGAAAAAGTGGTTTCCTCGCCAGAGCCTTGGATTTCGATGAACTGGCCCCGTCCAGACATGACGAAGTTGGAATCGACCTCGGCGGCACTGTCTTCGGCGTAGTCGAGATCGAGGAGGGGGCGACCGGTGACGATTCCGGCACTGACTGCGGCAACGGAATCGCGCAGGGGCCAGTCGGAGAGGCGGCCGTCGCGGCGGAGGCGGGCGCAGGCGAGGGCGAGTGCCACGTACGAGCCGGTTATTGCGGCGGTGCGGGTACCGCCATCGGCTTCGATGACGTCGCAATCTATCCAGAGGGTGCGCGGTCCCAGTCTTTCGAGATCGGCGATGGCGCGGAGGGATCGGCCGACCAATCGCTGGATTTCCTGGCTGCGGCCGTCTGGTCGGCCCTTCGTGACATCGCGCGGTTTGCGGGGCTCGGTGGAGTAGGGGAGCATCGAGTACTCTGCGGTGATCCAGCCACCGGAGGTTCCCTGCTCCTTCATCCACTTGGGCACGGTCTCCTCATTAGAGACGGCGCAGATGACCGAGGTGCGACCGAAGGAGCACAGCACGGAACCCAGGGCTCGTGGGGCGACATCTTTGCGGAAACTGATGGCGCGCAGCGCACCGGGCGGGCGGTTGCCGAAACGTTTCATTCTCTTAGGCATAGTCTGCCGAGGACGGCTCGAGTTCGGGGTGCGAATCAGGTCCGGGGACCGACGTAGGGCAATGCGGTCGCGACGCGATCCACTTCGCGGGTGCTGTCGAGCAGCTGGGCGATGGGGTCCCACTCGCCCGCCATCAATGCCGCGCGGGCCGTCTCGCGGATGTCGAAGGGGAACTGCCGGTCAGCAACCGAGAGCGTTTTTGCGGCCAGATCGAGGGTCAATTCGAGCGCCGGATTTGCCTCGACCATCTCGCTGATGGCGCCGATGTCGGCGCGCGAGGCGCTGACGCAAGGCATGCCAAGGGTGGTGCTGTTGCCGAAGAAGATCTCGGCGAAGCCCTCGGCGACGACGGCCTTGAAGCCCGCCCTTCGAATCGCCTGTGGCGCATGCTCTCGCGAGCTGCCACAGCCAAAGTTCTTTCCCGAGAGGATGATGGCGGCACCGGCGAAGCGGGGATCGTTGAGGGGATGCTGCCGCGGTTGCCCCTTCTCATCATGGCGCACGTCGTAGAACATGTACTGACCGAGCCCGTCGAAAGTGACGCACTTCATGAAGCGGGCGGGGATGATACGGTCGGTATCGATGTCGTCGCCGGGGACCGGGACGCATCGGCCGGAGATGCTGGTGATCTTGGTCAGGGGCATAATTCAAAGAGGGTAAGGTCGGGGGCTACAAGTGATAGTGCAGGAGCCTGGCGATGCAATCAAGAGGGGGCCTGAAAGATTTCGCGGGCATCGCAGACCGTTCCGGTTATGGCGGCGGCGGCGACCATCAGGGGGCTCATCAGGATGGTGCGGCCGGTGGGGCTGCCCTGGCGCCCCTTGAAGTTCCGATTGCTGGAGCTGGCGCAGAGCTCGTCGCCGACGAGTTTGTCTGGATTCATGGCGAGGCACATGGAGCACCCGGCCTCGCGCCAATCGAAGCCTGCGTCGATGAATACCCGATCGATGCCCTTTTCGTGAAGGAGGTCGCCTACGGCCTGGGAGCCTGGCACCGCGATGGCGCGGACACCCGGGGCGACCCTGCGGCCCTTGATGTGCTTTGCGACCTCGACGAAGTCGTTGAATCGGCCATTGGTGCAGGAGCCGAGGAAAGCGACGTTGATCGGGATGCCGCGCACGGGTTGGCCGCCCTTCAATTTCATATGTGCGAGGGCTTCCTCGACGGAGGCGCGCTCGGATTCGGGGACGTCGCTGGGCCTGGGGATGTTCTCGTCGATGAAGACGGCCTGTCCGGGGTTGATCCCCCAGGTGACGGTGGGCCGAATGTCGGCCGCGTTGAATTCGACGATATCGTCGTATCGGCAGTCGGCGTCGGATGCGACGGCGCGCCATCGTTGCACGGCCTTGTCCCATTCGGCGCCTTTCGGCGCGTGGGGGCGGCCCTTGAGATAGGCGAACGTCTTCTCGTCGGGGTTGACGTAGCCGACGCGGGCGCCTCCCTCGATGGACATGTTGCAGACCGTCATGCGGTCCTCCATCGAGAATGCGTCGAAGACTTCGCCGCCGTACTCGTAGGCGAAGCCGGTCCCGCCATTGACGCCGAGTTTGCGGATGATGTGGAGTATGACGTCCTTGGAATAGACGCCGGGGCCCAGGCGGCCGCTGACGTTGATGCGGCGGACCTTGAGGGGCGAGAGGGCCATGGTCTGTGTGGCGAGGATGTCGCGCACCTGGCTGGTCCCGATCCCGAACGCGATCGCACCGAACGCGCCATGGGTGGAGGTGTGGGAATCGCCACAGGCGATGGTGGTGCCGGGCTGGGTGATGCCCTGTTCTGGGCCGACGATGTGGACGATGCCCTGGTGGCCCGATTTGATGTCGAAGTAGGTGATGCCGAAGTCGCGGCAATTCTTGCGGAGGGCCTTGATCATCTCGTCGGCGAGGGCGTCGGCGAATGGCTCGTCGCGGTCATCGGTTGGGACGATGTGATCGACAGTGGCGAAAGTGCGGTGGGGATAGCGGACGCCGAGGCCGAGTTCGCGGAGCATGGCGAACGCCTGTGGGCTGGTGACCTCGTGGATGAGGTGGGTACCTATGAAGAGTTGGGTTTGGCCGTTGGGGAGCCTGCGCACGGCGTGCGCCTCCCAGACCTTTTCAAACAATGTCTTGCCGCTGGTGCTCATGATCGGTCTTTGATTTTGGAGCGCAGAAAAGTACGGCAAGCCCGCACCCAGAGCAAATGAAAATGGCGTCGTCGGCACAACGCTCCCTCCTGCGGCGACGTGCGCCGATTGCAGGGGGCGATGATTCTCATCAGGAACTCAAGAAATCAGGAAGGGCTGGGAACTGAATGGTGCTAATTCAAGTGATGTTTGGGAGGGCCCGCGGCCTGAGTCTGTCTCAAAACTCAAACGCCCAACACGGAACATCCAACAATCAATGCCCATCTGATGATAGAGGGGACGTCCAATGGCGTGCGGCGTGCGACAAAGGACGGCGTCTCACAGAGACGCCCTACAAAATTTGTAGGCCGCCTGTGTCAGGCGGCGCTGTTCAGAGGTTTTGAGACACTCTCGCCTCGCGGGCCGCGATGGCCATGGTTCGCGGGCGTGCTGGTGGATGGCGGACGCCGGGGCCGGCGTCCCTCCCGAAGGAAGGCGCGTGGGATTGGCGGGTGATGGGACGCAGGGGAGATCGACAAGCCGCCGATCGCCGCCCCCAGCGATCCGCCATCGATCAACTCCGTCGATCGTCAACGGGCTGACCCCACCCAAATGCGGCCAAGCGACAAAGTCAGGAATTGTTGACTGACCCCCGGCTCCAGATTGACCCTCTCTTATTTTTGCAACAACACGCCCGCGTAACCGCAGGGGATCACCACCTTGCCGGCGTGGAAATCGGCGATGTCCGGATTGCCGGAGAAGGTCCAGGCGTTCAGCAACGTGGGGCGCTCGGCGTCCGTGAAATCGTAAAGCGCGGCGCGGCGGTTGATACGGCTGGTGAAGACCGCCCGCTTACCGTCCGAACGCGGAATGCCGTTGATCGCGTCACTCCGTCCATCGCCCGGGAACGCCGCCGGCAACTTGAGGTATTTCCATTTGCTTCCGTCCGCCGGATCGCCTTCGCCGGGTTGGAGCAATACGTAACTGCCGTTCGCGCTGGCGATGGACAGTCCGTCGCGGAAGGTGCAGATGCCATTCGAAAGGCTCAGCCGGTTCACCGTCGTCTCAACGGTCTGCCGCGGCACGGGAACGGCGGCGAGGTCAAACCACTTCAGGGAGGTGTTGGCGTTGTTGAACGCAAAATGACGTCCGTCGGGCGAACCATTCGCGAGATACTTGTCCCAGCCCGGACATGATCCGCTGTGGAACACGTGCTTGAATTCCGGCAACGCGCGGACGTCATAAAGCTCGAAACCGCGGCGATCGGAACAGAACAGCCAACCCGGCACGGCCGGCTGGACGTAAAGCGCCAGGTTCTTCTCACCGGAGATTTTCGGCAGCCGCGCGACTTCCTTGAATTGCGCCGCACCGTCCAACTCGTACACGCCGAAGCCGTCATGTCCTTCGGCCGTGTAAAGGCGGCTTCCTTCCACCTTCACATCGAACACCTTGTCGTGTCCCGGCAGTTTGGCGAGTTCCTTAAACCCCCCATTGTTCGGCAGGATTTGCAGGGCGTAAAGCCCCGCGTCGCCGCAGGCGGCGTAGACGACATCGCCCTTCACCGCGACGCCACGCGCCTGGCCGACGTCGTGCGGTTTCCACACATGCCAGGCAGACACGTCCACGGAATACGGTTCGCGGTAGGATGCGTTTTGGGGCGGCGCGCCGCGGTCGAATGGCTCCGCCTTCGCGCGCGGACACGGAATCGCGAAAACGCCCGCGCCGTTCACGGCGGCGTACACGACGCCGTCGGCCACGGCCACGGATCCGACGCAATCGCTCGGCCATTCCGGATGCTTTGGGTTCGGCGAAACCCAGCGGTCGAGCTGGCGGGGATTGGTTTTGTCCGAAATGTCCACGGCGAACACACCGTTGTGCGTTTGGGAAGCGAACAGCAAGTTGCCAGACGTGCGGGGCGTCCACATATCGAGTCCGCGCGCGTAGAACGGCGGATAGTCCACGCGACCGACGCGTTTCGGATGCGCCGGGTCCGCGACGTCGAAGATGTCGAGCCCGTGCCCCATGCCGCCGCCGTCGGCGGGACCGCCGAAACGTTTCATCTCGGCGGTCATCACGCCGCCTGAAACCTTGCGGTGCTTGGCATGGTGTCCCGTGGCGGCGTACAGGTAGGTGCCCTGCAGCCACACGCCGTCACCGAACCCGTAGAGCTGCACATGGTCGGTCTGTCGGATAGCCTTCATGTCGCGCGCGTCAAAGACGGTGACGTATCCCGACCCCCAATCGCCCGAGTAGAGCCACCCGTCGCGATAGACGACGCTTTGAGACTCGTCCGTCTTGCGCATCGCGATGTGGCGGGGATGGTCTGGGTCAGAAACATCGATGAACTCCACGCCGTTCTGACGCTGGCCGAGGAAGCAGACGTCGCCCGCGACATCCACGCCGGTCGCGAGTTCGCAGCAGTCGAAGCGGGAACGGATGCGCGGCGCCTGCGGCCGCGTCGCATCGACGATCCACAAGCCGTATTCGCGCGTGGAAACATACGCCATGCCCTTCTG
>JAKQKQ010000116.1 GCA_029560585.1 Verrucomicrobiota bacterium | reverse complement strand
CCAGCTTTCGCAGCCGCGCCTCGTTGGCGCGGACAGGCGCCCCGCAATACAGCCGGGCCGCCTGGCATTCGAGGGCGTTGCGCAGCAGCATCTGGGCGCGCAGGTCTTCGCGCCGGACGGCGCGCACCCGAGTCCCGCGCCGCGGCGCCACTTCGAGGAAACCCTCCATCTCGAGTTGCGCGACGGCTTGGGCCACCGGCGCGATGCTGACGCCGAGATCGCGCGCCAGACTTCGGCGGTCCACCGGGTCTCCGGGCAGCAGTCCCTTGGCGACGATCCGGCGAAAGATGTCGCGATAGACCCGTTCGGACAGCGATGCCACAGCCATAGTCCGCGCTCCGCCCGTCGCGCGCGCCCGCTGTCTCCGGGGGCGCGACACGAAAGCGAGAGTCTGATAGATCAGCTGATATATCAGGGTCAAGCCCTATCGCCGGCGCCGCTGTACTAGCTACATAGATCCCGTACACCCTGTGGATAACTTCTGTTCCAGGCGTTTGATTGGGGGGATGAAACCGATGCCTCCGTGGAGCCTGCGGGCGTTGTAGTGGCGGTTCCATCTGGCGTGTTCGAGTTTGAGCTGTTCGGGGTCGCGGTACTCCTTGAGGTTGTAGAATTCCTCCTGATCCATCCGATGGCTGCGTTCGACTTTTCCTTGCTGGGTCTTGGCCCCCGGAGGGATGCATCGGTGGGCGATGTTATGGCGGTCGCACCAGATGTCGAAGGGATGGGGCTTGGGTTCGCGGTCGACGACGCGCGCCTCGCTGACCAGGCGGTAGGTGAACTCCACGCCGTTATCGGTCTGGACCTTGCGGAAGGCAACGGGAAAGCGCGCTTGGGCGGCCTCGAGCACGTCGCGCGCGTCGGTTCCCGACAGGTCGGCTCGGATCTCGGTGTAGCGCCAGCGGGTGCAATCGTCCAGGACCGTGTACTGGTAGTAGCGCTGGCCGGCGATGCGCCACGGCACGTACTTGACGTCCATCTGGATCATGTCGCCCGGCTCGGCCATCTCGAAGCGCCGGCCGCTTTTCTTGCCTTTCTTGCGCGGCGGGGGGCCGATCAGGCCCTCGCGGCGCAGGACCTTGCCGATGGTGCTCACGGGCACGACCAGGCCGGTCAGGGCCAGTTCGTGATGGAGCCGGTAGCGGCCCATGGCCGTCTTCTTGCGCAACCGGACGATGGCCTCGACCGTGCTGGCCGCCACCTGGCGGCGGTGGCCGTGGGGCTTACGGCTGCGCGGCTGGAGGCTTTCCAGCCGGTAGCCGCTAGCCAGGAAGCGGTTCCACCAGAAGTAGTAGAAGCCTCGCTTGCGTCCCAACCGGCGGCAGGCGGCCGCCACGCCCTCCTTGTGGGCCGAGACGAACAGTTCGATCTTGCGGCGGACCTCCAGATCGCGGTTGTAGCGCAGCTGAGGTTTGACTACTTTGAGCCAGTCCATGAGCGGTGTCCTTTCGACGGTTTCGCGACCGCGCGGTTATACTCGCGCTCGAAAGACGCCGCTCATGGTTTTTTCGCCGCCCGCAGGCGGTTATCCACAGGTTAACAGGTTTTCCACAGTTCCCCCCGGACCCCCCTCCGAACCACGACTACTATTACTTGTGGATAGACAGAAGAATAACTCCCACTTTTCCACAGCTGCATATGTATGTAGCGGTAACAATGGGCGCGCAAAACCGAATTGACTCGATCCGCCAACTGCCCTATGCATTGGGTGTCGAGTCGCGGTCCGCCGGCGCAAGACGCGGTTGCCGTCGCTGCTCTCGATCGGTCGGGAGGAACTTTCTTGACGTTGCGCTGTCCCAGGTGCGGTCGCGAGTGGAGCGAGTCCTTTCGGGCGGGACAGACCGCCGTTCAGTGTCCCGGCTGCGGCGACCGATTCCGCCTCCACTCC
>JAKQKQ010000105.1 GCA_029560585.1 Verrucomicrobiota bacterium | reverse complement strand
CAAAGCCACCTACGCCTCCGTCTTTGAGGGCACCCCCGAGTGGCAGCAGGTCGGCGGCGGTCAAGCCAGCGAGCTTTACGCTTTCGACGACAGCTCCACCTACATCCAAGAGCCGCCGTTCTTTAGCACCATGCAGCTTGCGCCCGACCCCATCCGCCCCATCACCGGGGCCCGCGCGCTAGCAGTCCTGGGCGACTCGGTGACCACCGATCACATCTCTCCCGCGGGCGACATCCCTGCCAAGGGCCCCGCTGGTGAGTACCTGCAAGCCCACGGCGTCCACAAGGTCGACTTCAACTCGTTTGGCGCCCGTCGTGGCAACGATCGCGTCATGGTGCGCGGCACCTTCGCCAACATTCGCCTCAAAAACCTGCTCGTCCCCGGCGTCGAGGGCGGCGTCACCGTCCACCTCCCCAGCGGCGAGCGTATGAGCATCTTTGACGCCTCGGCCCGCTACCAGAAGGACGGCACCCCGCTGTTCATCCTGGCTGGCAAAGAGTACGGCACCGGCTCCTCCCGCGACTGGGCCGCCAAAGGCACCCTGCTTTTAGGCGTCCGCGTCGTCATCGCCGAGAGCTTTGAGCGCATCCACCGCGCCAACCTAGTCGGCATGGGCGTCCTGCCCCTGGTCTTTGAGCCCGGCCAGAACGTCGAGAGCCTGGGCCTAACCGGTCGCGAGTACTTCAGCGTCCAGCTCCCCGAGGACCTGCAGCCCCGCCAGACCATCCAGGTCGAGGTCCGGCGCGAAGACGGCACCACCTTCACCTTCGGTGCCCGCTCGCGCCTCGATACCCCCATCGACGTCCGCTACTACCAAAACGGCGGCATCCTGCAGACCGTGCTGCGCGACCTCATCCAAAAGTCGAAGAACTAAGCGCCCCTCCCGCTGCCGCCGGTTGCCCCAAGCGCCGACGGCAGCGCCCCCGCCCTGCCCCCGCCCCCCGCACTTTCCCCAAAATTTCCACTTGCGCGCCAAATTGGTCTGGTTTTCGATGCGCGAATGCCAACCCCCAAAAAGTCCACCAAGCCCGTAACCAAAAAACCAGTCACCCCAGCCCCCACCCCCGCGCCGTCGCCGAGCCCCGCGGTCGAAAACCCCGGCGCCGCCGCCCTGGCCAAGCTAGCGCCCAAGCTGGCCGCCCTGCCCAAAGAGGCCGTCGTGCAGCCGCGCGGCGATGTCCGCCTAGGCGCCAGCTTTGTCCTCAGCGTCGCCATCCCCCGCCTGTCCGACCCCGCCCTGACCCGCCGCCTGCTCGCCCTACCCACCGCCGAGCTAGACGCCGCCAAGCTCCTTACCGACCTGCCCCTGTGCGCCCAAGCCGTCCTGCACGCCCAGGGCCTACTCGCCTCCGCCGAGGCACAAGAGCCGACCTCCCGCCTGCCCGCCACCCTCATCGACGAAGCCACCACCCTGCGCGAGCACCTACTACACGTCACCGAGTACCACTCCAGCAGCGATCCCAAGCTAGGCGCCGAGCTCCGCGACATCCGCAGCGGCACCGGCTACCAAGACCTGGCCCAAGACCTCACCCGCCTAGCCAAGGTCTACACCGACCAAGCCGCGACCC
>JAKQKQ010000100.1 GCA_029560585.1 Verrucomicrobiota bacterium | reverse complement strand
CCCTCCCGGCCCGGATCCTGGGTCGGGGCACGAGCCGCGGCCGCGAACAGCGCCCGAAGTTTCAGGCTAGCCCCGCCGCCGGCGCGCGGCGGGGTTGACCGGATCGAGAGCGCGCCGCATCATTCATGTGGAAACTTCCGCGACGTGGTGCGGGCAATCTTGTCTGCAATCACAAGACGTTGCCACATCGTGGGTTGGCGGACAGGATTGTCCGCCCCACGGTCTTGGGCGCAGCGTGAAGTTTCAGGCTAGGCGGCCTTTGAATTTGGCGACAGCTCGCGGAGGTAGCGGTCGATGCCGCCAGCGGCTTTTTTGCCGTCGCCCATGGCGAGGATCACGGTGGCACCGCCGCGGACAATGTCGCCACCGGCGAAGACGCCGGGGATTGACGTCATGCCGTTGTCATCGATCTCGATATTGCCCCACTTGTTCAACTTGAGTCCCGGGCAGGCATTGGAGAGCAGGGGATTGGCGCGGGTGCCGATCGCGACGATGGCGAGTTCGCAGGGCAGCTCGAATTCGGAGCCTGGGACGGGGACGGGGCGGCGGCGTCCGGAGGCATCGGGTTCGCCGAGTTCCATCCGCTGGAGACGGACGGCCCGGACCCAGCCCTTGTCGTCACCGAAGATCTCCAGCGGGGCGACGAGGAACATGAATTCGATGCCCTCCTCCTCGGCGTGTTTGATTTCTTCGAGGCGGGCGGGCATTTCGGCGCGGGTTCTGCGGTAGGCGATGATGGCGCGTTGGCTCCCCATGCGGCGCGCGGTGCGCACGGCATCCATGGCGACATTGCCGCCGCCGAAGACGACGGTGGTGCTGCCCCGAGCGACCGGCGTGGCGGCGTCGGCGCGATATGCGCCCATGAGGTTGACTCGGGTCAGGTACTCGTTGGCGGAGTAGACGCCCTTGAAGTTCTCGCCAGGCACGTCGAGGAAAACGGGCAGGCCCGCGCCGTTGGCGATGAAGCACGCGTCGAATTCCTGGAGGATCTGGTCCACGGTGATCGTCTTCCCGACGATGACATTGCACTCGATCGCGACACCGAGGGAGCGGAGGTTTTCGACCTCGCGGTCGACGATCGATTTCGGGAGGCGGAACTCCGGGATGCCGTAGCGGAGGACGCCGCCGGTGTCGTGGAGGGCCTCAAAGACCGTGACCGCATGGCCCATGCGGGCGAGTTCGCCCGCGGCGGTGAGGCCGCCGGGGCCGGCGCCGACGATGCAGACCTTGCGGCCCGTTCTCTCGGGGGGCGGCTGCGGGGGCGCCATGTGCTCCGAGGCCCAATCGGCGACGAATCGCTCCAGCCAACCGATGCCGACGGGTTCGCCTTTCTTTCCGCGGACGCAGACCTCCTCGCACTGGGTCTCTTGGGGGCAGACGCGGCCGGTCGTGGCGGGCAGGGCATTGTCGGCGCGCAGTATCTCTGCGGCGCCGCTGAAATCGCCCGCGGCGACCCGGGTGATGAACTCGGGAATCCGCACGCCCACGGGGCAACCGGTGACGCAGGGCTGGTTCTTGCACTCGAGGCAGCGCTGCGCCTCCTGGATGGCGAGTGCCTCGCCGAGCCCGAGGTTGACCTCGGAAAAATTGCAGGCGCGGAGGCAGGGGTCCTGTTCGGGCATGTGGACCCGGGCGATCTGCATCCGCTCTTTCGTGCTCAATGGTGTCGCCATGGGGTCACTCACGCCGCGGGTGAACTGGCCGCACTGGCGCGGCAGCACGCCTCTTTGTATGTGTTCTGGCGCGATTGGAGCTCGCGGAAATCGACCTTGTGGGCATCGAACTCGGGCCCGTCGACGCAGGCAAACTTGATCTCGCCCTCGACCGAGACGCGGCAGCCCCCGCACATGCCGGTGCCATCGACCATGATGGGGTTCAACGAGACGATCGTTTCGATCCCGTCGGGCCGCGTCATCTCGGCGACGGCGGACATCATCGGGACGGGGCCGACGGCGAAGACGGCGGAGGGACGGCGTGCGGGGTCGTCCATCAGGCGGCGGAGTTCGGTGGTCACGAATCCCTTTGTGCCCATCGAGCCGTCCTCGGTGGTGACGAGGACCTCTTTGGAGAACGCGGCCAATTCGTCGCGCAGGATGATGAAGGGCGCGCTGCGGCCGCCGATGATCGTGGTGACATCGTTGCCGCCATCGGCGAGGGCCTTCGCCAGCGGGTAGAGCACCGCGGTGCCGACGCCACCGCCGACGCAGACCACGCGGCCCCAAGCCTTGATGTGGGTCGCGCTGCCGAGAGGCCCGGCGATGTCGCGGATATCCCCGCCGGCGGGGATGGAGACGATCTCGCGGGTGCCGTCGCCCACGGCCTGGATGAAGAGCGTGATGGTTCCGTTGCGCGCATCGGCGATCGTCAGCGGGATGCGCTCCGATTGCGGCCCGCAGTGGATGATGACAAACTGGCCGGGCTGGCGGGCCCTGGCGATGCGGGGTGCCTCGACCACCATGCGGTGGACTTTCGGCGCGATCTCGTCGTTTTCCAGAACCCTAAACATTTGAGCGAGTCATTGGGGGGCGCGGAAATCTACGGGAAGGAGACCAAAGCTCAATGCTTAAATCCTCGAGAGCCACCACTTGCAACGCGCATCATGGAATAACGAGACAGGCGCGATTTGTTGCGCTCACTTTATACGCATCGCTGTCGTTCTGTCGCGCGCGTCTCTTGTTACGGGCAACGGACTTGCGGGCCCCGACGGGCGTTGGGAAAGCCGTTAAGGCTGGCGTCCTTGTCAGGATGGAGAGGTGATCGGGAGGCGCGGTCGCCGGGTTGCTTGGGGGTGGAATTCTCTTGTCGCGCATTTGCCATCGGCAAAGACTCTTTCCGAGAAAGGGGTGCTGATGATGGCGGGTGGCGAGCGTGGCGGCTCCGCGGCGTCCGATCCTATGGTGGGAACCCAGCTTGGTGGGTACGTCATCGAGGCGTTGCTGGGCGAAGGGGCGATGGGCAAGGTCTACCGCGCCCGGCAGATTTCGCTGGGCCGAGAGGTGGCGCTCAAGGTGATGGCGCGGAACCTTGCGGTCCAGGAAGAGATGGTGGAGCGGTTCAGGAGGGAGGCACGGGCGGCCGGGACGATCTCCCATCCGCACCTGGTCCAGATCTATTCGTTCGGCGAGGCGGCGGGAACCTGCTTTTTCGCCATGGAGCTGGTAGAAGGTCAAAGCCTTCGGAGATATCTGGAACGCGGCGAGCACTTTTCGGAGGCGGAGTGCATTGAGATCGCGCGGCAGACCCTGGCGGGATTGTGCGAAGCGCACAAGGCGGGCGTCGTGCACCGCGACATCAAACCCGACAACCTCATGCTCGACAACCGGGGGCAGATCAAGGTGACGGACCTTGGGCTCGCGCGGCTCGCCGAACAGGACTCAAGCGTCGCGCTGACAATGACGGGCATGGGGATGGGCACGCCGCTCTACATCGCCCCGGAGCAAGCCGAGAGGATGCACACGGCCGACTACCGGGCGGACTTCTATGCCTTCGGGGCGACGTTGTTCCACCTGGCCACGGGTCGGCCACCCTACGATGGCGACACCGGGATCGAGGTGGTAAGCAAGCACCTGATGGCGCCGGTGCCTCAGGCGCGGGAGGCCAATCCGGGACTGACCCCGGCCTTTTCGGATCTGATCGCGCGCCTGATGGCCAAGAATCCGGAGCACCGTCCGCAGAGTCACGCGGAGATTGACAAAGCGCTGGACCGATGCGCGGCGCTCCTGGCCGAGGAGATGAGGCGCCAGTCCCGGATCAGCGCCAGCCAGGCGCTGCGGGTGGTGAAGCCCACCGTTTGGGACGAGCCAGTGCTGTGGATCGGAGGGGCGGTGGCCGCGGTTGTCGTCATTGTGGCAGGCATCTTATGCCCGATCTTTTCCAAGGGGCCTGAGGCGGGCGACGTGTTGGGGGCGGTGGGTGTTGCTGAGGGAGGATCGCGCGGTGGTAAGGAACGACGCGCCAGGAGCGCAAAGCTCGTGAATGAGGATGCCCGAATGCCGGCGCCCAGAGCCGTGGACATCGCTTCCGCGAGCAAGGACAAACCCTTCGCCAACTCCCTGGGCATGAAATTTGTCCCTGTTTCCGGAACGAAGGTGCTCTTCTGCATTTGGGAGACCCGCGTGAAGGATTTCGAGGCGTTCGTTGAGGATAGCGGATATTCCTGGAACGAGAAACCTGCCTTCGATCAGACGCCAGATGATCCGGTGCTGAGGGTGTCCTGGGACGACGCCAGAGCCTTCTGCGCATGGTTGGCCAAGAAGGAGGGTCAGGAGTATCGGCTGCCGACCGATGACGAGTGGGATGCGGCGGTTGGCAGGGGAAAGTACCCCTGGGGAGACGAGTGGCCGCCGCGGGAAGGGGCCGAGAACATCTGTGGGCAGGAGTACAAGCTGGGCACGCCGGACGATCCGCAGTTCGGTGGGATAGCGGGCTACCGGGACGCGCATCCGCGCACCTCGCCGGTGGGCAGCTATCGGGCGAACGAGTTCGGGCTATACGACATGGGCGGTAATGCGCGGGAATGGGTGCTGGATTCGTGGACCGAGGCGAATTACCAGAAGCATCTGGCTGGCGCAGGATCTGAGTTGCCGCCCGAATTGGTGGCCGACCTCAAGAAGGGCAATCGATTCCGAGTGAGCCGGGGCGGGGTGTGGTGTTTCTCCAGTCCCGCCAATTACGTCTCCTCGGTCCGTGATCCCCATTTGCCGAATGGGCGTCACAACATAACCGGTTTCCGGTGCGTGGTGGAGGTGCCCCCGCATTGACCACCGGGGGATTCGATGGCCCGTTTGTCCTTGGCGAGGTCGATGGGTGTGGCTTTGCGTGCGCCCGAAGCCCTGATTCATGGAAAAGGTCCGCGAGGCCGCGGGCCCTCCCGGTGGTGTCACCGGGAGGCGGGCGCCCCCGAAAATGCTTTGAATTTGCGCTGGGGCTGGTTGGATTCGCGGGCTTATGAAGAAGCCGGTGGCACTGATCATCCGCGACGGTTGGGGCATCAACCCCTCGGGGCGGGAGGGAGCAAAAAGGGACGGCAACGCGGTGCTGTTGTCGCGGACGCCGTTTCACGAGTCGCTGGCGGCGAAGTACCCGAAGGCGACGCTGCAATGCAGCGGGGAGGCGGTGGGTCTTCCCGAGGGGCAGATGGGCAATTCGGAGGTGGGGCACCTGAATCTCGGGGCGGGGCGGGTCGTGTATCAAGATCTGACCCGCATTTCCAAGGCGATCCGCGAGGGGGAGCTGGCGCGCAACGAGGTGCTTGGCGCCGCGCTGAAGAAAGCGAAGGCATCGGGCGGCGCGGTGCATTTCATCGGCCTGCTGTCCGACGGGGGCGTGCACTCGCATGAGGATCACCTTCATGCGTTGATCCGGGTCGCGAAGGAGGCGGGCATCAAGGACATCCTGGTGCATGCGCTGCTGGATGGCCGGGACACATCGCCCACGGGCGGGAAGAGTTATCTGGCGAATCTGAAGGCGGCGATCGGGAAGATCGGGGCGGGGGAGATCGCGACGGTGGTCGGGCGGTATTTTGGGATGGATCGGGACAAGCGCTGGGAGCGGGTCAAGAAGGCGTGGGATCTGATCGTGCACGGGGTCGGCGACGCGGCGGCCGATCCGGTGGCTGCCGTCGAGGCGAAGTACGCCGAGGGGGTCACGGATGAATTCATGACGCCGATCGCGCTCAACCGCTCGCGGAGGCCGCTGGTGCGCGATGGGGACAGCATCGTGTTCTTCAACTTCCGGTCGGACCGTGGCCGGCAGCTCAGCCAGCCCTTCCTGTTTGAGAATTTTGATGGGTTCGAGCTGGGCGGGCGCCCGAAGGTGCACTACGTGACGATGACGGTGTACGACAAGACGTTTCCGTGTCCCGTGATCTTCGGGCCGCAGACGCTGGATGATATCTTTGGGCAAGTGGCGAGTCGCGCGGGCAAGACGCAGGTGCGCATCGCCGAGACCGAGAAGTACCCGCACGTGACATACTTCTTCAACGGGGGCATTGAGGTGCCGTTCGATGGCGAGGAGCGGATCATGATCCCGTCGCCGAAGGTGGCCACCTACGACCTCCAGCCCGAGATGTCGGCCCCCGAAGTGACGGAGAAGGCGGTCGGGGCGCTGAAGTCCGGCAAGTTTGATTTCATGGTCCTGAATTTTGCGAATCCGGACATGGTGGGCCACACGGGATCGCTGCCGGCGGCGATCAGGGCGGTGGAGTGCATCGACGGTTGCACCAAGCGGGTCGTGGAGGCGCTGCTGGAGATGGGGGGCAAGGCGCTCGTGACGGCGGACCACGGCAATTGCGAGCAGATGATCGCGGGAGACGGGTCGCCGCACACGGCGCACACGACCAATCTGGTGGAGCTGTATTACGTGGCGGCGGACGCCGGGGAATATCAGGTATTGCCCGGTATTCTGGCGGACGTTGCCCCGACGCTGCTGGAGATGGGCGGGCTGGAGAAGCCGGCCGCGATGACCGGCACCTCGCGGCTGAAACGCAAGGCCTAGGAATCTGCCGGAATTCGTCCAAAGTAATCCTCCATGTTCGAGACCTTCCGCCGCTGGCATGTGGCGACGTGGATCATTGCGGCCAACGCCGCGATGCACCTGATCAAGACCCTCGCCCTTGCGCTGGGGGTGCCGGGTCTGGTGACCCCCCTTATATTGAGCCCATTCGGCATGGCGGATGGCCAGTACTGGCAGCTGTTCACCTACATGTGGCTGCACGGCGATCTCTGGCATCTCCTGTTCAACATGATGGGGCTGCATTTTCTCGGGCGCCCGGTGGAGGACCGGATCGGTGCGAGGCGATTCATCTGGCTTTACCTGATGGGGGGGCTGGCGGGCGGGATCCTGTGGTGGATGGCGAATCTCCGGAACGAGGGTTATCTGCTGGGTGCCAGCGGGGCGGTGCTGGCGGTGGTGATGGCCTTTGCGGTGCTGTATCCGCGGGTGCCGATCACGCTGTTCCCGATACCCATCACGCTTCAGGCGCGGTGGCTGGCGGTGTTCTACGTAATCTTCAGCGCGGTGATGGCGCTGGAGCAGGGGGGGCGGATCGCGCACATCGCGCATTTGGGGGGGCTGATCGTGGGCTTCATCTACGTGCGGGTTCTCGGATTGGCGCACGAGCCCATGTTCTGGTGGCGCGGTTTTCGGATGCCGCGATCCCCGCACCCGAGGCCGCCGGGCGAGCAAAGGGGAGGGCGCGGCGGCAGGGGCGTTCCCTCCTCTGACGAGATTGACGCGATCCTCGACAAGATATCGAGGGAGGGATTTCAGAGCCTGACGCCCGCGGAGAAGAGGATTCTGGAGGAGGCGAGCGGGAGGCAGTAGGCGGACGATTCGTTTCAGAGGCCAACCCCAGACTTCGGGCAGTCAGGAATCCATTTTTACGCCCAACAACCAACATCCAACAACGAACGCCACAACGAACATCCGGCAACCAGCGTCGGGCAACCAGGGCATCCGCCAGTGTCAGCAATGGATGGCTTTGTTGTTCGCCGCCCCATGTATCCTTCTGCTGCTGGCGACGAATTCCTTCGTGACCGTGGCTGTGGTGGCCTGTGCATTAGGGGTGGTCGTCGGTCTGGTCTGCCGCGATGGGCTGGTCGCCGCCGGGGGTGTTCTGTTCGGGGCAGCGATGCTGTGGTTGCGCGGCGCGTGCGGTTCTTCGGATGGGCTTGAAGACGCGGGCGCGCGGCTGGGGGCGACGTTTGACAGTTTTGTCGCGGCGGCGCCATTGGCCGCGGTGCTGGGGTGTGCGGCGATCTGGATGATCGCGGTGCCGGCCGGGGAAGCGCTGCGCCGGGGGGACGCCTGCCGAGGGCGATCCATCATCCTGGGATGTCTGGTGCCGCTCGTCGGCGCGGTGATCCTGCGGGAGCTCATGGCCGATCTTGTGGTGGGCCGGGCTGTGCCCGTGGGCTGGTCGGTCTGGCAGGATGTGGTGGCGCAATTCAGTTTGCCCGCCGGGGCGGTGGCGGCGGTCGGTTGCGGCGCCGCGGCGGTGGCGGCGCGGAAGTGGTTCAGCGTGGCGTGTTGGACGGCGGCATCGACGGGCGGCGTCGTCCTCATGGCGTGGGGGCGCGCCGACGCGGGGGGCCTGTCGGTTGGGACGTGGTTGTCGTTGGTCCAGTGGGTCGCATTGGCAATATGGCTCTGGGCGGGTGAGGGCGGGGGGCGGATGGCGGGTTGGCGCGGGATCGCGGTCGTCGCCTGCGCCGGGAGCCTGGCGGGGGTCTGGCCGCTGCCCGGTGGCGTATGGCGATGGAGATTGGTGGAAGAGATGCTGCGCGGTGGATTTGGATTGGCGTGGGATCGGGCGTTCCTCGGGGCGACGATAGTGGCGTGGGTGTTGGCGGTGGTCGCTTGGCTGCCCTGGGCGTGGCGGGTCTTGCGGGAGAGGGCCTGATGCGATTTGCCCGCAAGAATGCTCCCGCGGGTTTCGATATGAATTTTTCATTTAGGAATTAGTTTGTCTCCGGTTCGGGGGCCCGCTGCATGCGCGGGCGTACCGATGGGCATATGGCGTTTCGACTATTCGATCAGAAGATGCGGGCGGCCGGCTTAAGCGGCGCGTGCATCGCGGCGTTTCGACGGAGCTACGAATTGCTCTTGGCGGGCGGGGGTGGATTTATCGGCGAGGATGCGATCGAGCCGATTGCTGGGTTGGAGGAGGCGCCGGCGATGGTGGAGCCTGACGATGCACTCTTCCGCCATACGGCGGTGATCAAACTCAATGGGGGGCTGGGCACTGGCATGGGGCTGCATCGGGCAAAGTCGCTCATCGAGGTGAAGCCGGGGGTGACTTTTCTGGATCTGATCGGGTGGCAGGCGGCGGCGCAGCGCGAGCAGGGTCACGCGCATTACCTTTTGATGGATTCATTCAGCACGAGCGCGGACTGCCGTGCGCACCTCGGGCAAAAGGGGCCGCTCGGGCCGCCGGACGCATGGGAACTGATGCAGAATCAGGTGCCGAAGGTCGATGCGGCGACACTGGGACCCGTGGAGTGGACGAAGGACCCACGGCTGGAGTGGTGCCCCCCGGGCCACGGGGACATTTATCCCGCGCTGGCCGACTCGGGCTGGTTGGATCGGCTTTGGAAGGAAGGTGCCAGATTCCTGTTTGTGTCGAACGCGGACAACCTGGGTGCGACGCTGGACCCGGGCCTCCTGAGGATGTTCGTGGATTCCGGCGCGCCGTTCATGATGGAGGTTGCGCGGCGCACGGAGTCGGACAAGAAGGGCGGGCATCTTTGTCGGCGCAAGACCGATGGGCGGCTGTGCTTGCGCGAGGTGGCCCAATGCCGCGCGGAGGATTCCGCGATGTTTCGGGAGATCGGGAGGCACGCCTTTTTCAATACGAACAATCTCTGGCTTCGCCTGGATGGGGTGCGAGATCTCCTTGTCGATGGCGGCGTGGTGCCTCTGCCCGCGATCATCAACCGAAAGACCGTCGATCCGCGGGATCCCGGGAGCACGCCGGTGATCCAATTGGAGACTGCCATGGGCGCCGCGATCGAGTGCTTCGAGGATTCGTCGGCTGTCGCGGTGCCGAGGGCGCGCTTTGCGCCGGTCAAGACCACCGCCGATCTGTTGGTGTTGCGGTCCGACGCCTACGAGGTCACGAGTGATGGGAGGGTTGAGCCGGCATTCGATGGCGAGCCGCCGCACGTCGCGCTGGACCCTCGATTCTTCAGGAACATCGCGGACTTTGAGGAGCGTTTTCCTTGTGGTGCGCCATCGCTGCGGCGGTGCCGTTCACTCCGCGTCGAGGGCCCGGTGTCTTTCTTGGCGGGCGTGGTCATCGAGGGCGACGTCGTTGTGCGGGCCAAGGGGGCCACAGCGGAGTTGCGGGCGGGGGTTTATCGGGATACGGAGGTGGTGCTGGGCTAGGAATCTGTCGGACGTAGGCCGACAGATTCCTCTGGCAAAACCGCCTGTTTGTTTGAAGGTGTACGAGTTTGATAAGATGACAGGCCCCGAGATCAGGGTGGCGATCGGGCGATTCCTCTTGTTCCGCATGTATCGCAACCAAATAAGTGCCAGGCGGTTTTGCTTGCTGGCAGCCTTGCGGACTTTCCAAAGTCCGACAGGCTGCTAGCGGCGCACCGGGCGCTGGGATCGGCCGGGTCGCTAGGATTGGCCGTCTGGTTTGAGGCCAGGGAGAACACGATGGTACATCGCAGAATAGCGGGTGGATTGGTGGTGGTGACGCAGCCGGCGCACGCCTGGCTTTCGGGCCAACTGGCGCGGCTGTGGGGCAACGAGCGCTTCGGTTCGTTTGAACCGCACGAGGACGTGTGCCTGGCGGCGGAGCAGCACGATTGCGGGTGGCACGAGTGGGAGTTGGCGCCGACCCTGGATGTGCGAACGGGATTGCCGCATCATTTTGACGAGATGCCGCTGCGGGAACACCTGCGGGTGTGGCCGACGGGAGTGCAGATGATCGGGGGGATGAGCCGCTATGCGGGGCTGTTGCTGTGCCTGCATGGGCTGTGGTTGCGCGAGCGGAACCCGGAGCCGAAAGATCCGGTGGAGCAGCAGGCGGTGCGCGGATTCGTGGAGTGCCAGCAATTGGCGCGGGATACGCTGATCGAGGAACTGCGCCGCGACGAGAGTTATTCGCCGCATTGCTCCGAGGGGATCATCGCGCGAAACAGGGCGCTGATCGCCACCTGGGATTGGCTCTCCCTGGGGCTGTGCATGCATTCGTCGGGCGAGTGGTTGGCCACAGACGCGCCTGACGCGGGCGGGCGCTGCACCTTGCGGCTAACCGCCGAGGGCGATTCGGGGTTCGGGTGGAGGGTGACACCCTGGCCATTTCGTGAGGACCTGGTCGAGGTCGCGTGCGAGGGCCGACATCTTGCGGGGACATTCCGGGATGAAAGGGCGATGCGAACGGCGCTGGCTGCGGCGCCGAAATTGCGGTTGGTTTTCCGCCTGGAGCCGGGGACCGGGCCCGCCCCAGGATGCTCGCATGGTGCATCCATCGAAAGGCCATGACGCAGACGTCCTGTTGCAAGTTATGTGGGCTGCCTGTGTCGGGCAGCCGGCATGAGCGCATTTGACGGGGGGCCGGGAGCGGGCACAATCTGGGGTTCGTGGAGATAATCGTATGACTTGGTCCATCAAGATCGGCAGGGTGCGCGGCATCGACATTTTCATCCACTGGACCTTTTTGTTGTTCTTGGGATTCATTTTCACGCTGTACCTGGTCAAGGGGCAGGGGGTCTGGATGGCGGTGCAGGGGGCCGGTTTTCTCGTGTCGCTTTTTGGATGCGTGCTGCTGCACGAGTTGGGGCATTCGGTTATGGCGCAGCAGTTTGGCATACAGACCAAGGACATCATCCTGCTTCCCATCGGGGGCGTGGCGCGGCTAAAGCGTATGCCGGAAAAACCCTGGCAGGAATTGCTGGTGGCGCTGGCGGGGCCCGCGGTCAACGTCGTCATCGCCATCGTCCTGGGCTGCGTCGTGGTTTTCCGAAGCGGGCTCGAGGTTTTTCATGGGATCGACATCGTGGGCGGAAACTTTCTGGTGTCGCTGGCGACGGCCAACGTGGTCCTGGTCCTTTTCAACATGATCCCGGCATTTCCGATGGACGGGGGACGCGTGCTCCGAGCGCTGTTGGCCAGCGCGATGGACTACGCTGCGGCAACGCGGATTGCGGCGGGGATCGGCAAGGCCCTGGCGGTGGTATTCGGGTTCGCCGGACTGGTGCTGTGGAGCAATCCCCTGCTGGTTTTCATAGCGCTGTTCGTTTTCCTTGGGGCGCAGGCCGAGGCGGAATCCGTGTCCACGAATCTGCGGCTGCGGGGCCTGAGGGTGGCAGACGCCATGCTGACGCACTTCCGCACGCTGGTCGAGGCGGACACGCTGGAGAATGCGGCACGGGAGCTTCTCGCGGGGTCGCAGCAGGACTTTCCGGTCATGCGGTCCGATCGCGTGGTGGGGATCCTCACTCGACCGCAGTTGGTGCGAGGCCTCGCCGAGGCGGGGCGCGAGGCGGCGGTGGCGGATTTCATGATCCGGGGTTGCCTCTCGCTGAAAGAGGAGGACCCGATCGAGACGGCCCTGGGGCTGATGCGGGAGACGGGCGCGGCGAACATACCCGTCCTGAGGGATGGCAGCTTGATCGGCCTGCTCACGGCCGAGAACCTGCAGGAACTCGTGATGCTCAGGGGGGCGCTCGTGTCACGCGAGGGGCACCGGGGTTAGGCGGGCACGGGACAATCTCCTGGGCCGAGAGGATTTTGCTGGATTCGCATCACCGGAT
>JAKQKQ010000099.1 GCA_029560585.1 Verrucomicrobiota bacterium | reverse complement strand
CCCTCCCGGCCCGGATCCTGGGTCGGGGCCCGAGCCGCGCCCGAGAACAGCGCCCGAAGTTTCAGGTCAGTGACCGATGCCGACGGCTTCCTCGTCCACCGCGCCAGATGCGTCAAGCAATGACCTTGTTCGTGCGGGTGGATTCTGCCAAACTTTTACGGATTTATATTCATGGGCCCGATCTCACCTGGCCGCGATGGCTCCGACCAACTTCGTTTCCTCAGCGAGAATCTCGCCGACGGGATGCTCTACCAGATTAATAGTGGGCCGGACGGGCGGGATAGACGCTTCACATACCTGAGCCCTGCCCTCGAACGGCTGCATGGCCTGAAGGTGGAGGATGTGCGGCGCAATCCGAAACTGCTGTATGACCAGGTTTGCGAAGAGCACCGGGCCATGGTCTTCAGCGCAGAGGCCGACGCCGCCAGGAACCGCACGAAACTCGACGTCGAGGTCAGGGTTCGGCTTCCATCGGGCGAAGTCCGTTGGCGTCGATTCGTCTCCGTGCCGCGCACGGATCCGCCCGGAAATATCGTGTGGGACGGCATCGAGTTAGATACGACCGAACAAAAGAGGGCGGAGATCCGGCTGCGGGATGAGAGGGAACGGCTCGCGGTCACGCTGCGGAGCATTGCCGACGGCGTGATCGCGACGGACACGGCCGGGCGCATCGTGATCATGAACCGGGTGGCAGAAGAACTCACGGGTTGGCCGCAGGCGGAGGCGGAAGGCAAGGCGCTGTCCTCGGTCTTCTCGGTCGTCGATGAGAGGACCGGCGAGCCGCACGGGGACCCGATCCATCCGGTTCTGGCGGAGAATCAGACGACCGAGATACCCGGTGACGCGGTCCTCGTGGCGCGAAACGGGGCAAGGAGGGTCATCTCTGGGAGCGGCGCCCCGATCGTCGATGGGGAGCGCAAGATGATCGGCTCGGTGTTGGCATTCAGGGACGTGACGGAGAAAGTGCGATTCGCCGAGGAGGCGCAGAGGAGGCAGAAGCTCGAATCCCTCGGCATCTTGGCGGCCGGCATCGCCCACGATTTCAACAATCTGCTGGGCAATATCTTTAGCCATGTCGAGCTCGCGCTCGGCACATTGCCGGGGCGCGAGGGGGAGGACTATCTGCGCGCGGCACTCAACACGATGAACCGGGCCCGCGGCCTGACGAACCAGCTGCTGACCTTTGCAAAAGGTGGCGCGCCGATCCGCAGGGCGGAACCGCTCTTTCCCTTCTTGGAGCACGCCGCGAGATTTGCACTGGGCGGCGCCGATGTCGGGTGCGATTTCGAAATCGATTCCGACCTGTGGTGGTGCAACTACGACAGGAACCAATTGGGCCAGGTCGTGGACAACCTCGTCATCAACGCGCGGCAGGCGATGCCGGCCGGCGGCCATATCCGAATCAGGGCCACGAACTTTGTTCTGGAGATAGATGGGCGCGGTTCGCTGCCCGCCGGAAGATACGTGAGGGTGTCGTTTGAGGACAACGGCATCGGGATGTCGAAGGCGACACAGGCGCGGATCTTCGACCCCTTTTTCACGACCAAGCAGAAGGGCAGTGGCCTGGGTCTTTCGACATGCCTGTCGATCATGGAACGTCACGGCGGGGGCATCGAGGTCGAGTCGGAACCTGGCAGGGGCAGCAGGTTTCACGTGTATCTGCCCGCGTCCAAGAAAATCGAGTCGGCGCGGGCGGATTCGCCCGGCGAGTCTCGCGCGGGAGAGATCAGGATACTGCTGATGGAGGATGACGCGGGCATCAGGGGCACCCTGGGCAAGATGCTGGAGCGCCTGGGCTACGGGTGCACGTGTGTTCCTCATGGGGAGGGGGCCGTCCAGGCCTACCTCGATGCGCGCGGGGCGGGTCGGCCGTTCGGGCTCATCCTCCTTGACCTAATGATCCGCGGAGGCATGGGGGGCAAAGAGACGATCGCGGAGATCCGGAAAATGGATCAAGACGTGCCCGCGGTGGTCGTGAGCGGATATGCGGAGGACCCCGTGCTGGCCAACCCCAAGGAATACGGGTTTTTCGATAGCATAGGAAAACCCTTCACGATGGCGGAACTCGCCGACGTCATCAGGCGCAATCTCTCCCAGGAACGTGCGGCGCGGGAGGACGGCGTTGGGCTTTCCGGGGCACGGACGCACCAGCGGATGTGAGCGGGCGCCCCGCTCAAGGATTCTGCTATTCGTGGGTCCGAAAAGCGGCGGAGGACCGCCGCGCTTAAAGACGCGGGGCGTGGTCCGGTGTCTGGGGATGGGGGACAGCTTATGGGGCGCGAACCAGAGCGGGTGAGATAGCTCTTGGATTCGAGCCGCGGAGCACGCTTGCGTGGGGATAAGCGTCGTTTGACAAATGAATCGCTTCATCTAATAGGCAGGGCTTCATCATGACCCTCGTTCAGCTCAGCCTGCGGCGTCCGATGACGGTGATCGTGCTGGTGATCGCGGTGGCGCTGGGTGCATGGGTGGCGCTGGGGCGGATGACGCGGGACATTTTCCCGCCTCTTGGGATTCCGACCATCTACGTCGCGCAGCCGTACGGTGGCATGGACCCGCTGCAGATGGAAGGGTACCTGACCTACCGCTACGAGTATCACTTTCTCTACATCAGCGGCATCGAGCACGTGGAATCGAAGTCGATTCAGGGGGCCTCGATCATGAAGCTCCAGTTCCACCCCGGCGCGGACATGTCGCAGGCGATGTCGGAGACCGTGGCGTACGTGAACAGGGCCCGCGCGTTCATGCCGCCGGGGACGGTCCCGCCGTTCATCATGCGCTTCGATGCGGGCAGCGTGGCCGTCGGGTACCTGGTCTTTTCGACCGACGACCCGGGCATCACGCTGAACCAGATGCAGGACCAGGCGCTCAATCGCGTGCGTCCGGCCTTTGCGACGCTGCCGGGCGTATCGGCGCCGCCGCCGTTCGGGGGCAGCTCGCGCGGGATCATCGTGAACGTCAACCCCGATCGGATGCGCGCGTGCGGGCTATCGCCCGATGACATCGTGAGGGCGCTCGCGGAGGGGAATGTCATCAGCCCCTCGGGCAACATGAATCTGGATGGCAAGTATCCGATCGTGCCGGTCAACGCGATCGTCTCGAACATCAAGGACCTCGAGGGTGTGGCGCTCAAGCGGACCGCGACGGGCGCGGTTTTCTTGCGCGACGTGGCGACGGTGGAGGATTCCGCCGACATCACGACGGGCTACGCGCTGGCGAATGGCCGCCGCACGGTGTACCTGCCGGTGACCAAGCGCGGCGACGCCTCGACCTTGGAGGTGGTGAACCTGGTCAAGAGGAACATCCCCGAGTTCCAGAAGCTCCTGCCCGAGGGAATCAGGGTCAGCTACGAGTTTGATCAGTCGCCCGTGGTGAAGCGGTCCATCGGCGACCTGCTCAGGGAGGGGGGATTCGGCGCGATCCTCACGGGCCTGATGGTGCTGCTGTTCCTGCGCGACTGGCGCAGCGCGTTCATCGTGGTCATCAACATACCGCTCTCGCTGCTGGCCGCGTCCTTTGCGCTCTGGGTCTCGGGACAGAACATCAACCTGATGACCCTCGGCGGCATGGCGCTGGCGGTCGGCATCCTGGTGGACGAGGCGACGGTGGCGGTGGAGAACATCCACGCTAACATCGCGCGCGGCAGTTCCCTGGCGCGCGCGGCTCTGGATGGGACGCGCGAGACGACGCTCCCGCGGCTGCTGGCGATGCTGTGCATCCTGGCGGTGTTCATCCCGGCGTTCTTCATGGTGGGCGCGGCAAGGGCGTTATTCGTGCCGCTCGCCCTGGCAGTCGGTTTCTCGATGGCCGCCTCGTTCATCCTCTCCAGCAGCCTCGTGCCGATTCTCTCGATCTGGTTCCTGCGCGGCCACTCGGGCGAGGTGCACGATGCCACATTCATCGGCCGATTGCAGAGGACGTACGCCGGCTTCCTTCGCGGGGTGGTCGCGGCGCGGTGGCTGGTGGTGGTGGCCTATGTCGTCGTGGCCGGCTCGACAGTATGGCTCATTGGTGGCCGCCTTGGCACGGAGATCTTTCCCAAGTCGGACAGTGGACAATTCGCGCTTCGGTTTCGCGCGCCAAGCGGCACGCAAGTTGCGCGCACCGAGCAGATCGCGCGGGAGATCCTCGCCACCATCGCGCGGGAGGCCGGCGGCGAAGACCGGGTCGCCGTGAGCATCGGCATGGTGGGCGTCCACAACGCCAGTTTTCCGGTGAACCTCGTGCACCTCTGGAATGGTGGCCCGGAGGAAGGCTGGCTCGCCGTGCAGCTCAACGGCGACGCCGGCAGGCGGATCGAGGATTTCAAAGAACGCCTGCGCCGGGTGTTCGCGGGCGAGCTGCCGGACGTGCGGCTATCGTTCGAGCCACAGGATATCGTGGCGCGCGTGATGAGCTTCGGCTCGCCCACGCCCATCGAGGTGGCCGTCAGCGGCCCGAACATTGCGATAAACAAAGAATATGCCGAGCGGATCCTGGGGCGCCTGCAAGAGATCCCGTTCCTGCGGGACGTGCAGATCGCGCAGACACTGGATTTTCCAACCGTCAACGTGAACGTCGACCGCGAGCGCGCGGGCCTGCTCGGCGTGAAGGTCTCGGATGTGACGCGCTCGCTGGTCGCGGCGACGACCTCGAGCCGGTTCACGGTGCCGAACTTCTGGGCCGATCCCAGCTCCGGCATCAGCTACAACCTTCAGGTCCAGATACCCGAGGAGCGCACGCAGACCATCGAGGACCTGCGGAACATCCCGGTCTCGGCCGAGGGGGGCAGGACCATGCTCCTGCGCAACGTTGCCGATATCAAGGAGGGCACCGCGGTGGGCACGTACGAGCGCTACAATCTGGCGCGCGTCGTCAGCATCACCGCCAACATACACGGCACCGACCTCGGCTCCGCGATCCGGGCGATCCGGAGGACGATCGCCGAGGCCGGGCCACCTCCGGACGCCAAAACGAAGCTGGACCTGCGCGGCCAGGTCGTTCCCTTCCAGCAACTGATGGATGGGTTCGGCGCCGGCCTGATGATCGCGGTCGTGGTCATCTTCCTGATGCTGGCGGCCAACTTCGAGTCGCTGCGGCTGTCCTTCGCGGTCGTATCGACGGTGCCGGCCGTGTTGACCGGGGTCGTGGTCGCGCTGTGGGTGACTGGCACGACGGTGAACATCCAGTCCGCGATGGGGGCGATCATGGCGGTCGGTGTCGCCGTCGCCAACGCGATCCTCCTGGTGACCTTCGCGGAGCGCGCGCACGTGGGCGGCGCCGACGCAATTGAGGCGGCCGTCTCTGGTGCGAGGAGTCGCCTGCGCCCGATCCTGATGACGAGTTGCGCGATGATCGCGGGAATGATGCCGCTCGCGCTGGGCATGGGCGAGGGGGGCGAGCAAACGGCCCCGCTCGGCCGTTCCGTGGTCGGTGGCCTCGCGCTAGGCACGGTGGCGACACTTTTCGTGCTTCCGGTCGTGTTCGTGCTCGTCCGCCGGAAGACCGGCAACCAGTCGAGTTCGCTGGATCCGGACGACCCGCTCAGCGGGCATTTTGTCTCTCCGGTGGGTCACGATTGAAGGGAGGGTCAGGATGCACGGGACAAATCGGAGGAATAGGCAGATGGCTGATTCGAAGAATCCGTATCTCACGCAAAGACGCCAAGGCGCAAAGGCATCCTTGGCGTTCTTGGCGGCTTTGCGCGAGAGATTCTCCGCCGTGATCGTGCTGGGCTGGGCGTGCAACTTGGGGGTGGCGGCCGATGCCAAGCCCGCACCGGAGGTGAATGTGGTCAAGGCCACCCGGGGTGAGGTCTTTCGGTTTGTGACGTTGCCGGGAAGCATCCGGGCCAACCAGCAGGCGACGCTGTACGCGAAAGTGGCCGGCTACCTGAGGTCGCTGGCTGTGGACAAGGGCGATGGGGTGAAATCTGGCCAGGTGCTTGGCGAGATCGAGGTGCCGGAGTTGGTGGCCGACCTGTCGCGCTATCGGGCCGAGGTGAGGGTCGCGGAAGCGGAATTCAGGCGCGTCGAGGGCGCGAGCAAGAAATCGCCAGATCTCGTGATGCCGCAGGCGGTCGATGAGGCGCTTGGCCGACTCGAGATGGCGAGGGCCGGGCTGGAGCGCACCGAGACACTCCTGGCCTACGCGAAATTGGTCGCGCCGTTTGATGGGGTGGTCACCGCGCGCTTCGTGGATCCTGGCGCCTTCATTCCCGCGGCGACATCCGGGAGCGCCGCACAAAATGCGGAGGTGCTGACCATCATGGATTTTGATACCGTCCGCGCGCAGGTGCCGGTGCCGGAGATCGAGGCCTCTCTGGTGAGGGTGGGGCAACCCGTCAAGATGACCGCCAACGCGCTACCGGGAAAGACGTTCGCGGGCACGGTGTCACGGCTCGCCTATGCGTTGGATGGGGCAACCCAGTCGATGCTCGTCGAGGCCGATGTGCCGAACCCAGGCCGAGAGCTGCGACCGGGCATGTACGCGACAATCCGCTTGGGGGTGGAAAAACACGACGGCGTGATATGCTTGCCCGTCAGCGCCCTGGTCATGGAGAAAGGGGGCGCCTCCGTGTTCAAACTGGTTGAAGGCAAAGCCAAGAAGAGCGCCGTGAAAGTGGGTTTTAACGACGGGGCGATGGCGGAGATAACGGATGGTGTTGCGGACGGCGAGGCGGTGCTGGTGCCGACCGGCACGGCGCTCGCGGACGGGCAAGAGGTGCGCGCGAGGGAGGCGAAGGGGCCGTGAGCGGGGGATCGATGCGGCGCTGGTGGGGTTCTTGGACTGCGGCGGCAGAACTCCGGCAGGGGTGGCGACGCCGCTTTGGAGCCGTGCAGTGCGTTGGCGAAGGACCGGGCTTGCCGGTCCCGGCTTCGCCGGACGGAAAAGCGGTGTCGTCGCTCCGCTCTGCCACCGCAGTCCAAAACCAAGCAGTGTCGGGATCGGTGATTCATCGACCCACCTTGGCGCTGTGCGGTTTGACGCTGGGTCTATTGGTCCTCATGGCGGGATTATCCGCCCACGCCGACTCCGGGCCAGCGGCGTCCGCTCCGGGCCCGCTGCCGATCGATCTGCCCACGGCGCTTCGACTGGCCGGGGCGCAGAACGTCGATGTCCAGATCGCGCAGGCCAAGGTCTACGAGGCGCGCGCCCGGCATCTCGAGGCCCAGCTCGGGTTCTTCCCGTGGATCGGGGCGTCGGCCGGTTTCCGCCGTCACGAGGGCAACCTCCAGCGGGTGGATGGCAACGTCTTCGAGACGAACAAGAACACGTACGTCGCGGGCGCGGCGCTGAACGCCCAACTCGAATTGGGCGAATCGATTTTCGCGTCCCTTGCGGCGCATCGCCTAGCCGCCGCCGCCAATGAGGCGCTTGATGCGGAACGCCGCGACCGTGTGCTCGAGGCGGCGACGGGCTATTTCGAGCTGGCCCGCGCGCGCGCCGCCGTTGGCATCGGCCAGGAGACCGTGCGCATCGCGCGCGATTTCGCGGCGCAGGTGGGCCATGCGTGCGACGAGGGGATCGCGTTCAAGGGCGACACGTACCGCGCGGAGGCCCAGGCCGAGCGCGATGCCATGGCCCTGCGCCAGGCGCAGGAGCGGCAGAGGACGGCCTCCGCGAAACTCTCTCGTGTCCTGCGGCTGGATCCAGCCGTGGAACTCTTGCCGCGCGACACGGATCTGGCGCCGCTCTCGATCGACGACGTGGGTGCGCCGGTGCAGGCGCTCGTGGCCGCGGCGCTCGAGGCGCGGCCCGAGTTGCGCGCCGCGGGGTTCCGCCGCGACGCGGCCGAGAAGGCCAAGGATGGCGCGGTCTATGGGCCTGTGTTTCCATCGATCGGCGCGCAGGCGTACTACGGTGGACTCGGTGGCGGCACGGGCGATCCCGGGCCCAAGGAGGCCGAGGAGAATCGCGAGTATTCGGTGAACCTCGGCTGGCGCATCGGCCCGGGGGGACTGTTCGACGCCGGCCGGATCGGCACCGCCCGCGCGCGCGCCGACATGGGCGAATTTGAATTGGAGAGGGCCCGCGACGAAGTGCGTCGACAGGTGGTGGAGGCCCGGGAGCGCGCCCTCTCCCTCCGCGACCAAGTTCTCATCGCGCGAAAGGCCCTCGAGGCCTCGCGAGAGACCTTCCGCCTCACCGATGAGCGCCGCGAGTTTGGGGTCGGTGCCGTGATGGAGCATATCCAATCGCACCAGGACTTGGACCGCGCTCGCCTCGACTACGCCAATACCGTCGCCGAATTGAACAAGGCGCAGTACGCCCTGCGCTGGGCGATGGGGAAGTAGCCCGGGCAGATTCGGCGGAGGGTCATCTGGGATCCTCGCCCCGCCGCCGACCGCGCAACACCGCGAGGACAAAGACGCAGAGCCCTACGATGATAATGCTGGCCACCGCCAGTGTGACCGGATCGGGCGGGGGCGACATCCACCACGGCCCGACGCGCATGCGGACGTGCAGCTCTTGGGTGCGGCTGAACAGCCAGCTCGTGCAGCTTCCGAGCACGCCATGCACGATGCCCAGCGCAAAAAGATTCCGACCGCGGTCCTCCATGAATGCCCAAGAGAGAAAGGTCCCGAGGATCCATGTGGCCACAACGAGGGACCAGCTATTGATGTGGATGAGACCGAAGAACAGACCATTGAGCACGGCCACGAGCAGCCTGCGCCATGGAAATGTCCCGGGTTCATCCGCCGGGGCGAACCCCTTTCGCAGCCGCGTGCCAAAGTAGCCGCAGAACAGCAGTTGTTGGATGGCGCCCCAGAAGACGTAGCCGAGGGCGCCGCGGCCGTGGGCGCGGACGTCCAGCCCGGTGAAGGCGGCCGTCCCGTTGAAAGCGAGGGCGAGGATCAGGATCACCGGGAGAAGGGCCGCGAGGATCTTCCCGGCGACCGCCAGGGCGGAGAGGAAGTTGTCGTAGCGAAAAACGCAGGTGGTCCAGAGCGCGCCGAGTAGCAGGCAAGCGAGGAACGAGAGGGCCCGTCCGCCGTCGCTCTCCCGCGCGGCCAGCACTATTTCCGGCGGGATGCCCAGGAGAAATCGCGCTGCCCCCGGCGCATTGCGGTACAGGGCGATGGTCATGAGCAGCGTGAGTGCCCCGATCAGGAGCGCGAATCCCAGGCGCCGACGGCCGTGTCCGAGGGTCATCACGCGCCACACCCACCGCGGGCTTCCGAGCCCGCGAGACGCCGCGGTGTCGCCGTGCAACCAAGGACTGATGAGCAACACGAAGGGGAACAGCCCACCTAGGATTGATCGGCTGACTGCGTCGGCGGCACGCCACCCCATGAGGACGCCGAACGGGTAGGCGATCCACCAGAGGGAAACGAGGATGATGATCATCACGCCGATTCCCTCGATGAGGTTGTATTGGCGCGATTTCCTCTCTCGCTCCGGTTCGCCGGCGGTGTTGGGCAAATCGGCCCACGGTCCATCGGGCATGGGCGACAGGCTACTTCCGCAGAGATCCACGCGCAAGCGACCTGGAGCAGCCGATAGCCAGCGGCGATTGGGCGCCAGACGCTCAGGGGCTCGGCCTGCGGTTGGTTCCGCGGTCGCGCTTGCCGGGCCATCGTGGATCGTCCAGATTTCCAGTCTATGCAACGCAAGAAGGATGCCGGTTCGGCGCTCTCGCGCCGCGGGTTTTTGGGGTCGGCCGCCGCATTCGCGGGCTACAGCCTGATCGTTCGGGCTCCGGCGGCCCGCGCGGCGGAGGGCGCGCATGGACCGACATCGCACGAGGCGATCAAGGCGGCGCTGGCCGCAATCGAGCCAAAGCCGAAGCCCTCGGAGCTATACGCGGCGGAGCCGGGGATGTCGGTGGTGGACCTGGATTGCGAACTGATGGTCGCGGGAGGAGGCATGGCCGGGGTATGCGCGGCGCTGGCCGCCGCGCGGAACGGCGCGAGGGTCGTCCTCGTGCAGGACCGGTCGCGACTGGGCGGCAACGCCAGCAGCGAGGTCCGCATGCATATCGTCGGCGCCGACAAACACGGCAGCCGCAAGGGTTGGCGCGAGGGCGGAATCATAGAGGAGCTGCGGCTTGAGGATGCGGCGCGCAATCCGCACCGCGCCTACGAGCTGTGGGATCTCATGCTCTACGACAAGATCGTGTGCGAGAGAAACATCACGCTGCTTCTGGACACCGCCGTGTTCCGGGCCGAAGTGAAAGACGGGCGCATCGGGACCGCATGGGCGCGTTGCGACAAGACCGAGACGCTGTACCGGGTCAGGGCACCGCTCTACGCCGATTGCACCGGGGACAGCCGACTGGGTTTCGAGGCGGGCGCGGAGTTCCACTGGGGCCGCGAGGGAAAACTGGACTCTGCCGAGGAACTGGCGCCGGATGTCGGCGACTCGCGCACGCAGGGCTCCAGCATCCTTTTCACAGCCCGGCAACACGACCGACCGATGCCATTCACCCCGCCGTCATGGGCGAAGAAGATCTCCGAAACGGACCTCGTCTTTCGCAAGCCCACCGAACTCGATTACGGGTACTGGTGGATCGAGCTGGGGGGCATGGGCAACACGATCAAGGACAACGAGAGGCTGAGGTTCGAATTGCTGTCGATCGTCCTCGGCGTATGGGATTACATCAAGAATAGCGGGGCGCGGCCCGATGCGGCGAACTGGGCCCTCGAGTTCGTGGGCATGGTGCCAGGCAAGCGCGAGAGCCGAAGGCTCCTGGGCCCGCATGTTTTTGTTCAGCCCGAGATCGAGGGCGCGTGGAAACAATTCACGGACGGCGTGGCGATCGGCGGTTGGGCCATGGACGAGCACCCCCCCGAAGGATTCTACGGCAAGGACATCAGACCCTTCACGCCGAGCCCTGTGCAGGAGGTCTACAATATTCCGTTCCGAAGCCTGTATTCGAAGAATGTGGCGAACCTGCTCATGGCGGGCCGCAACATCAGCGCGAGCCACGTGGCCTTCACCTCGACGCGCGTCATGGCCACCTGCGCGGTCATGGGCCAGGCCGCCGGCACCGCCGCCGCGCTCTGCGCCAAGGACAATATCCTCCCGAAGGAGCTCTCCGCCGACCCCGGACGGGTCGTGGCTCTCCAGCAGCGGCTCCTGCTGGACGACCAGTCGATCCGCAACATCCGCAACGAGGATCCCGCCGATCTCGCCCGCGCCGCGGAGGCCCGGGCCTCCGCCGCGGAGCTAGGCCCCGCCGCCAATGTCCTCACCGGCGAGGTCCGCGATATGCCCGACGAGTGGAAACATCGTTGGGGCACCAGGCTCACCGGCGACACGTGGATCGAGCTGGCATGGAAGAAACCGCAGCGCATCGGCTGGGTCCAGATCACCTTCGATACTGGCTTTGAGCGCGAACTCACGCTCACGGCCAGCGCGGCGAAAACCGCCAAGATGATCCGTGGGCCCCAGCCGGAGACGATCCGCGACTACACCGTGGAATTGATCAGGGGCGAACAGGTCGTTGCGAGCGAGAAGGTCGAGGGCAACTTCCATCGTCTCCGGCGCCACTGCTTCCAGCCCGCCGAGGCCGACCGCCTCCGCATCCGTGTCCAAGCCACCAACGGCTCCGACCGCGCGGCGATCTTCGAGATCCGTGCCTACAGGCCCGTTTCCCGGCAGTAGTCGACGAGGTGATTGCGAATCTCACGTGAGGTGCGCCACGCGTCCTCGCTGATGCCGTGGGCGGCGTTGCCGAGCGCGCTGTAGAGCGCGCTGACCCCCGCGACGAGCGTGGTGCCAGCGCTTCCCAGTGCGCCGGGTTCCGCATTGCTGCCGCCCGTCGTCAAGAACTTGAGGAAGGGTTCCTTTTTCGAGATGGCGAGGTCATAGATGGCCACCTCCGTTTCCATCTTCGTGGCCCCCAGGCCGAAGCCGATGGTCGCGCGGAGCGCGCGACTGCCCTGATTCACCCGGATGAACCGTCCCTTCACCAGCCACCCGCTCGCGGGTAGTTTTTTCGGGGCACGTTCCGCGGGCGCGATTTCTGGCAGCCGCTCGATGAGCTTGGATTGCAGCATCTCGGCGGTGGCCTGCTTGAAGGAGGCAAGCTCCTGGCCCTCGCGGTCCACGTTGAACGCCGCCCCGCGAGTCTCGAACGGGGCCACGTAGATCATCGCGGGCTTGGCCTTGGGTTTGTGGCTGCTCACTTGCTGGTCGCGGATGCTCACGGAGGCGCACCCCGCAAGCAGGCACAGTGCGGGTGCCAGAAATGCGATCGACGGCTGAATCGGTCGGGCTGTCATGGAGGCTAAACATAGATGGGCACCGGATCATTTCTAGCCCATATATTTGGCCGACATCGCCGGCCGGGCGGTATCCCGAAGGCGCCGGCGACATGAAGGGCCCATGGGATCACGCCGCGTTCGCCAGCCCGGTTGTCGCGAATACCAAGATCCGCTTCCTTTCAGGATCGATCGCTGGTCCCGGTGGTCCGCGAAGCGCGGGTGCCCTTTTGCGTCCGTTTCCCTTTTCTTTGAGAGCCACGTTCTGGAAGAGAGGCGTCGAGCACTATCGAACGAACCGTGATGCCGTCCCTGCTCATCGCGTCGGATTTTCTCTCCAGCATCATGCGCAGCGCATCCAGATGTTTTTCGCGACTGAAGCACACCACAACATAGAGCCCGTGACGCGACAGGTTGCGGGGCAGATAACGATCGACGAGCTGGGTTTCAATGGCTGTCTCGATCTCGCGGTGCCAGCAGCCTTTGACCTCCAAAACCACGTTGAACGCGGTGCCGGGCCCTCCCTTTTTGTCGGGCAGCGCGGTTATCAAAATATCTGGCTTTGCGCCAGGGCGTATCTCGACCTCCCGATTCGCGACGATCCCGCGCCGTTCGAGATCGTCGACCAGATAGCAGCGGATAAAATCACTCAACTCTGTTTCATGTTTTGGCGTGGCGTTCTCTTCCCATGGGTGGTTCCAAAGGAACTGGGCCCTTGCGGATTCGCCGTGCAGCTCCCCTTGGAGATGGTTTAGGGACTCGATAACGACGGATAAGAGTTCCGCTTCGCTTTCGACCAAACGCCTCCGGCTGTGTGAGACCAGCGCAAATAGGTTTGCCAATGATGGTGCGGACCAGGTGTTCCGGCGCATATTCTCTTCAGCCCGCGCGAGCAAGAAACGCATCGATTTGTGCTCGGGGAACCGCATTACGAGCCTTGAAATGGTCGCGGTGGCGGCGCGCGTGCCACGATCTGCCAGGTGCGACAGGAGTTGATCGCGGAAGGTTGCTACGGCTTCGCGCTTATCGATAAAGGGCGCAACCCCCAGTTCGATTTTAGGGTCTGACGACGGCGGGTATTGTGCGACCAGCCACACGTAAAGATCCTCAATCTCACGCTCGGGCAGTCCGCGCACGACTTCCGCAGGATGCGAAAAGGCTTCATACGCGACTTCCTCGAATAGCTCTCGGCCGAAACTTGAATCCTGAACAATCGCGGGCCAGATGGCAGTCCATCCCCCGTCGGGCGCGCGTTGCAGGAGAAGTCGTGCCGCGCAGACGGCACGTTTTCGATCTTCGGCTTCAGTGGACAGCGGGAGACGCAGCCATTCGCGGCATAAAGCTGCGACGCCGGGGCCACCCTTCTCCATGAGGAGGCGAAGGATGGGTTGGGAAACTGACGCCTTAATCTTGGGTGACCGAACTTTCTCCAGGAGTGCCTCGGCCAAAGGTTCATCGACGATCGCTTCAAGTTCGGTGGTCTTGTCAAATCCGCGGTCGGCTTCGTTCTCTCGGTCAATGTATCGGAGCAGCCAGTCTTTGACGGCAGTTGGATCGGCTTTATAGGCGTGCTGCGTCAGAACCACGTGGGTCTGGGGATCGCCGAACTTTGGATGGGCAACGATGATCGGCATCCATCGACGCCACACCTCCGGCGGCAGACTCTGGAAAAGGTCTGGCGTTTGTTTATGCAACAGGTACAGAGCCCTGAACCCCCCAACGGCTGGCCAAGAGAAAGTGCCGGTTTTATTGAACCACTCGACTTGCGCCGCATCGCGCGCGTGCACATAACGCCAGGCCGCATCGACAATACGCTGCCGCGTGATGCGGTCAGCATCTCTCCACCCCGGCGTAACTGTGATGTCGTCATCGTCATCGCAGCCGTCGTATGTACTGGTTTCCTCCAGTGTTAATTCTTGGGTCAGGCGCCACCACGTGTCATGCTCGCCCCGTTCGAAGCGATCGAGCAGAATTGCGATGCGTTCCTTTGGCGGAGGTTCGATGCGCGCTCGCGCAGTCCGCTCGCCAATTTTTTTCTGCCATTCCTGATCTTCCAGATGGGCCTTCCGTTGGCGCGCGGCCTCGTCCGATTGGAGATTGACCGTTGCGAGCCAGTGCGAGAAGCGTTCCTTTATTTCGGGATGTCGGTGCGCTGCTGTGATCAATCGATCCACATGTTCTGGATCGGTCCAGTCGAAGACCCGTCGCATCACTGTGGCAACTCCGGCTCGAAGAGCGGGAGATCCCGCATGCTCGAGCTGAGTTGCCAACCAGAGGAAATCATCTTGATCGATAAGTGGGGCGCTGGATATGGACAGGAGCTCGATGTCGTTCGGTGAATCCAGGAGGCGGTCTAATACGAGCGGAAAGATACGGCGTCGAAAAGCGGTGTTTTCACGCAGGCGCGCTGTCCACTCGTGCCTTCTGAATGCGAATTCACCCGCATTTTGCTTCAGCAGGCTGGCATACGCAGAGGCAAACGATTCGAGAAGCTTGGGTTCGTCGATGTGATCGAGTGCATTCGTTACGATGATCGAAAAGATCTTATCGAAAGTTGTATTAAGAAGGTTCTGTTGCGCAACCCAGTCCAGCGCCGCGGGCAGATCGCTGGGCGGAAGCTTCGGGATGAACTCGTGTGCGATGAAGTACCGATATCCTCCGAAAACGTGAGGGACAGGCGGTTCCAGCACTGAAAAGACTTCGGCTACGGTCATCACTCGTGGCCAGCACGCCTTTAGGACTTCGCCCTTGATCTGGTTGTCTGGGTCGGAATCCCGCGTCAAATTGACGAGGGGCTTGAGGCGGACGAGTGTAGCGTCGTCGGCGAGGCGACCGCACGCATGGGCGGCGATCCAACGGATCCGATGTGCTTCCGCCGAGTCGAGCGCGACAAGGGCGAGGTCTGAAGCGAGTTGCTTGACGTCGCAGGCCCGGGCGATTGCGATCGCTTCGATTCGGGCATGCTCGTCCCTTCTACGTTCCATGATCCAAGCTCGCAATCGCGAGGCGATCGTTGGATGGTTCAGCTTTGGGAGGAGGTCAATGTGGTCCCATGGTCCGCTTGGGGCACCTTGATTGCCCGCCAGAGTGAGGAGGGCGTCGATGAGCGACGCCCGGTCCTCGGGAGATGCGGTGGTAACGTCACTGTGAAGCAGGGCATAGGGGTCGCTAGCCTTGATGGCCCGAAACACATTGGAATCACAGCCTGCGAGCCAAGCGGCGGTCTCGCGGAGCTGGGGGATCAGTTTTCGGGATCCATCGGCGGGTGGCGCCAAGAGGCTCCATACTTGTTCGTGCGTGAGGCCGCTGTTGGACAACCAGCCGGCGGCGAGAAACTCCCCGTAAGTTTGATGATCCCAGCCGACGCGATCCGGGCCCTGCGATGAGAACAGTGCGGTGTCGAGGGTCTCGCGGATAGCGGCGCTGTCCCACGGAATTGTGCAGCCCGGTGGTTGAGTGGCACAGAGATCATCGATCGAGACATCATTCGCCGGCGCCTCGCCCGGCCCAAGCCAGATCGCAGCGCGATTGCAGAGAATTGTCGCGGCGGCAAGGTGCTTCGCCACTTCAAGGCGCTGCGCGGGAGCCAATCTCCCTGTTAGGTGCGCTCCAAAACGACCGCGGGTAGGTTCTTCGCACAAGCGGCGGCACCCCTCCTCGTAGAGTTCGCGTTGGCTGGTCGGCAGGGAGGCATCGCGCTGGAAGGTCTTCAGGAGGAAATCCAGCGTGATCGGCTTGAGAGCCAGGGGGAGGGCTTGGCGCTGTTCGATCTGTTCCAGGAATCGTTCTCCATCGAGTCCATTTGCATCGGCCGTCTCGATCACGTCGCGTTTCTGCAACGGCATGAGCTCGATTGTGGCCACGCCTTCCGGCCCCCACTTTCGCAATAGGCACTCTGCCAGAACCGGCGGCCATTCGACAGTCCGACAGGCAATTCGGAAATATAGACCATCCACCGAGGGCAGTTCTTTCAGTCGATCCGCGAGCAATGCTGCCAGGGCCGAAGTGTGGAGTCTGCCCGTGTCCAAACTATCGAGAAAGAGGTGAAGATGGCACTTGCCCTGTGACCAAGAACGGAATGGTTCTGTGTCAAAAACCGTTCGCTCGAGCCATTCGCTGCCGTCGCAGGATGCGAGATCAACAAACATGACGCGGTCGTCGGCGTGACCCACCTGGCGCTCGAGATTCTCTTTGGCCCGGTTCAGTTCATGACTCTTGCCCATGCCGGGCGCCCCGAGAAGGACTAGGCAAGGCGTATTTGCGTACTGCCCCAATGTTGCGGTGTCACGAGGCACGTTGGAGGCCTGCTCAAAAAGCGAGACCCGATCAGGATCTCGCGAATTCTCGCCTTGGCGCCTCCAGTAGCGCTTCCATCCATAAACGATTCTTGCGGCTGTCCGTTCTTTCCGGTCTCCCACGCTAATCGTCGTTCCGGCAGGAGTGGGTTCAACCGGCGGCTGGTCGGCGGAGCGTTCCTCGAATCGCTGCAAGTCGGACTCGACTGCGCGCAGCAGAGGCGCGACTTCGGACTCGATGATGTACGGTGATAATCTCTCCTCCCGCATGGTGAAAATCTTTCGCCAGCGGAGAATCCAGGCGCGCGCAAGGGCCCGCCAATCGAACCAACCTGCCGATTCGGGCACCGCCAGGGCGTTTGCTTGGCGTCGCGCGACCGTGTAGGCGGTGGTGCTGCCGCGTCCCCGACCCTCTTGGACGATAGTGAGCAGCCCGCCAAGCGCCATTTCGCTCATCGCGTCATGAACACGGCGCTGCGAGTACCCGAGTTCACGGGCGGCCTCGTTGGCGTTGACTCCATTGGGTCGCAATGCCGCGAAGACAAATACGTCAGCGCGGATGTTGACGCCAAATATGGCGCGTGCCTTGAAGAACAGGCTGGCGGGGCTGATGACCCGAGGCTCCGGGGCGAGGATGGGAGTCGACGACTCCCTTCGTTTGAAGGCGGGACGGGACCAGCCGTAGCGCAGCCAGATGGCGTCCGCGTCGGCGTTGATTGTCGAGCTGGCCGGGCCCAAATCAAATAGCGGTGTGGGCTGTGCGGCCGTCGCAGGTCTGTGCTTCGTCGCAAGTGTTCGCCACTTCACCGTGCGATCTGACTCGGCGAGCGTTGCGGCAGCCGCGCCCACCAACGTTGGGGTGCAGACCTTGTCGATTGCCAGCAGACTGTCCAATCGGGTGACGTTGACCCATCTGCCGTTCGTGTGAAGCCAGTCCAAAACCTCGTCAAAGACACGAGGATCTCGTCGCGCACATTCCAGTGTGAGCAGAAGCAATGTTTCAGGATCGATGACTGTCCATCCGCCTCTTGCGGTGCCCGCGGCCACACCGATTCGCGACCACTGGCGCCACAGGAACGTCAGGATCCGATCGGTGAGCTGATCTCTATAATGCTCGAGCGAGCTTTTCATAACCAATGCGGTTCAAGACTTGGCCCAGTTTTTTGCGAAAATCTGAGCTGGTTTCTCGGGCCAATAGCCAGTGAAGTGTCGATTGTACTTCATTCTCGAGAGGCTCGATGTCTAGGAGATCCCGCGAGTGACGTTCCCCGCTTTTCGGGTCCATCGCTGCAAGCATTTTGAGGTGGACTTGATCCCAGCGGTTGACAAAGAAGATCGTGAGTCCTTCCCCATAACGTCGGCGCATCAGGCGGGACTCGATCCCAATTGGAAAACCGAATTTTTGAAGTTCCACTGCCGGTCCAGCATTCAGCCAGTCGGACCTTAGCCCGAGATCCTGTGCCACGCGGGCTGCCTCTTCCACGAGTTCGGAAGGGAGCTGCGAAATCGCGCCCAGCGCGGGCGCGGCGTCAGCGGATTCACTTGTGGCGAACGCCAAGACATCAACATCGGCCGTGGCCCGTCGAATCAGCCGGGTCACGATCAGAGCCGCACCACCGCAGACCACCAAGTGGAATTGCAACTCCTTGTAGACCAAGCGCTCGTTCAAACGTCGAAAAGCGTAATGGATTTCGTCCTTTGTCGTAGTTGTGTACGGAAAAACACTAACTCATAGTGTTTTAATGTCAATATGAAGATCGCCTATCTTTTGTAACATGCTTATATTGAGGAAATTAGGACAAAATAGTATTCTGGGGAGGCGACCGGTTGAACGGCAGAAAGGAACAGCGGAGCTCGTAACGAGATGCTGGGTTGGCGATGCTTGGATCATAGAGGGGAGTCTCCTCACGCTTGGTAGGCGCCTCCCTCAACACCTGCTCGATCTTTTCTGCCGTGCCAGTCCCCACTCCGGGCACCGAGGCTAAGTCTTCGCGCTGGGCGCCGACGACTGCCCGCACGGAGCCGAAAGCCTCTAGAAGGGCCACCGCCCGTTTCGGCCCGATGCCCGGGAGCGCTTGGAGCACTCTGAGCTGCTGTCGGCGGCGACCTTTGGGCCGGTATCCTGAACCGCCGACCAAGCCTCGGCAGGCTCGATCGATTTGGCCCGCGGTGTAAAGGATCAGCCGTGCGCACTCCTGGCCGTCCCGTGCTCGGAGTACTGGCAGGCCAAAAATGATAGTCACGGATATCAGCGCGCCCTGTAGAGCTTCCCGGCTTAAGCCCACTGCAGCCAAGTCCGCCGTCCCTCCTTCCAGCACCATCACCCCAGCCACCGAGGATCTTGCAAGGCGGCCTGCTTGTTGGAACAGCCGCCCATCCATCACTGATTGTGCGAAGTCTGCCATCGTCTTCCGTTCGAACAGCACCCTGTCCGCAACGAGATAATCCCCGGTTTTCAGTTCGGCGTATTCCGCCGACACACCCTGCGTTGCCTCAAGAACCCGCGCCGCTTCCGAGCCACGCTCCCGATGGTCGATAACGACCCGCACGGGAAACGGTCGCCCGGTGCCCGCCTGCCCTGATCCCATCTTCCAAGTCTAACGTCGTTCCCCGCGGTGTCACCACACTTCATCTGGGGGTAGAGATGTCTCAACCGACCCTTGCACTATCCTCTTTGAGCCCTTTTATATCGTGCCATGTTTGAGCGCAGCGATGGTCCGACCTTGGCGGTGATGGCGGCAGGGATGGGCAGCCGATACGGTGGGCTCAAGCAGCTGGATCCGGTCGGCCCGTCGGGCGAGGTGATGCTGGAGTATTCGGTCTACGACGCGCTTCGTGCGGGTTTTAGGCGCGTGGTGTTTATCATCCGGCGGGATTTCGAAAAGGAATTTCGCGATGGGGTGATGTCCCGGTTTCCGCGAGGATGCGGCGCGGATGTGGTGTTCCAGGGACTGGAGGATCTGCCGAGGGGATTTAGCGTGCCCGAGGGCCGCAAGAAGCCGTGGGGCACGACGCACGCGGTCCTGTGCCTGGCGGGTGCCGTGGACGGCCCTTTCTGCGTGATCAACGCAGATGACTTCTATGGCCGTGCCAGCTACCGGACGGCGGCGAGCTTTTTCTCGGGGCCGGGTGGCGACGAGGGCGGGCCAGTGCGGCTGGCGATGGTCGGCTATCGCTTGCGCAACACGCTCTCGGAACACGGCGGCGTCGCGCGGGGGCACTGCCGCACCGATGATCGCGGGAGGCTGCTCTCCATCGAGGAGTGGAACCCGATCGCGCGCGAGGGCGCCGTCATCGAATATCGGCCGGCCGGAGCCGCATCGGTGCGGCTCACGGGCGATGAACTCGTCTCGATGAATTTCTGGGCGTTTCGGCCCCGCGTCTTTCAGCCCCTGGGCAAGCTGTTTGATGAATTTCTGCGCGACCGCGGCCCGGAGCCGGGTTCCGAGTGCCTGCTGCCGAATTGCGTCGGCCAGATGATCGCGCGCGGCGAGGCCGAGGTCTCGGTGCTGGATTGCGATAGCCCGTGGTTCGGGGTGACGTATCGCGAGGACAAGCCCAAGGTGCAGGCCTCCATCAAGGCGCTTGTGGCGGGTGGGGAATATCCTTCGCCGCTGTGGGGGTAGGCCGTCGGCCGATGAGACCGGGACCAGCGGCGGCAAAGCAACGACGGCCTCTGCGGGGAGGCCGGTCATGATCGGCGCCTAGGAATCTGTCGGACTTAGGCCGACAGATTCCTCGAGAATTCAGGTGCCGGGCAGTAGGAGCCTGCTTGCAGGCGATTCCACGCGCGAATCGTGCGCAAGCGCGCTCCTGCGTCTCGTTTTCACCCCCGGTGGTGCCCGAATGCCCGCCGCATGAAGTTTCTGGTCAGCGCCGCCCCCGGCGCGCCGGGGGCGGCGCCAGCCAGAGTCGTCCACGCGCCGGATTATTCATGATGAAACTTCTGGGGGCGGGGCCGTTTTGGACTGCGGTGGCAGAGCGAAGCGGCGACACCGCTTTTGCCCCCGGCGGAGCCGAACCCGCTGGTCCCGGCTCGCGCTTCGCGCGCTGCCAAAGCGGTGGCGCCGTCCGGCGGTTGCCGGACTCTGCCACCGCAGTCCAAAACCCTCCGGGCCCGGATCCTGGGTCGGGGCACGAGCCGCGCCCGCGAACAGCGCCCGAAGTTTCAGGTCAGAGCGGCTCGCCGCGGACCTCGGCGATCCACTGCCGCGCGAATTCCACGCTCGGGAGACCCATGTCGCAGAGCGTGCTGGATAGAAAGATAAGGTACTCGACGCGCCCATCGCGGAGCCATTTTAGGCCGCGCTCGCACTGGAGTTTCATCAGCTCGATCGGCATCGGTCGCTTGTTGAAGTAGTCCCACATGTAGAGCCCGAGCGCCTTGCGCGCGGTCTTTGGCGCCATCGCCTCCAGCGTTGCGAGGCTCGCGTCGAGATCGCGCAGCTCTTCGCCGTTCCAGGTCCAGAGCGTTAGCACGTCGAACAGGTTCAGGAATCCGGCCAGCGGCGGCTCGCAGCCCTTGTGGCGCGGGTGTTTTGGGTCCAGTTCGTGGGTGTAGAGTGTCACCCATGTCTCCATGGGTCGTCCCACGGTTTTCATGCGCTCGCGCGCGGACTTGAGATCCTCGGGCATTATCGCGGGGCGGCCGACGGTGCGCCCATCGGGCTGTTTCCTCGGCTCGACGATGTAGTCGTCCAGAAAGATGCCGCCGATGTTGGGGTACTTCTTGGCCAGGCCGAGCACGTGGTGTAGTTCGCTCATCCCGCCCTTGCCGCCGCTGCCGACCACCGACCAGATCACCTTGTTCAAAGGCCGAAACGCGATCGCGTACTGCTCATACTCCGTCTTGGCGCGCCATTCCTGGCTGCTGGGCAAGGATGGCAGCTCGCGGTTCCGCACCAGAATGAGATTGGGGATGTTGAGAAAGAACGCGCCTTCCGCCGGCGTCATCCGCGAACCGCCGCGGAACCCGCCCATCTCCATGTAGTTGTTGCTCGACCCAGACGGCGTGGTGAAGATCCACAGGTGATCGCGCACGGTGGATCGGGGGCCCGACGGCTCCGCGGCATTCGTCGCGCCGCTTGCCAATGACAGGGCGATCGCGCCGGCCCATCCCATGAACACGGGTCGGCTGGCGTATCGCCGATTCCTATTTTGGGGTGCTTTCATATCTTTCATTCCACTCCGTCCCTTTCAGAAGCCACGACCGGCATCGAGGGGCCCTCGAAGCGGCTTGTCTTTGGCGTAGCGCGGAAATTGTCCGAAGACCAACCGACCTTTCATGCCGAAGGGAGGGCCGCGGCCCACCCCGGCGGGAGAGTGTCAAGAATCGAGAGTTGACCCCGGCCTCACTTCAGCGATTTCATGTCGATGACGAAGCGGTACTTGACGTCGCTCTTGAGCATGCGTTCGTAGGCCTCGTTGATGCGCTGGATGGGGATGAGCTCGATGTCGCAGGTGATCCCGCGCTGGCCGCAGAAATCCAGCATCTCCTGGGTCTCGGGCAGGCCGCCGATCAGCGAGCCCCCGATCTGGCGGCGCCTCATGACGAGCGGGAACATCCCGAGCGGCAACGGTTTCTCTGGCACGCCGACTATGGTCATCGTGCCGTCGCGCTTCAGCAGTTCGAGGTAGGCGCCCAGGTCGTGCTGGGCGGAAACGGCATCGAGGATGAAATCGAAAGTGTTGTGGTGTTTGCGCATCTCGTCCTCGTTTCTGGAGATGATGACCTCGTGCGCGCCGAGGCGCCGGGCGTCCGCCGCCTTGCCCGGCGATGTCGTGATCATCACGACGTGGGCGCCAAACGCGTTGGCGAATTTGACCGCCATGTGGCCCAGTCCGCCGAGGCCGACGACGCCCACCTTCTGGCCCTTGCCGACGTTCCAGTGACGCAGGGGGGAATATGTGGTGATGCCGGCGCAGAGGAGGGGCGCCGCGGCCGCGAGGTCGAGATTCGTCGGGACCCGCAGCACGAACGCCTCGTCCACGACGATGCTGTCCGAGTAGCCGCCGTAGGTGATGCCGCCGCTGTGCTTGTCGGGGCTGTTGTAGGTGAGGACGAATCCGGTCTCGCAATATTGCTCGAGGCCGGCGCGGCAACTGGGGCATGTGCGGCAGGAATCGACCAGGCAGCCCACCGCCGCGATATCGCCGGGCTTGAATTTCTTCACCGCGTTCCCGACCCGGACGACCCGTCCCACGATCTCGTGGCCGGGCACGCAGGGATAGATGGTATTTTGCCACTCGTTGCGGGCGGTGTGAAGGTCCGAGTGGCAAACCCCGCAGTACAGGATCTCGATATGGACGTCGTTGGGCTGCGGGTCCCGTCGCTGTAGCGTGAAAGGACCGAGCGGCGACGTGGCACCAGGGGTGGCGTAGGCTTTGGCGTTTGGCATAGGTGGTTCTCCCGAGTTTCAAACTACTCGCGCGCGCGTCCGCCGTCAACGCATGGCGGCCCCCGAGGCGCGATGAATTCCCGGCTCGGCAGGTGCGGCGGGCCGCGCTATGCTACGGGAACATGCGGGCGGTTTTTGACCGGTTGGAGCAGTTTGCCGTCGACGTGATTCTGGAACGTCGCTACGGCAAGCGCGCGGCCCTGCTTCGGGTGGTGCTGCTTTTGCTCTCGCATCTGTACGCGCAGATCATGCGGCTGCGGCTCTGGGTCTATGAGGAGAGACTGGCGCGGCCCCGGCCGGTGGGCTGCCTCGTGATCAGCATAGGCAATCTGACGGTGGGCGGCACCGGGAAGACGCCCGTGGTTGAGAAATTTGCGCGGGCGTTGAGCGCGCGGGGCAGGAGCGTGGCGGTCTTGAGCAGGGGCTATAAATCGAAGTCGGCGCCGTGGCTGGAGCGGGTGCGCCGAAGGATCGGCGTGGCCCTGGGCGAGTTGGCCCCCCCGCCGCGGGTTGTCAGCGATGGCAAGCGGGTGCTGCTGGATGCCACCCGCGCGGGCGATGAGCCCGTCATGCTGGCATCGAATCTGCCGGGGGTGCGCGTGCTGGTGGACAAGGATCGCGTGAAGAGCGCCCTCTATGCCATGGACCGGTGGGGCATCGACACGCTGCTGCTCGACGATGGATTCCAGTACCTGCCCCTCAAGCAGCGCGTGGACGTGGTGCTGATCGACCGCCAGGCCCCCTTCGGGAACGAATATCTCCTGCCGCGCGGCACGCTGCGCGAGCCACCGGGCCACCTCAAGCGCGCCGATGTGATCTTCATCACCAAGTGCCACGGGCGCGACAACGCCACGCTCAAGGAGCGCATACGGCAGCACAACCGGCATGCGGAGATCATCGAGTGCCGCCACGTTCCGCTCTATTGCCAGAACGTCTACACCGAGGAACGCTTGCCGCTGGAGTTCCTCAACGAGCGCCGCATCGCGGCGATCTCGGGCATCGCGCAGCCCGACAGCTTCGAGTCGTTCCTTCGCACCCTGGGTGCCGAGATCGTCCACGCGAGACAGTACGCGGATCACCACCGGTATTCCAAGGGCGAGATCCTTTCCATGTTGGCCAAGAGCCGTCGGCTTCGCGCCAAGGCCATCCTGACGACCGAAAAGGACGCCGTGCGGCTCCCCCCGCTGGATCCCGAGCAGCTCCCCGTGCCCATCCTCTTCTTGCGCGTCGAGGTGCGGGCCATCGGCGGCGAGGCCGCGTTCGAGCGCGTGGTCGATCGCATCTGTGCGGGGGCCGAGGGAAGACACCCCGCCGTCGCCATCGCGCAACATGCCCAGAGCCCGGAATCTCACAGTCTGACGGCTGTGCGTGACGAGGAATGTCCGGGCTAAATGGGGCTGGACGACACTGGCCAAGTGGGTAGCATGACTCGCCCGATGTTCCAGACTGGTCACCGGGACGGACACAAGAATGGCAAACGCGGTCGAGGTTGAAGGCAAGGTCGTCGAGGTTCTGCCCGCGACGATGTTCCGGGTGCAGTTGCCCAACGGGAGCGTCGTGTTGGCGCACCTCTCCGGCCGCATGCGCAAGCACTTCATCAAGATCATGACCGGCGACAGCGTCAGCGTCGAGATGACGCCGTATGATCTCACCAAGGCCCGGATCACCTATCGTCATCCGCCCAAGCGCGCCGCGGGTGCACCGCCCCCTCCGCCCTCAAACCGACATCGGCGCCGTTGATTTGGCCCAGGCTTCTGGGGCGCCTCATCGCGGCTTGCCAACCCGCTCGCTGTCTCGTCTGGGCCCGACGCGTTCGTCGGCAGGACACGTGGCCTCGCGGATCGTGGTTAGCCGATCCCACTGCGGTTTCTGATTCCATATTAATATTGTAAGAAGTTTATAGTGAATGTTTTGTATTGAAATCTGGGGATTCTCGGGGCGAGGAGGGCGCTTTTCTGTTTGACGACCACAACCCATTGTGGTATCTTTCTCAAGAACAACAACAGGCGGTAGTTTTCCCAAGGCTGTTGACAGGGTTGTCGGCAGGGTTGTCACCAGGGGGTGACGTTGGGAAGGTGAACTGGGCGAAGGACTTGGAGAGAATGGGAGTGGCGAAGCATGAGTAATTCACAGGCGGGAGCGGCTATGGCGATTTCGGGGAACACGTCGGTCGAGAATGGCGAGAGGGCAGCCAAGGGGGGCATGCGGTTTGAGCATGTGTTCAGTCGGGCGGGCGTACACCCGTTTGACGAGATCGAGTGGAACCTGCGGGTGGCATCGATCAGCGATGACACGGGCAAGTCGATCTTCCGCCAGGACAACGTGGAGGTGCCCAAACCATGGAGTGATCTGGCGACGAAGATCGCCGTGTCGAAGTATTTCTACGGGGACATCGCGAAGGGGACCGATCCTGCCCGCGGCGGCCGCGAGACGTCGGTGAGGCAGCTCGTGCACCGGGTGACCCGCACGATCACGGACTGGGGGCTGAAGGACGGCTATTTCGCGAGCGAGAGCGACGCGGAGGTTTTCTATGGCGAGCTGACGTGGCTGTGCGTCAACCAGTACGGGGCGTTCAACAGCCCGGTGTGGTTCAACCTCGGGCTGTGGCACCAGTACGCCATCGGCAATAATAGCGGGAAGGGGAATTTCTTCTTCAACCGCGAGACCGGCAAGGCCGAGCGCGCCAAGACGCAGTACGAGTACCCGCAGTGCAGCGCCTGCTTCATCCAGTCGGTCGACGACAACATGGAATCGATCATGGAGCTGGCCCGGAGCGAGGCGATGCTCTTCAAGTTTGGGTCTGGCAGCGGCACGGACCTGACGCCGATCCGCTCGACCCGCGAGAAGCTCAGCGGGGGCGGCATGCCCAGCGGCCCGCTGTCATTCCTGAAGGTGTACGACCAGGTGGCCAACGTGGTGAAATCCGGCGGCAAGACGCGCCGGGCCGCAAAGATGAACACCCTCAAGGTCTGGCACCCCGACGTCGAGGAGTTCATCGATGCCAAGCAGAAGGAGGAGCGCAAGGCCTGGGCGCTGATCGAGGAGGGTTACTCGGCGGATTTCAACGGCGATGCCTACGGCTCGATCATGTACCAGAACGAGAACCTCTCGATCCGGGCCACCGACGATTTCATGGCGGCGGCGGTCGAGGGCCGGGAGTTCTGGACGAAGTACATCGTCAGCGGGGCGCCCTGCGAGAAGAAGGACGCGCGCGTGCTTTTGCGGAAGATCGCCGAGGGGACCTATGTCTGCGGTGATCCGGGGATGCAGTTCGATGACACGATCCACCGTTGGCACACCTGCAAGGGCACCGACCGGCAGCACTCCACCAACCCCTGCTCCGAGTACCTGTTCCTCAACGACACGGCCTGCAACCTGGCCTCGCTGAACCTCGTGAAGTTCAAGCGGGCCGATGGGGCGTTCGACGTCGCCCGTTTCAAGGCCGCGGTGCGTACCTTCATCACCGCGCAGGAGATCCTCGTCGATAACGCGTCGTACCCGACGGCGTCGATCACGGTGAACTCGCACATCTTCCGCACGCTGGGGCTGGGCTACGCGAACCTCGGCGCGCTGCTCATGAGCTATGGGCTGGGCTACGACACTGACGAGGGTCGCGCGATGGCCGGCGCGATCACGGCCATCATGACGGGGCACGCCTACGAGGTCAGCGCGGAGATTGCGTCCGCCGAAGGGCCGTTCCCCGGCTACCGCGATGCGCGCGCGCAGGGGATCCCGAACCCGCCCAAGCCCGACAACGTGGAATCCATGCGGGAGGTCATACGGTTGCACCGGGACCACGTGGATCGAATCCACCCGAGCTGCCCGGGCTATCTCCGCGAGGCGGCCCGGGAATGCTGGGATGCCGCGCTCCAGAAGGGAGACGCCCACGGTTATCGCAACGCGCAGGTCACCGTGCTCGCGCCAACCGGCACCATCGGCTTCCTGATGGATTGCGACACGACCGGCATCGAGCCCGAGATCGCCCTGGTGAAATACAAGAATCTCGCGGGCGGCGGCCAGCTCACGATCATCAACCGCACCGTGTCCGTCGCCCTGCGTTCGCTCGGCTACGACGACGCGGCGATCGCGCGGATCATCGCCCACCTGGAAAAGCATGGCACCATCGAAGACGTCGAGGAGGGCGGCGCCCCCGTCCGCAGCGGCCTGCGGCCGGAACACCTGCCTGTTTTTGACTGTGCGTTCCGCGCGGCCCGGGGCCAGCGCTCGCTGCACTACCGCGCCCACATCCTGATGATGGCCGCGGCCCAGCCCTTCCTTTCGGGCGCGATCTCCAAGACGGTCAATCTCCCGAGCGATGTGACGGTCGAGGACATCATGAACACCTACATCGAGGGCTGGCGTCTCGGCCTCAAGGCCATCGCCATCTACCGCGATGGCTCCAAGCGCTCGGCGCCCATCAACACCAGCAAGACCCCCGGGGCGAAGGCAGAACAGCCCGTGCCGCAGCCGGTCGGCCCGGTCCGCAGGCGCATGGCCGACACGAGGCAGTCGATCACCCACAAGTTCGACATCGCCGGCCACGAGGGATATCTCACGGTCGGTGAATTCGAGGACGGCACCCCGGGCGAGCTGTTCGTGACGATGGCCAAGGAGGGTTCGACCATCGGCGGCCTCATGGACACGGTCGGGACGCTCGTCTCGCTGTCGCTGCAATACGGCGTGCCCCTCGAGGCGATGGTCAAGAAGTTTGCCTACCAGCGGTTCGAGCCGAGCGGTTTCACCAAGAACCCGGACATCCCGATGGCCAAGTCCATCGTGGATTACATCTTCCGGTGGCTGGGGAACCGCTACGTGCCGGGGTATCGCGAGGCCCATACGCCGAAGTACAACCAGCCCGAGTTGCCGATGCCCGAGATCCACGAGCAGGAGCGCAAGGCCGTCAACAGGGCCGTGCCCGAGTTGCCACGCACCGGCGACCCGGAGAACGCCTCCCAGATGATGGCGCGCGGAAAGATCGACGAACCCGCCGATGGGCTGGTGGTGCGCTACCGGGACGGCATGACGTGCCCGGTGTGCGGCAGTTCCGACATCCGCCACACCGGCGCCTGCGCGACCTGCAACAACTGCGCGACGTCGCTCGGCTGTTCTTAGAGAAGGGGCCCCGCGCGCCGTTCGCCGTGTCCGGCACATCCAAGGCCGGGCGCGGCGGCGGCGCGTGGTTCTGCGGGCGCGCCCATCTCCCGCAAGGGGTTCTCAAAGCCATTTATTGGGAAAGGTCAGGCAAAGACTGGGTTTTTTCGCGGTTGCGGAGTGTGTTTCGCGGACCGGTGGCCCCAGACCCCTCAAAGTCGCGTTCTTCGGAGCGCGGTTTTTCTTTGAGCCTGCATATTTCACGCGCTTGCGTGAAATATGCAGGCTGGCGAGCACACGCGCGGGTCGCGGCTACTCCGCCCCCGGCAAAGTTGAATTCTCCGAAACCGAGCCTATTTATTACGCATTATCGGGAGGATCATTGGCCCGCTGGCCGATGGTCCCCGGCAAAGGAGAGCTCATAATATGAAACAGCATCACATCGTCTTCCGGGCGGCGCTGTCGGCCCTGCTGGCAACCGCCCTAACCGCCGCGCCGACCGGCGCCGGCATCATGGACAGGCTCAAGGGAGAGAAACCCGCGGGCAACGATCTCAACCTGCGGATCGATGAGACCGACATCGATCGCACCCAGCCCTCCGCCGCGAGCTTCGCGCCCGTGGTCGAGCGAGTGAACCCCAGCGTGGTCAGCGTATTCTCCTACAAGATGGTGCGCTACCTGAACGACCCGCGCATGGTACCTTGGGCGAACGATCCCTTCTTCCGGTACTTCTTCGGCGTGCCCGACACGCGGCGCTACCGCGACCGGGGCCGGGACCGCGACCAGTCCGCCCCACAGACCGAGGAGGAAAAGGTGCGCCAGGGCCTGGGCTCGGGTGTCATCGTCACCGAGGATGGCTATATCCTGACCAACTTCCATGTCGTCGATCAGGCCGACCAGGTTGGCGTGCTGTTGCCCGATAGCATCGAGGAACTGCCGGCTAAGGTCGTCGGCAGTGACCCCTCGACCGACATCGCCGTCCTCAAGATCGAGGGCAAGAAGTTCCCGGCAATCGCGGTCACCGACAGCGAGCGCATACAGGTTGGCGACAAGGTGCTGGCCATCGGTAACCCGTTGGGTGTTGGCCAGACGGTCACCCAGGGCATCATCAGCGCGAAGCACCGGCGGCCTTTCGAGAGCGAGGGCGATGAGACGGGCCGGCGCCGCACGCGGCAGGTATACGAGGACTACATTCAGACCGACGCCGCCATCAACTTCGGCAATTCGGGCGGCCCGCTCGTGGACGTCCAGGGACGACTGGTCGGGCTAAACTCCGCGATCGTGTCACAGACCGGGGGCAACATCGGCATCGGATTTGCCGTGCCCGCGAATATCGCCCGCTACGTGCTCAAGCAGTTGGTCAAATATGGGAAGGTCAACCGCGGCATGCTCGGGGTCGGCATCCAGGACGTGACCGCGGATTTCGCCGCGACCTTGAATCTGCCCGGGCCCACCGGAGCACTCATCAGCGAGGTGGTTTCCGGCGGCTCTGCCGAGAAGGCCGGCCTCCAATCCAAGGACGTGATCGTCGGTTTCAACGGTCGCGAGGTCCGCGATTCGCACGACCTGCGGGTGCTGGCCGCGCATACCGAGCCCGGCACGGAGATCATGCTGCGGCTCATCCGCGGTGGCAAGGAGCAGACCGTGAAGGCGGTCCTGGGGCAGCTCGGCGCCCCTTCGGGCAGCGCGCAGGCGCGCGGCGAGGGGCAACCCGACCAAGCCGTTGCCGGGGAGAGTCTCTTCAGCGGGGTCGAAATCATCGAGCTGGATAATTCCATCCGGCGAGAACTGGGCGCGCCACCCAGCCTCAAGGGCGTGGTGGTCAAATCGGTGTCGCGGAACTCCCGGGCGTCGGATGCGGGGCTGGCGGAGGGCGATGTCATCGTCGAGATCGGCGAGACGTCGGTCACCAACATCGACGAGGCGCAGCGCGCGGCGGAAAAGATCACGGGCCACCGCAGCCTGCTGCGCATCTGGCGGCAGGGGGTCACCGTTTACTTGGCCGTCCGCATCCGGTGAGGGCCGCCATCCGCTCCTTAGCCTGCATGTTTCACGCTTCCGCGTGAAACATGCAGGCTCAAAGGAAAACCGCGCTCCGAAAGACGCGATTTTGGAGGGTCTGGTGCCACCGATCCGCGAAACACACTCTGCAACCGCGAAAAATCCCAGTCTTTGCCAGACCTTTCCCAATAAATGGCTCTCATGGCGCGGTTTTCCCAGAGCCCGGAATTTCACAGCCCGCACGGCTGTGGAATATCCGGGTTAGCCCGGATTTGAGAGCGCGCCGCATCATTCGTGTGGAGACTTCCGCGGCGTGGCGGGGGTGATCTTGTCCTCAATCACAAGGCGTTGCCACATCGTGGGTTGGCGGACAGGATTGTCCGCCCCACGGTCTTAGGCGCGGCGTGAAGTTCCAGGCCAGGATGTCGATATGATGGAAGTTCGAGTCCTCAGCTACGGGCGGGACCGGTCGAGGCCCGGTCCACAAAACTCGCCGGGAGGTTGATGTCGCGATCCCAGCCCGTTCCGTTGCCGTTTCCGCGCTTCTCGCTGTACTCGATGATCTCTGCCGCGGCCCGGCGACCAAGCCGGGAATAGGGGACCGCGACCGTGCTCAGGGGCGGGTCGGAGAGGTCGGAGAACGTCAGCCCGCCGAAACCCACGACCGAGAGATCCTCCGGCACCTTTAATTTGGACTGCCTGGCCGAGCGAATCACTAGCAGGGCGGAACGGTCGCAGCAGCAGAGAACCGCGGTGGGGCGCTTCGGCCCCGCCAAGAGCTGCCGGGTCGCCTCCTCCACGCCGGGCATCTCGCTTCCACCCTTCACCGTGAGCGCATCATCGACCTGAACGCCGGCGCGGCGTGCCGCCTCGCGGAAGATCTTCTCGCGGCACGGGGCGAGGCAGCTGGCCTGCGGGCCGCCCTCGATCCATCCGATGCGCTCGTGCCCGAGCTTCTTGAGGTGATTGAGGGCCTCGACCGCGCCCTGCACTTCGTCCGCCACAATGTTCAGGGTGCCGCTGACGCGGCTCACGCCACCCATCGTCACGATAGGTATCTGGAAACGGTCCAGGTTGGCCTTCACCGCAGACAGCAGTTCGGCGGGCAGATCCTGTGCCACCAGCCCCGCCAGCCGTTGCTCCACGCAGGCCCGGCCGAGATCGTAGTCCGGCCGCGCGTTCTCCACCGGGAAGACCTTCACGCTGTATTGGCCCTCGAAGGCGCCTTCGGTCACGCCCGTCAGGGCGCGAAAATTCTCCTCGCAGTCGTTTCTCGCGGCCGCGAAACCGATCACCCGGGTCTTGCCGGTCACCATCGCGCGGGCAACCTCGTTGCGCTGATAGCCCAGCTCGCGCGCCACCGCGATCACCCGCTGGCGCGTCGCCTCGCTGATGCGGACGCCATCGGTCCGGTTATTCAACACGAGCGACACCGTCGCCTGTGAGACGCCCGCCTTCGCCGCTATATCCGTCATCTTGACCATATGTGTTCCTTCCTGCGCCCACTGACGCCCGCCACGTTTTCGCCAAAACGAATTAACACAATCCTTAATGCCACGTGTGGCGGGCTTTGCAACTAGGGTAAACACCTCATTAGATGAATTGATTTGGCGGGAGACCCACCGGGCGGCAACAATGCCCGGGTGGCGACGAACCAGGCGAGCAGGAGACCCGGCAAAGCGGCGGCCGACCCGCTGAAATTCATCTCGTGGAATGTGAATGGCCTAAGGTCGGTCATGGGCAAGGGGTTTCTGGATTTCGTGGCGGCGGCCGACCCGGATGTCCTGTGCCTGCAAGAGACGCGCGCCGAACCCGGGGAGGTGGAGCTGCTGCTGCCGCAGTATCCCTTCGTATACTGGAATGTGCCCGTCGGGCGAAAGGGCTATTCGGGCACGGCGATCTTCAGCAAGCTGGAGCCGCGCGCGGTGCGGATGGGAATGGGCAAGTCCGAGCATGATGCGGAGGGGCGGCTCATCACGGCGGAATTCGACGGGTACTATCTCTGCAATGTCTACACGCCCAACTCGCAACGTGGCCTCACCCGGCTGGCGTATCGCGAGCGCTGGGACAGCGACTTTCTGGCATTCCTCAAGCGGCTGTCGCGCGCGAAGTCCGTCGTTCTTTGCGGCGATCTCAATGTGGCGCACCGGGAGATCGATCTGGCAAACCCGCGATCCAACGTGCGCAACGCGGGCTTCACCGCCGAGGAGCGCGCGGGGTTCGACCGCATCCTCGGTGGGGGGTTCCTCGACACGTTCAGGGAATTCTGCTCCGAGGGCGGGCGGTACAGCTGGTGGAGCTACATGAATCGCGCCCGCGAGCGCAACATCGGGTGGCGCATCGACTACTGGGTGATCTCCGCCGCCCTGCGGCCCCGCCTCAAGGACGCATTCATCCTTCCCGAAGTCATGGGTTCCGACCATTGTCCGGTGGGCATCCTGCTGGCGCGAGACCCATCGCCATGAGCGATCCGGCGCCGTCCTGGATATCGCCCGAACTGATCGGAGTGCTTGAGGCGGAGGGCACCGACGCCCACCGCCTCTGCTCGGGCCGCGGGGGCTGGACCGAGCGTTTCGGCCGCGACGCGCTCGTCTCGTGGTGGGATGCCGGGTTCCGCGATGCGATGCGGGCCGGGCTGGCGGATTGGGCGCGCCGGTCGGGCCTGGGCATCGAGCGGATCTTCGAGCGCGAGCTGCCCCGGCAGCCCGAGGCGCGCGCGACGCCCGTGTTGCTGAAGGGAGACGCCGCCCGGCCGCTGGAGTCCGTCGTGCTCGAACGAGGGGTGCGATCCGTCGTGGATTTTTCGGCGGGATATTCCGTGGGGCTGTTTCTCGACCAGCGATGCAACCGGGCCCTTGTGCGGCATTGGTGCCCGCGTCGGACGCTCAATCTCTTCGCGTACACGTGCTCGTTCTCCGTGGCCGCGGCGCTGGGTGGCGGGAGCACCACGAGCGTCGATCTCTCGCGGAGGTCGCTGGATCGCGGGCGCCAGAACTTCTCCCTGAACGGCCTGGATCCGGCCGCGCACACATTCATCGCGGCGGATGTGCTCCGGGTGCTGCCAAGATTGGCCCGCCAAAACCAGCGGTTCGATTGCCTGATCGTCGATCCCCCGACTTTCTCCCGGGGCGAGCGCGGAAAGACATTCCGGGTCGTGAGAGATTTGGCCGACCTCGCCCTGGCGGCCATGTCGCTGGCGGACACGAAGGGCCGGATCATGTTGTCGACCAACAGCGCGAAGATGACCGAGGCCGACGTGTATGCCGCCGCGCGCTATGCGCTCAAGGCCTCCAGAAGGGGGGCCGATCTGCATCGCGAGCCGCCCCCGCCCGATGTTCCGGCCGAGCAGGCCGCCAAGACGCTCTGGATCCTGCTCAAGGACTAGCCTGCATGTTTCGCGCTTCCGCGTGAAACATGCAGGCTCAAAGGAAAACCGCGCTCCCAAAAACGCGATCTCAGGGGTTCTGGGGCCACCGATTCGCGAAACACACTCTGCAACCGCGAATAATCCCAGTCTTTGCCTGACCTTTCCCAATAAATGGTTTTCATGGCGCGGTTTTCCCAGAGCCCGGAATTTCACAGCTGGCAGGCTGTGAAATATCCGGGCTAGCCATGCGGGCATCTTGGGGAGGGCCGCGGCCGCGCGGGCTGGGTGGGCCCAGATGTCGCGAGGCTGGTGAATCGCGGACGCCGGGGACGGCGTCCCTCCCGGCTGGCGCGACGCGGGGGACTGGATTGAAAGCTGGCGGAAGGGGCGGGATTCGAACCCGCGGTCCCTTTTGAGGACACACGCTTTCCAGGCGTGCACATTCGACCACTCTGTCACCCTTCCGTGCGGGGGTCCCATGGTCAAAGGACCCTTAAACAACCATTATGCGCTGGACCGGACCACTTGCCAAGCATTCCGACCGGGTTTGACAATCCTCGCCGGGGCCAGTCATTCTACGAGTTTCCGGCGGTGAGCCGGAAGCCGCGAATACGCCATGGGCATGCCTCAGCGAACCGTCACCAGCTTTATCGGCACCTTCCTCAAGCCGGAGATGTGGCACGTGTACAATCAGGTCACCGGCCTGCGGCGATTTCGCAGCGTCGTGCTGACCCGCGAGCACCAGAACATGGACCTGTTCCCTTTCGAGGACGTGCATCCGGTGCGGCGCTTTCGGATGCCGCTGTGGAAGCGCGGCTGGCTGAAGTACGTGAAGCGCGAGCCGAAGCTGGTGTATCGGGGGCTGGTTCCGGGGCTAATCGAGCAACTCGAGGAATTGGGGACGGATTTGCTCCACGTGTATTTTGGCCATGAGGCCACCCGTCTGGCGCCGCTTTTCGACCACTGGGATCGGCCGATCGTGGTGTCGTTTCACGGGGCCGATCTCGGGGTATACGTGCGGCGTCCCAACGACATCGAATGGCTGCCCACGGTGTTCCGGCACGCCAGACTGCTGCTGGTCCGCTGCGAATATTTTGTCGGTCAACTGGTCGAACTGGGCTGCCCCCCCGAAAAGATCCGCCTCAACCGGACGCATATCCGGTTGGACTTCTTCCGGGAGGCGCGGCGCCCCATGCCGGACGATGGGGCGTGGCGGCTGCTCCAGGCATGCCGCCTCTTGCCCAAGAAGGGGGTGCTGACGTCGATTCGCGCCTTCGCGCGATTTGCGTCCGCCTTTCCCGGCGCCACCCTGACGATCGCCGGGGATGGGCCCCAGTTGCCCGAACTTGAGCGCGAGGTTGCTGCGCTCGGCCTCGGCGACAAGGTCTCCTTTCCCGGTTTTCTCGACAGGGATGCGTTGAGCGCCCTGTACCAGCGCAGCCATTTCTTTTTGCATCCGAGTTCCTCGGGTCGCCACAACGACATAGAGGGGATTCCGAACTCCCTGCTTGAGGCGATGGCCACGGGCCTGGTCTGCGCCTCGACCGCGCACGCGGGTATCCCCGAGGCGATGCGCGATGGAATCGATGGACTGCTGGTGCCTTCCGAGGATTCGGACCGGCTGGCCGCGACCCTCATCGAGGTGGCGCGCGACCCCGCGCGCTACCGCGCTCTTTCCGCCGGTGCCGCGGCGCGGATCCGGGACGAGTTTTCGTACGAGAGGCAGATCGGCGCCCTGGAGTCCATTTACGAGGAGGCGCTCGGGTCGCCGGAGGTGCCGGGGCAGCCATGAGCCTCGTGCGCCTGAGCCTCTTCCGCACGTCGGCTGGCGTGGACAGCCTGCTGCCTTTGCGGTGGATTTCCCGCTGGCTCAAGCCGCCGGCGCGCGCGCGGCTCTGGCGGTTTCTGGCGCTGTTCGTGGCCCGCAGGCACGGCATGCGGCGGTCGCGGTCGCGGGCATCGGGATCGGCGCCGTCGGGGGGGTGCTTTGACCTCCTGTTGGTATCGGACGCGCTTTTCCCGGAGCGCGGGGGCGGCACGCGCAGCCTGATGCAGGTCGCGCGGCGATTGGTCGCCGCGGGCCGGAAGGTGGCCGGTGTCTGTCAGGGGCCGGAGCGCCGACGGTTCACTGTCGGCGGCATTGAGATACACTGGATCCCCGACGGGGCAGAACTGGCGGGGTTCATGCGCGCCACGCCGGCGCGCAGGATGGTGGTGCAGCAGGCCTGGGCGCCCGTTGCCGCGGAGGCCGCGCGCGCGGCCGGTCTGCCATACTGGTATTTCGCCCGCAGCACCGAGGAGTTTATCGAGGAGAGCGGCGACGCCTTTGACGAGGTCCAGTTGGCCACGGCCATCCGGGCGGCCACCGACGCGCGGGCACTCGCCACGTCGGCGGTCGTGGCCGGAGCCGAGCGCGTCGTCGCCAATTCCCGGTTCATGGCGCGCCTGATGCGCGGCGCATTCGGGCGGGAGGCGGATGTTCTCTATCCGGAGGTGGACGAGCCGATGCCCTGGGAGAAGCGCCGCGACCCGATCGCGCGCGGCATCCTGGCGGTGGCCACCACGAACAAGAAGGGCGTCGGCATTATGTTCGAGCTGGCCAAGGCCTTTCCCCGCGAACAATTCCTCCTCTGCGGATTCAAGCCGTTGACCCGATACCGGAATATGCTCCTGGATGAGCGCACGGTGCGGAACATCGTGCCGCTGGGCAGGCTTCCGACGCCGGCCACCTACGCCCTTGCAAAACTGGTGCTCGTGCCCTCGCAGTGGCCCGAACCTTTCGGTCGAGTCAATGCCGAGGCGCTCCTGCGCGGCATCCCGGTGCTGGCCAGCCGCGTCGGCGGCATCCCCGAAATCGTGACCGACGAATCTCTGTTGATCGCCGATTTCAAGAATCCCGAGGCGTGGGCCGAACGCCTTCGGGACCTCCGCCGCCCGTCGGTACTCCGCGCCGTCCGGCCCGCGGTGGTGGAGTCGGCCGCAACCTACTCGCGGCTGCTCGGGGAAAACGAGGCGCTCATCGGCCATCTGGTCCGATAAGGGCCATCACCGGGCTACGGCAGTGGCGCTGTCAGCTGCCTGTCCGTTTGTCCGAACCAGAACTTGGCCTTGCGCGTGCGACGGAAAGCCAGCGCCCGCTCTCGACCCCCAAAACTCCGATGGCTCGTGGGCGGATGGGCCGCGGCAATGCCCCGCGACATCGTCCCGCACAGCAGTGACACGACCACCCGCTCGACTACCGACAGGCTTGAGCGATGCCTGCCGACCGGCGCGCTCGCGATCTCCCCGGGCGCGGGCGCGGCGTCCTTATATGACGTGTTGGATGCCCCCCTCCGCCTTGAGTGCGAACCCGACCCCAGTTGCCGGAACGTAAAGCGGCCCCCGGCCGCAGACACGATCCCGCCGAGATCCGCCCCGACAAAATCCGAGAGCGAGTCGAGGATCACCGACGGGTCAGACACCAATTGCTCGAAACGCACCTCCCGATATCTGGCCGGATCCAGATGCGCGCTATTCCACCGGTGCGCCTGCTCCGAACTCCGCCAAAGCCACGCCGAGCGCCAGATCTCGGAAACCCGCTCGCGCCGACCGCCCCCCGCCGCCCCCGAGCGATCGCGCTTGGACGAGACCACGTCCCGCGGATCGCGGAGCACGTAGATGAACCTCGATGAGGGGAAGTATTCGAGGATGTCCGCGGCGAAATACTCGTTGCCCGGCGTCTTGTCGCCCCAGCGCCGCTTGCCCACCTGCCACGCCATCTCGCGACAGACCGCATCGAATGCCTCGGCGTAGGTTCTTGCCGAGGAAACCTCCGCCCTGACCCACTCCGATTCGCAGAATTGCGAGAAAACGCCATGGGCCAGCCGCCCGAGCTGTGGCAGGCACGCCGAAGGGGCCGGGAGAGACGTGGTGCCGCCCCGGGCCTGGGCGCCGTAGAAGTTCGCCATGAAATAGGACTCGTATGGGGGCAGCGCAATTTCGCGGGCACAGTCCAGCAACTGCATCAGGAGCGTCGTGCCCGAGCGCATGCAGCCTCCGATGAAAATGGGACGGTCCATCGCCGCGCCCCTCTCCGGCGCGGCCGTCATGGGGCCTCCTGAAGCCGCCTGGTTACGGCGTCACGGCGCTTGTGCGGAGGGATCATTCTGGAAGCGGATCTGGCAGCGGCCCCAGTGCTCGACCCGGGTCTTGCGCCGTTCGAGGGGCGTGCTGTTGATCGATTTATGCTCGTAGTAGGAATCTCCGGGCACGTGGGTCGTGGAGATCTCCTCGAACACAACGCCACAGGGCGTCGAGAATCGGTGCCAGACGCCGCGCTGGATCAATATGGTCTGGCCCGGATACAGCCGGTGCGGCTGGCCGTCCACTTCGATGTCCAGGATGCCGTGGAGGACCTGAAAGGTCTCCTCCTTGGATTTGTGGTAATGCGCCGGATGTTTCTGGCCCGGGAATTGGACCACGAGTTTCTTGCAGTACTGCCTGTTGACGCAGTCGATGATGATCGCGCCGACCTCCCTGAAACGCTCGGGCCCGAAGTGGTGGGAAAACTCGACGGTGAAACTGGGGCCGAGGGGGATCCTCGCCTCATTGAGCATCGCCTTGGCCTCGTGGATGCTGCGGTAGAACATCTGCTCCACGGGCGGTTTCGGGAGCGCCACGTCCCGCACGAGGATCGGGCCGTCTTCCGGGGTATCCTTGGAGGTGCGGATGCCGGGGTGGAACTGGCCGGAGGGGAGCTGCCCGGGCTCCAGGGGCATGGCGAAATAGACCTGCCCGCGATGCAGTTCCGTGCCCGCGGGGATGCTCTCTCTCGCGTAGACGCCGCGCGCAAGAGAGGCGAGCGATTCGGCCTCCTCTTGGGCGGGTTCGGGCCGGCGGCTCGATCCGCAGATGGTGCGGGCCCTGCGCCATGCCGCCAGCCATCGCTCGAGCTGCTCCGGTGTCGACGAATAGGCATTCAGTTTGATCTTGTCGGTGGCGACGCCGACGTGCCGCTCGAACATCGTGGCCCCTTTGGCGACCGCCATCTGCACCACATTGGCCTCGTCGGGCGGCTCGTGGGTGGAGAAACCTATCTCAACGCCGGGGTAGCGCGACCGGAACTGGTCGATCTGGTTCAACTCGAAGCGGGGATCGGGCGTGGGATAGATGGCGACGCAGTGCATGATCGCGTAGTGCACGCGCCGGTGCTCGCAGAACGAGCAGATGTTGTCGATCTCGTCGAGGTGGAGCCCGCCGGTGGAGATGAGGACCGGGAGCCCGGATTCCGCCGCCTTCTCCAGCAGTGGCCAGTCCGTCGCCGAGCAGCTGGCGATCTTCAGCAGGTCGAATCCCATTCGCGCGATGAGGTCCACGGACTCCTCGTCGAACGGCGTGCAGGCGGCGACCATCCCCTGCGCCCTCACCTCCTGGAGCAATCGCCCGAAGTCCCCCTCCGACAAGCGGGTCGAGAGGAATCTCGGGATATGTTTGTTGGCCGACCCCTTCTGGTGGGCGGGGTGCACGAAGCTGTCCAGCTGCCGGAACTGGAACTTCATCGCGGCGCGGACGCCATGCCGCCGCACGACCTCCCCGTGTTCGCGGATGACGCGCAGCCCGTGCTCGACATCGCCCTGGTGGTTGTTGGCGAGATCGAGGACGAACAGGTCCCGGAAATCGAAGTCCGTCTCGGGCGGGGCCCTGAACGGAAACTTAGGCCGGTCGCAGGGCTGATCGCTGGTACCCGTTTGCATAATCGATGGAGCAGGGCTTTCTGGTTATTCCCGACTCGTAGCCCGCCGCGAGGACCAGCATGGTGTCCATGCCACGCGCGAGGGATGTCGGGGATTCCACGGCCCGGCCGGCGAGCAGGTCGTCGATGTGTCGCAGCTCACAGATGAAATCATCGGGGCGCTTCTTGGGAAAATCAAACTCCTCGGTGCGGCCATCCGCGTGGAGGACGGCGACGACGTCGCCGCGAGGCCCCTGGTTGGCGCGCCACTCGATGGCGCCCTCGGCGCATTGCACGCGAGCCCATTTGCGCGTGGGCCGCGTCACGACATCTTGGACGATCCTGCCGTAACCGCCCTTTTCGGTGCGGGCGTGCAGCGCGAAGATCTTGTCGAACTCCGCGTCGCGGGCCCGGCCAAACTCCACCAGCGCCGAAACCTCCGTCACGCGTCCCCAACCGCAGCAGAGTGCCAGGTGCTGCCAGAGGTTGGTGGCGTGCGAGTGCTCGCCGCCCGAGCCGCCCCCCCGCCGCCAATAGCCCAGGTATGTCTGCCAGGGTCCCTCGAGCCAGGGGTGTGCCCCAAAGATCCCGCCCCAGTGCTCGCGGAATTCGGCATCCAGGGTCATCGGCTCGCCGACCGCCTTTGCGGCGATCAATGCCTCGACCTTCCGGGTGGCCGGCGCGAGCACGTGATCGTAGCCGACGCACACGCGCGTGCCCGATGCGGCCACGGCGTCCCACATTTCTCTGGCGCCCTCGAGGAATGGCCCGCAGACAGGTTTCTCGACGAGGATAAGTGCCGGTTTCTCCCCGAGGGCCCCGACGACCAAAGGGACGTGTGCGTCAGGTGGTGTGCCGATGCAGATGATGTCGAAACCGCCGCGCGGTGAATCTGCCACCGGACACAGCCGGATGGCGTCGTCCCATTTTCCGTACCTGCCGGGGTAGATCTGATTGCGCGTTCGGTCCAGCGCCGCCGGATCCACATCGCAGATCGTCACTTCCCAGCCGAGGGAACGCGACGCATGGGCGAGATGGTTCCCGATGCTGCCGGCCCCCAGTATCTTCACCTTTCTTGCACTGGCGGACATAACACCTTATCAAAGCAGACTTTCCGGCGCGCGGCAATTAGCGAGTGGCGCCGCGCGATCAGGCGGCGGGCGTCCGGTCGCGGGTCCAGGCGCCGGTGTCGAAGGGATCCGGCGTTCCCTCACGCCGAATCTTTTCAATGCGGGATGCGATGCGGGCGGCGAGATCCTCGAACTGCGGCGCACGGGCGTCGAGTTGCTCGGTGTCGAGGCGGGACCACATCAAGTGGTAATCGAAGGGGAAGGAGCCTTCGACCAGGGCCTGGATCATGCGGGCGCACCGACGATCACGCTCGCCCGGGTCGAACCGCCCCGCGATGCGGCAGGCCTCGTGGATGTCCTCGTGGACTCTCGATGTGTTGAGGCACCGGTGGCCGAGGCCCGTGGCCAGATACCAGACATCGCCAAAGGCGAGGACGGGGCAACCCATCATCATCGCCTCCCAGCCGCTGGTGCCGGCGATGACCGTGGTCAGCCTCGCGTTCCGGATCAGATCGGTCGATCGGATCGTGGGATCGACGAGTATCGTGTTCTGGTATTGCAGGATCTGCTGGTAGAACGAGCGGGTGCGACGTCCGCACATGGGCAGGTGATCTTTGACGGCCAGCCGCCAGCCGGCCGGCAGGCTCCGCGCCAGCGCGCCCACCAGCACGAGCTGGTCGGCGAATTCTGGGGCGACCACACAGGTCGATGCCTCCGGTGTGACGCTCAGGGGAAAGAAGATGTAGTCGCCGTCGGGAGCTTGGCCCTCGAACATGCCCGAGGCGGCGAGCCGTTTGAAATTCCACTGGACCTTGGTTTCCCACCGCCACATCTGCCATGCGGTCGGTGCCCTTGGGTCGGGGGGGTAGGGTTTGCGCCACGGTCGCAGGGCCTTGGGAAGCGCGGAGAGCTGGGCCCAGAGCATCTGGGCGCGGCCGCCCCCGTGTCGGGCGGCGAAGTTGCGGCGGTCGGCGTCGTAGTGGTCGCTGGCCTTGGGTTCGATGCGAGAGGCCTCGAGCCGCGCCCACGCGTCGGGCGAAGGCGTCAGCGCCCCGTCGGCGTAGCGCTCGACGACCGGGTCGGGCTGCATGAGCGCGTTGGTCGCGAGGTGGTGACGATCGTCATACTTCGTCTTGCCCAGGCACAGGAAGGGAATGCCCATCCGCCGGCAGACGGCCGCGGCGACGAGGGCCGGGGCGGCAGCCACCACCTGAAAAAACACCGCATCCGGCCGGTCCTCTTCGAAGCGTCGCTCAAAGTAGTCAAAGAGTTCCTGGAGGCAGGAGAGGACGACATCCAGCTCAGCCGTGCGGCCCCGCAGTGCCGTCTCCGGCACGATGGTGCCCGTGAGAAAAGTGTGGCCGAGATTGCGGTCGGCGATCACGAATCGCCAGAGGTTGCCGTAACGCTCTTCGAGCGAGGAGAGGCGCGTTCGGTCGGCATGACCGCGCGCGAGCGCCCGTCGCCAGAGTTCTGGGAGGGCCTGGACATGCGCGTAGCGGATCGGCGTGTGTGCTGGGTTCAAGAGCCAGGACGCATGCCCCTCCGAGGTGGAGATGCCGCTGAAATGCGTGAACCCATGGCGGTCCCGGAGTATCCTCGCAAGGCGGTCGGCCTTGGGCGTGAATCGGCCGTTGAATTGGAGGAACAGGTGCACGGGTACTGATCGTGGTGCGTGGTCTATGGGAAAACTACCGGCGGGCTCTCCGGGTGCAACGCAAAACCCCTTGCCCACCGGGCCGGGCGATGCCGGGGTCACCAGGGGTGCTTGAGATCGCGCGCGCAGTAGGCCTTGCCGACATCGGTGAAATATGACGTGCCGGCGGGGCCGCGCCGCAGGCGCAGCGGATCGGTGTCGAACAGCCGCCGCAGCATGGACAGGGGCAGGAGCACGGCAAAGAAAACCGTCCCCATCACGACGCGGGACATGACGGCGCCGAGCACGTGCGACAGGCCAAACCACGCGCGGGTGATCAGGGTGGCGAGCGGTGCCACGAAGCAGCCGATGACCAGGAACGCGGCAGCCGCGAGCAGCCACGCGTCCTCGCGCAAGGGGACGCCATGCCGATGGTGGCGGAGCAGGGCGAACACCAGGCACGCGAGCGCCAGCACCGCCAGCGTCTCGACGCGACGCGCCTTGTCTGGATGCTTCGGGTCCATCGGCTCAGAATAGGGTGTAGATGAAGGGGGCCACGGCGGACTGGCCCGCGAAGATCAGCAGCGCCCCGAGCAGGAGCAGCACGAGTATGACGGGCATCAGCCACCACTTCTTGCGCTCCATGAGGAACGCGAACAGGTCTTTCAGGAACTCCATGGTATCCTCCAGTCTGGGGCGCGCGCCCCAAGGTGCATCAGTCCAGCACGAACTCCTCTTTCCACCGTCGGTCCTCCGGCCATGGGGGCTGGCGGTGTTTTTCGAACAGGTAATCGCCGACCGCGAGGGCGTCCATGTCCGTCCGCATGAAGCAGCGGTAGGCATCCTCGGGCGTGCAGACGATGGGTTCGCCCCGCACGTTGAAGCTCGTGTTGACGATCGCGGGGCATCCCGTCCGCGCCTTGAACGCCTGGATCAGGCGCCAGTAGCGCTCGTTGGTCTCGCGGTGGACGGTCTGGACCCGCGCGGAAAAGTCGATGTGCGTGATGGCGGGCAGTGAGGAGCGCAGGGTGTAGAGCTTGTCGCGCACCGGCATCGACGCGTAGTCGGGGGGCAATGGCTTTCGGTGGCGCTCGACCACGTCGGCGACCAGGAGCATGTAGGGCGAGTCCGCGCCCCGCAGGTCAAAGTATTCGCCCGCATCCTCGGCCAGGACGCTTGGGGCGAACGGGCGGAAACTCTCGCGGTACTTGATGTTCACGTTCATCTTGCGCTGCATGTCGGGGCTGCGCGGATCGCCGATGATCGAGCGGTTGCCCAGCGCCCTCGGGCCCCACTCCATGCGGCCCTGCACCCAGCCGACCACCGCGCCCGACTCCATGATCGCGGCCGCCCGCGCGCAGAGGTCGTCAAAATTCTCGAAATGTTCGCCGACGGCGGAGAAGTGCCGGATCATCCGCGCGATATCTTGATCGGTGACATCCGGTCCGAGGAATGAGCCGCGCATCCGGTCGAGGTGGCCGCAGGTGGACCTCGGCCTCTCGAAGTGCAGGTGCCAGGCGGCCAGCGCGGCCCCGAGCGCGCCGCCCGCGTCACCGGCGGCCGGCTGGATCCAGACCCGATCGAAGAGGCCCGATCGCTGAAGTTTGCCGTTGCCCACGCAGTTGAGGGCGACCCCGCCCGCCAGGCACAGGTTGCGGCTGCCGGTCAGGCGCTTCGCCTCGGCCGCCATCTTCAGCATGATGTCTTCGGTAACCCTCTGGATCGCGAGCCCCAGGTTGCAATGGCACATCTCCAGCTCGTCGGCGTGGTCCCGCCTCGCCATGCCGAAGAGTCCTTCCCAGCGATCTTCCCGCACCATCCGCAGCCCCGTCGCGTAGTCGAAGTAATCCTGGTCGAGCCAGACCGAACCGTCCGGCGCCACGTCCACCAGGCGCTCGCGGATCTTGCGCTCGAATTCGGCGACCTGCGCCGAGCCCGGATCGCCGTAGGGCGCCAGGCCCATTAGTTTATATTCCCCGGAGTTGACCCTGAATCCCAGGAAATACGTGAAGGCCGAGTACAGCAGTCCAACGGAGTGCGGGAAGTGCAGCTCCTTGAGGATGCGCATGCCCGTTCCCTCGCCGTGGCACAGCGAGGCCGTAGCCCATTCGCCCACGCCATCGACGGTCATCACCGCCGCCTCATCGAAGGGCGATGGATAAAAAGCGCTCGCCGCGTGCGACAGATGGTGTTCCGGGAAGAGCATTGGCACATCGGGGCGCCCGGGGCCCGCCACCTCCAGCAGGTGGTCCCATAGGAGCTTCTTTTGGAAGAGCTTCTCCTTAATCCATATGGGCATCGACATCAGGAACGAGCGCAGGCCGCGAGGCGCGAACGCGTAATAGGTCTCCAGCAGCCGCTCGAATTTCAGGAGTGGCTTGTCGTAGAAGGCGATTGCGGCCAAATCTCCGAGCCCAAGGCCCGCCTGATCGAGGCAGAAGCGCACGGCGTTCCCGGGGAATCCGGGGTCGTGCTTCTTGCGGGTGAATCGCTCCTCCTGCGCGGCGGCCACCACCTCGCCATCGCAGACGATGGCGGCCGCGGCATCGTGATAATATGCCGAGATGCCGAGGATGTGGCGTGCGTTGCTCATTCGAAAAGGGCTAACCGGTACAACTAGCGGTGCCTCGGGCGCTTGCAAACCGTTTTCTTCGCGGCCGCCCGTCGGGGCGCCGTCAGCGTTGGGGCGCCGCGAGGTGGGATGACAACCGCTGGCCGACAGCCTCGGATGCCAGATCGATACCGCGTCCCGACCAGTGACCGTCTAGATTGAGATAGGCGCCCTCTGCGCCATCGAGCACCTGATGGAGATCAAGGACGTCGATTCCCCTGTCCCGGCAGTCGCGGGCGATTTGCTCGGACAGCAGGCGCGTGAACTGGCGCGCTTCCTTCAGGTGCGAGAAGCTTCCAAAGAGGCGCTGGACGGCAGGGTCGACCTGGCTCCCGTCGGGGGCGATGATCAGGGTGAATGGGATGCCGCGCTTGCGGCAAAGTTCCGCCATCCTCTCAACAACGCGAAGCGTGTACCGTTTCTTCTTTTCGTCGATTTTGGGTTCCTCTGACGGGGGGGGGTCGAGTGCTTCCAGCGCGCGGCCGATGATCGTGGTGCGGAATAATCCCCCGTCCGGTTTCCGGATGCGGGCATAGAATTCCGACAGATCGAGGGCCCGCAGTCGGGGTTCTATGCGCTCCTTCTTCTTGGGGACGAAACTTGCGAGGACCGCGGGCATGTCCGCGTCCGGGGATTTGCAGACGCGGTCGAAGGCCTGTGCCTCGGCGGCGCTCAGGCGCGCCGCGCCATGCCACGCTCTCAGCACGGGCCGCCATTTGTTTGCGATCAGATGATTGAATCCAACGAGGCCGATCGCCGCGAGGAACGATGGTTTTGGGAACGGCGCGGCAATCCCGTGGAAGCCCTCCATCTTCGGGCCGGACATAAAGTCGTTGCCCGCGTACAGAACGACCGCAACGCAGGAGGGCGACAGGGGCAGGGCGATCTTCCTGAGCCGCCAATAGTATTCGTCTGGGCTCGTGGCCGAGACCCCGAGGTTCACCACCTCGATGTCGCGGCGGCCGAGGCGCCTCTCGGTGGCCAGCGGAAGGGGAACGGGGCTCGATGCCTCCAGAAAGGAGTCGCCGATCATCACGATGCGGCGGACGCCAGGCGGCGGGGTCACCGATCGTTCCAGGTCGCGCTGGCCCCAACTGTTGACGGTGCGGACGGCGTCCCCGTCATTCACGATCTGCTGTGCCCAGTCGCTCGCCGAGATGGTCGGCGTTACGCCGTGGAGAGCGCTCGCGGGCCAGGGCGGCATGAACTGTCGCGCGACCACTTCGCCGCAGACCAGGCTCAGGAGGGTGGAGGCAAGCACCGCGATCGCGGCGTAAAGGGACTCCCGCCCGAAGCGGCGCCACAGGGCTACCCCCCCGACCAGGGTCAGTACGAGGAGCGCGCCCGCCACCTTCTCGTAGCGGGCCGCGTAGCCCCTCCGGAGTTGTTCCGTCGGGTCACCCAGGACCACCATGAGGCCGCCGCAGGACGCGATCGCGGAAAACAGTGCGACAAAAAACAGCAGGTAGGCCAGGCCCCAGAACCATGTTGAGGGAAGGCCTTGGTCCCGGTGCGCCTTCCCGTTCGCCACGGGCGTATCCGGCGACATCTTGTCGTGCGCTCCTTGGGCGGACATATCTGAGATTAGAGCCCAGTCCCACGGATGTGATCGCGGCTGGTGGCGAAAGTTAAGAGTTTGGGATTTCTCCGTCAAGGACGGTCGTCCGCGGCGCCATGTTTGGGCATCCAGCCTGTCCCGTGAGTCCCCAAATCCTCTTGCGGGAGACCCGATGTCGGATAGCCTCGGCCGCGTGAGCGGAGGGCGGTCGGCAGGCGCGTTGTTTGGAGTGGGGATCCTCATCGTCTCCTGGGCGCTCTTGGCCGGAGTGCTCGGGCTTGCGGCCACCGAAATCCATCTCCGCGTTAAGGAGAGGGCCAAGGAGGCCAAGCGCGCGCAGTCGCGGCCGCGCTGGGCGGCCCGACAGGCGGCCTATCTGCCTTACAAGAATCTTGATCTGAATCCGTTCTATCTCTGTTTCTACGGTTTCGACCGCGATCGGCGGCGGAAGGAGAACTCGGCGGTCTGTTCCATCGACGCGTGTGGTTTCAGGGGACCGGGTCCGGAGGCGGCAGGCCCCAGGCAACTGGCGTTCATCCTGGGCGGCTCATCGGCGTTCGGCTACCTGTGCTCCTCGGACGAAACGACGATATCCGCGTTTCTGAACCGCGCCCAAGACAAGTATTTTTTTGTGAATGCGGCGGTCCC
>JAKQKQ010000091.1 GCA_029560585.1 Verrucomicrobiota bacterium | reverse complement strand
ATCACCATGCCCAGCCATGAGCGCATGAGTTCGCGATACCGCGCGACGGGGTCGAGCGGGAACAGGATGCGCAGGAGGATGAGGAACATCTGACCCATGGGTGGGAGTATAACCCTGGGCCATGGGGGTGCGGGATTTGGGAGGGTCCGTCCTACAGGTTGGGCGTGCAGAGCGTTGATATTTCTAGTGATGGAAATTCTCTGTCCTGCAGTTCCGCACCACCACTATCCCCCATTCTCGCATCGCTTACGGACGTGTCCCCCCGCGCAGGCGGGGGTCCAGCGGGTGGGCGTGGTGTTGGATGTCGTGCGCTGACGCGCTCTCTTTTGGTGGGACTGGTACCCGGCCTTCGCCGGGAACGCGTGAACGGGGTTCACGCTTCCAGAGGTGCATCGTTGATGCGCCCTACGGGTTTGGGGTTGGTCTTGGGCAGCGGGACAAGCCGCCCCTGGGTCCCGACTTTCGTCGGGAGGAGCGGGGCGAGGAACTGGTGGTGGTGGGTGGGGCATTGTTGATGCACCCTACTTGTTCCTCTCCCCCCCCCGTTCTGTCGCTGGTGTACGGCGGTGGCGGCGTGTGCCATTTTTGCGGATGGATCTGATCTTCTCAGCGGTTGAGCAGACGCCGTTTTCCGTCTGGATGCGGGAGGATCTGTATGCGTATTTCATCGCGCTGATTTTTCATTCGCTCGGGATGGCTCTGCTGATTGGCGGCGGGATTGTTGTCTCGCTGCGGGTGATCGGGTTTGCGCCGGCGGCGCGACTTGAGAGGTTTCGTGGGTTCTTTCCCGTGATGTGGGTTGGCGCGGTGATGGCGATCGTGTCGGGCGTGGCGCTGCTGATCGGGTATCCGGCGAAGGCGCTGACCAATCCGGTGTTTGCGTTGAAGTTTGCATGCCTGATCGGGGCGGCGGTTCTGGTGCGGCATCTGGCGCGCGAGCTGTTTCCGATTGCGGAGCGGGGCGAGGCGTTGCCGTCGTGGGCGCGGTCGCTGGGCATTGCGGCGCTGGTGTTGTGGCTGGGTGGCGTGGCGGCGGGGAAGCTGTTGCTGCACACCTATACGATCCTGCTGGTGTCGTGATGGACCCCATCTTTGATCCGTTCGCGATCGAGCAGTGGGCGCGGGGCACCGGCATTTTCGCGATGATGAATTCGAAGTGGGGATGGCCGATTGCGGAGATCATCCACTTCTTCGGGTTGTGCCTGCTGATCGGCACGGTGGGGATGTTCGACCTGCGCATGATGGGCGTGGCGCGCGGGGTAACGATGAAGGAGCTGCACCGGCTCGTGCCGTTCGGGATCGCGGGCTATGCGATGTGCGTGGTAACGGGGTTGCTCTTTGTCGTCACCGCTCCCGGTCAGTATCTCTACAATCCGGCGATGCAGATGAAGATCGTTCTGATGGCGGTCGCGGGTGTGAACATGGCGATGTTCTATGCGACGGCTGCGGCGGGCGTGAATGCGGCGGGAGCGGATGACCTGCCGCCTGTGCGGGCGCGTGTGATCGGGCTGGTGTCGCTGTCCTGCTGGCTGGGCGTGATCGTGGCGGGACGGTTGGTGACGTTCTTCCGGCCGCCGGAGCATTGGTGTTTGTGGTGCGTGGCGGGCTGATGCCGGGGGAGTGTCAGCAGGCGATTGAGCGTAGCTTGCGGGTTTCCGCTTTGAGTGGAAGCTAGGCGGATGGCCAAGGCTCCCGTTGTTGTCGAACTTGATGTCACCGATGCGAAGCAGCTTTCCCGTGCGGTGAAGGCGCTGGCGAAGGAGTGTCACATCATCAGGGCGGCGCATGACTATGTCGGCGTGCCGGAGTGGCGGACGCGGGCGGGGGATTATGCGGGGCTGGCGCGGATCATTGCGTATCAGCAGCTGTCCACGAAAGCGGCGGGGACGATCTGGGGGCGGGTCGAAGTGTTGCTGGGCAAGGTGACGCCGAAGGCTGTGCTGGCGGCGGACATTGATGCGCTGCGTGCGTGCGGGATGTCGCGGCCGAAGATTGCGCACATACGGTCGATCGCGGAGGCGATGGAGACGGGCACGCTCAATCTGCGGCGGGTGGCGCGCAAGAGCGATGATGAGGCTCGGGAAGAACTGACGGCGGTGAAGGGCATCGGGCCGTGGACGGCGGATGTGTATCTGATGTTCTGCCTGGGGCGGTGGGATGTGTTTCCGCATGCCGATATCGGTCTGAGCGAGGCTTACCGGATGATCTCCGGCGAGCGGAAGCGGCATCCGCCGAGCAGGTTCCTGCGCACGGGCGAGCGCTGGCGGCCTTATCGGGGGGTGGCGGCGCACATGCTG
>JAKQKQ010000087.1 GCA_029560585.1 Verrucomicrobiota bacterium | reverse complement strand
GCTGGTGAAGCCCTCGGGCATGTGTTGCACGATGACGACGCCGGGAGACTCGGCGGGCAGGCTTCCGAGCAGGGTGGAGATGGCCTCGGTGCCGCCGGTCGACGCCCCGATCAGGATGATTTTTTCGGTCGCGGCGACGCGTGCGCCGGGAGTGGCCTTGGCCAGTATGGCGTCGGCGGTGAGCTTCGGGCGTGTGCCGGCGCGGCGAGCGAGCCGGTCGGAGCGGACGCGTGCGGCGGCCTTGACGGCATCGCAGATGAGGATGCGCGATTCGGCCAGAAACGCCTCGGTGCCGATGCGCGGTTTGGTGATGATATCGACGGCGCCGTAGTCGAGCGCCTTGACCGTGAGGTCCGAGCCGAGGGTCGTGTGGCTCGAGCAGATGATCACCGGGATCGGGTGTTGCCCCATGATTTTCTGGAGGAAGGTGAGTCCGTCCATCCTGGGCATTTCGACATCGAGGGTGATGACGTCCGGAGCCTGTTGGCGCATGAGAGCGACGGCCTGATAAGGGTCGGCGGCCGCGCCTAGGACCTGGATTTCCGGATCGGAGGCGAGCAACTCAGACATGGTCATCCGGATCACGGGAGAATCGTCGACGATGAGAACTTTGACGGGGTTTTGCATATCAGGCTCCTTTTGAGGCGTGCAGGCGGACCCACACGGTGCCGGTCCAGTTTTCGAAAAATAGTCGCAGTCCGCCGCCGTGCTCGACGCGCTCGGCGACGATGGGGATATTGTACGAGGCGAGGACATGACGGGCGACGGCGACATTGGCCGAGCCGACGGCGTACTCTTCGTTGGCGAGTTGCAGGGGGCTGCCTCCGCCGAATATCTTTGCCTGAAGACTGCGGGCCGGGCTGCCGAGCTCGTGCATGCGCTCGACGAGGTGCGCGACGGCCCAATCTCCGTGGATCGGCGCGGTCCCGCCCTTGGGCACGAGAAAGTGGTTCATGCCGCCCCATCGCTTGGCTGGATCGTTCAGGCAGACAGAGACGCAGGAGCCGAGGACGGTGGACATGCGCACGGGGGTTTTGTCGGCGACGATGTCGCCGGCCCAGAGGGTGGCTTCGGCGAAGAGCACCTCGGAGTCGGGTGCCGGCGGGGCGATGAAGCCGGTGTTTTTCATGTGCGCAGGGCCGAGGGCTCGTGTTGGAAGAACGCGGGCCCTCGGAGGCGTAGTGGCAGTGGCTGGCCCTGGAGCGACTCCGAGTGCGCGATAAAGAGATGCCCGCCGGGCCGCAGATGATGGCAGATCTTGGTGACAACGTCCGTCTGCGTGGGACGGTCGAAGTAGATCATGACGTTGCGGAAAAAAACGACGTCCATCAGCTCGCGCAGGCCGTAGTCGGGCGCCAGGAAGTTGAGATGTCCGAAGCTCACGTGGGCCCGCACTTCGGGGACGATGCGATACTGGCGGTTTTGCCGGTCGCGGCTGCGGAGCAGGTACTTCGCCCGCAGCGGCTGAGGGATCGGGGCGATTTGCTCCTCGGAGTAGATGGCGGTGCGGGCGTGCTGGAGCACGCGCGTGCTCACGTCGGTTGCGAGGATGGAGAACTCGAAGGACTGCCGGGCGCGCGCCTCCATCAGGGTGATGGCGAGAGTGTACGGTTCCTCTCCAGTGGAACAGCCGGCGCACCACAGCCGGAAGACGGAGCCGGTGGGCTGCTGGAGCCATCGGGGCAGAATCTCGCGTGCGAGGATGTCGAAGTGCTCGGGCTCGCGAAAGAAGTCCGTCTTGTTGGTCGTCGCGAGATTGAGGAGGTGCTCGATCTCGTCTGCCTGGGCGGCCTCGTCGCGGAAGAATCGTTCGTGGTACTCGGCGAAACTATCCAGCCCCAGCTCGCGCAACCGGCGGTGCAGCCGGCTTTGCAACATCACCTGTTTCGAGGGGGGCATTTTGATGCCAAGATGCTGTGCGATGAATGCGCTGAAATCCGCGAATTGCCGCGGAGTCAGTGCACTGGTCATGTCAGCAACACTCATAGCCGGGATCTTCAGAATTTGAGATCGGAGGTCGTGCGGATGCTCGATGCCATGCGGGCGCGGGCTGCCGGCGGCGCTTTCTGTGGTGCCGACGAGGTGCGTGAGGATGCGATGCGAGCGGCTTGAGAGTCGACCTTGAAGAACTCGATGGTGCTCTGGAGTTGTTCAGCCTGAGAGGCGAGTTCCTCGGATGCGGATGCGAGTTCTTCGGAGGCAGAGGCGTTTTGCTGGATGATTTTGTCGAGTTCCTGGACGGCCTTGTTGATCTGGGAGGCGCCGGTGTTTTGCTCCTCGGAGGAGGCGGTGATCTCTTTGACGAGTTCTGCGGTTTTGCGGATATCAGGGACGAGTTTGTCGAGCATGGAGCCGGCGGCCTCAGCGATTTCGACGGAGGAGGAGGAGAGTTTGGATATCTCGCCGGCGGCGGTCTGGGAGCGTTCAGCGAGTTTGCGGACTTCTGAGGCGACGACGGCGAAGCCCTTGCCGTGTTCGCCGGCACGTGCGGCCTCGATGGCGGCGTTGAGTGCGAGGAGGTCGGTCTGTCGTGCGATCTCTTCGATGATGGAGATCTTTTGAGCGATGTCCTTCATGGCCTGGACGGTCTGTGAGACGGATTGTCCTGCCTGGTTGGCATCGTCTGCGGCCTTGGTGGCGATCTTCTCGGTCTGGCGAGCGTTGTCGGTGTTCTGCTGGATGGCGGCGGAGGACTCTTCCATGGAGGCGGAGACTTGCTCGACGGAGGCGGCCTGTTCGGAGGA
>JAKQKQ010000074.1 GCA_029560585.1 Verrucomicrobiota bacterium | reverse complement strand
GTGGATCGCCGCATCGATCAGGCCGGTGCCGCCGAGGGCGCCGCCCGCCACCGTGTATGCCCCGCCCCCGAGGTGGGTCCCGTTCACGGCCAGCGTGCCGTTGGACACGACGGTGGGCCCCGCGTAGGTGTTGGCGCCCGCGAGGTTGAGCGTGCCGGTGCCAGCCTTGATCAGGGAGATGTTCTCGATCAAGCGGCCGTCGTAGCTGCTCGTGACGGCCTGGTCGATGATGAGCGCGCGCAGCGTCGCGGAGCTATTGCGGATGACGAGATTGCTGGGATTGGTGATGGCGGGGTTGTAGTCGCTGCGGAGCTGGCCGACGGTCACGTCGAATCCATTCATGTCGAGGGTGCCCTGGCCCGCCGTCGTGGCGGACGAGCTGTACTGTCCCATGGCGAGGACCACGTTGGTCGGCAGGGCATCGGCTGCGCCAATGTTGGCCTTGATGGTCCACGCGGGATTGAAGGTGCCCATGACGTTGCCCGAGACGTTGAGGTTGAACGTGCCGGGGTCGTGGGCCCGGAGTATGGCCGAGCCGAGGTTCACGGGGTTGCTAGCGACAGTGATGGATGCGCCCGCAAACGGCGCGAACATCACGTTGAGATTGGCGGAGGTGACGCCCCCGTTGATGAACAGGTCGCCCGCGGCCTGGATGCGGCCATCGGTGCCGCCGGCGAAGGTGATGGCGCCGTTGACCGAATTGCTGCCGCTGACGTTGCGAAGCGCGCCGAGGTTGGCGCCGCTCGCCCCGGAGCCGATGAGGATCAGTTCCTCGTCGGTGGCGATATTCCCCGACAGGCGGAGTTGCGCGCCGTTGGAAACCACGGTGTTGCCGACGGTCGAGCCGAGGGCCGCGGAGTGGGCGGCCTGGAGAACACCTGCGGCCACGATGGTCTGCCCCGTGAAGGTGCTCGCGCCCGACAGGATCTGAGTGCCGAGGCCCCGCTTCACGAGCGCGATGTTGTTCTCGTTGGGGTTGGGGCCGCCCAGCGAGCCCGCGAAGGTGTAGGTCTGGTTCGAGGCGGCATTGATCGTGAGGGTGGACACGGTGGGGGCCCCGGCCACGACGCGATTATTCGTGCCGGTGCCCAGCGTGGCGAGGCCGGCCAGCTCCTGGTCGACGCCATTGAGCAGCAATCGGCCGCTGGCCAGGTCGCTGCCGGAGATGCCGGATGGTTGGCCGCCGAGCGTCAGGACCGTCGTGGTCGGAAGGCGATTGTTGCCATTCGTCAACTCGACCGTGAAGGTCAGGTTCGAGGCATGCGTGCTGGCGGTCCTGGCCGTGATGTAGGTGTTGCCGCCGTAGGTGTTCGAGCCGGAGAGGATCATGCGGCTCTGGGTCACGTAGTTGGTCCACTGCATGTCCACGCCCGTGTTGGCGCCGCCGAGGCCGATCGTGAAGGTGACGCCGTTGGTGCCCGCGCCGTCGTCGATCGAGCCCGAGATGAGGGTGTGTCGGATGGAATGGTTGTACGTGTTGATGTTGATGTGCGAGTTGGTGCCGAGCGTGATGGGGCCACTGAGCGTGAGATTCGCAAAGTCTATCTGGAGCGAGCCGTCGGACTTGAAGCCGTTGAGAATGAAATTCTCGCCAACCGTGCCGCTGGAGGGGTCCTGGAACTTTGCCTGGGCGAGGTTCCCGTTGACGGTGGTGGTCCCGTTGGTGTCCCCGAACTGATCGAGGTAGCTGCCCCGTGCCACATAGATGCCATTGCTGTTGACGACGATGTTGCCGGTGAATCCCGTGCTGCCGCGCCGCACCTCAAGCCGGCCATCGTTGACCGTGACATCGCCGGCGCCGGTGAGCGTCATGTTTGCGTCAAAGCGAAGCTGGCCCGCGCCGGCCTTGGTAAAGCCCGAGCCGGTTACGACGAGGTTGCTGTTGGCCTCGGCGAACCAGAGCGCCCCGGCCGACACCGAGAGGTATGACGGCAGGTCGCTGCTCATCAGGTTCTCGAGCTTGAGCCAGCCGGCGCCGATTTTCGCGAAGGTCGTATAATCCACCTCGGGGCGGAGGATCAGGGGCTGGCTCTCGCCGCCGGAAACCACGTTGACGAAAGGGCTGGTGCCGCCGAAGGAAAGTGCGCCGGTGGGGCTGCCGATGTTCAGCGTCAGGTACTGGCGGACGCCGCCGGTGTTGGCGATGTCGTTAAAGATGAGGCCGTTGATGGTGGTGGGGCCATCGAGGGTGATGGAGGAATTCACGGTCCATTCGGCGGTGAAGTCCGCGACCTCGGTGGTGGTATCGGGGATATTTGCGGGGCTCCAGTTGGCGGTGTTCGTCCACGAGCCCGCCGAGGCCGCATTCGTGATGCCGACCCAGAGGTTGGTCGTTTGTGCCCGGGACGGCACGGGAATCGCCAGCGCGACCGCGGCTAGAATCGCCGCGCGTGAAGCTAATTGGTTTGACGATGGCATCACGAACATCTCCTCGCACTGATCGGACGCCGCGGCGTGGCCGCATGGGCGCAGGGTCAGAAATAATAATTCTAATCCCCGAGTGGCCGTCGAGAAAAGCCAAAATTCGAATCGACGGGGAGCGCGGGGTATCTGTGAGCGGAGCGTCTGGCGTGTTGCAGGGGACCAGTGGCACATGCGTCAACTGCGCCAGCCTGCAGATTTCACACGTTCGCGTGAGAAATGCAGGTGCCAGACTCGAAAATAGGGTGTAACGACCGAGTAGCGAAGGGATTGCGCCCTTCGGCGTGGGCCATGGGCAAGATGCCCATGCCACGGTCCTGTGGCACGGGCGTCCCGCCCGTGGCGGCCGAGCGATCTCCGAAGCCGGGATGTTGGGAAAATCGCCTGTGGCGATCGGCTTCGCTACGATCTTCCGCCCGACGGTCCGGCAGCTGCCGGATGGAATCTAGCTCGAGAATTCAGACACCGAATGGTGGGAGCCTGCTTGCAGGCGATCCGAATCGCGCGCAAGCGCGCTCCTACGAGGCGATCCCGTGCGCGAATCGCGCGCAAGCGCGCTCCTACGTCTCATTTTCCCCCCGGTGGTGCCCCGAATGCCCGACGCCGGGCCAGGCACGCCACCAGGGCGAGGCCCACGGCGAGCAGGGCAAAGGTCGAGGGTTCCGGGATCACCAGCGCGATCTGGTTGCCCCCGAAAGCGTAGTCGATGGTGTATCCGGTCGGGAGGTTCTGCACGCCGAGGAACGGATCCCCGGATATCGAATCGTATTGGGCGAACACGTAGAAATCGTTGGTCATCGAGCCCGAGAAAACGAACTGCAGGGTGCCGTTGGTGATGTCGAAGAAGCCGTT
>JAKQKQ010000072.1 GCA_029560585.1 Verrucomicrobiota bacterium | reverse complement strand
GTCACGATCCTGGCGGGCCAGAGCAACGCCCTGTTCAGCCTGACGGTCGCCGACGACGCCCAGCCCGACGGCGCCCAAACCGTCGACGTCACCGCGGAGGCCCCCGGCTTCGCGGGCGGCACCGGCACCGTTCAGGTCCTGGACAATGAGCCGCCGGTGCCCTTCAACCCCAGCCCCACCAACGGGGCCATGGGCGTACCCATCGACGCGACCCTCTCGTGGAACAACTCAGGCGCAGCCTCACAGGCCGAGCCGGGAGTCCCGTCGAGAGTCCAGGCCTCGGTGCTTTCCATCATCGAGCGCAGCGGGATACGGAGCGGACCCATCACCGTCGCGTCGGGCACGGCCGCGAGCGGAGGCGGGCGGAGCGGAACCTCGGTCAACGTCACGGAACCGGACGCTATCGCGAATGTGCGTTCGGCCTCTGACGCGGGGATCGTGGCCCTGGGCGGGATGAATGTGGCGGTGTGTGGGGCGGAATCCGACGCGTCCCGTTTGACAGATATCCAGACCAAGTTGCTTGGAACCGGGCAGTTCAATTCTGTTACTATCATCAATGTCTACTTGATGACCCCGACGTTGGCGGAACTGCAGGCGTTCGACGCGGTCATGGTTTTCTCTGACTATGGATATGCCAATGCAACGGCGCTTGGCGATGCCATGGCGGACTACGTGGATGGGGGCGGGGGCGTCGTCTGCATGATGTTTGAGGTGGGCGTCGTCCCGATGCAGGGGCGCTGGAACAGCCAGGGGTATTATGCCATCCCACGGGGCAGTTCCACTTCGGGTTCTAGCGCGACCCTTGGGACCGTCTATGATCCGATCCATCCCATCCTTCAGGGCGTGACAAACTTCAGCGGAGGCAGCAGCAGCTACCGCCCGAGCTCGACTGCCATCTCGGCGGGAAGCGTGCGCGTCGCGGACTGGTCTGATGGCCGGCCGCTCGTGGTGACAAAGGACATCGGCGGCGCGCGGCGTGCTGACGTAGCTTTCTACCCGGTGTCATCGGACATCAGTGGCGATTTCTGGACTGCCTCGACAGACGGCGCTCGACTGATGGCCAACGCGTTGACTTGGGTTGGCGGCGGTGGCGCAGACTCGGCGAACTACTTTGTGTATTTCGGGACGAACTCCGTCAGTCTGTCACTGGTCGCCAGCAACCTGACCCAGACCACCTGGGATCCCAGTTTGTTGGATTTCGGCACCACGTACTACTGGCAGGTGCTGGCATCCAATGTCTGGGGGGTCACCACCGGCGCAGTGTGGTCCTTCACCACCGCGGACGACATTATCCGGTTCGCCTCGGCGACGAGTTCCGTCCTCGAGGCCGACGTCCTCCAAAGCGTGACGGTTGTGCGGGCCAACGGCGCCCTCAGCGGCGTCACGGTGGACTATGCCACCAGCAACGGCACGGCCATCGCGGGCGCCGACTATCTGATGACGACTGGCACCTTGACCTTCGCCGCGGGGCAGCTCACCAACACGTTCCAGGTGCCGATCCTTGGTGACAGCGTTTCCGAAGGTAATGAGACGGTCCTGTTGGCCCTGAGCAATCCCTCTAGCAATACCGTCCTTGTGTCACCTTATCGGGCGACGCTGACGATCACGGATGACGATGGCACGCCGACCGCATTGCCAGTGAGTCTGTACGATGGAAGCAGCTATCTTTGGGACATCCAGCAGAATGGAAACATCTTGAACGGGACAAGCGATGCCTACGACGGTGGGCATGTGCTGAGCGGTTTCCCGAGTTTTTCCAGTGGAATGCTGTTTGCCGAGGGACGGGAAGTGAGAATTGGCTCGGTTACAAACGGGGGAGTTGTCACCTCCCGCCGGATTTACGTTCCGACCAGTCAGGCGTACGCACGGTTCCTTGAGGTCATCCAAAACATTGGGGTGTCCACAGTGACGAACCGGGTGCGGCTGGACACGAATCTGGGGTCAGACGGGAGTACCGTGCTCGTTAGGACATCGGACGGCGATACGCTGTTTGAGGCGACCGACAATTGGATTGTGACCGACGACAGCGACGGCTCGGGTGATCCGACGGTATTGCATGTCATTGGCAACGACAGCGGGCGACAGCGACCGTCGGCAGTGAGTTACAGCACGGAATACCTAGGGTACGAATACCAGGTGGTGCTGGCACCTGGTGAGACCAAGATCGTGATGCATTTTGGCGCACAGAATCCGAACCGCAGCACGGCCATAAGCAAGGCGCCCCAGCTGACTACGTTGGGATTGGGTGCCCTGTCGGGGATTACCGTGGCGGATTTAGCGAAGATCGTGAATTTCGGCATACCGGATGATCTGGCAGTGACCCCCTCCACCGGTCTAAACGCTTCCGGATATGTTGGTGGGCCGTTTGGGCCCTCCAACAAGGTCTACACGGTGACCAACTCTGGCGCGTCGAACCTGGCGTGGGTGGCGGAGTGCCCGTCGAACTGGGTGAGCGTGGCGCCGGCCAGTGGCGTCCTGGCGGCGGGCCAGACGAACGGGGTGACGGTATCGCTCGGCGCGGAAGCGGACAGCCTGGAGGTGGGGACCTACGGCGCGACGGTGGGCTTCAGCAACGCCACCAGCGGGGTCGTGCAGGCGCGGCCAATAACGCTGACGGTGTGGGGCACGAACCTGGCGCTCACGATGCCGGGTGCCGTGAGCGAGGGTCAGGGCACACTGGCCAACGTTGGCCGCGTCGCCATCAGCGGCGCGCTCGGAACGGATCTGGTCGTTGCCCTGGCCTCCGGCGACACGACCGAGCTATCGGTGCCCGCCAGCGTCACCATCCCCGCGGGCCAGACCAATGCCGCATTCAGCGTGACCGTTGAGGACGACGCGGAGACCGATGGCACGCAGCTGGCCGGGGTCACCGCGAGCGCTGCCGGGTTCGCCGACAGCGGCGCGACGGTGAGCGTGCTGGACAACGACCTGCACCACTTCGCCTGGGGGGCGATCTCCGGCCCGAAGGATGCCGGCACGGCCTTCGGCGTGACCCTCACCGCCCAGGACGTCAACAACGTGACGATGAGCAACTACCCCGGCCCGGCCTACCTCAGTGGCGCCGGGGATGGCGGCGCGGTGGTGGTGACGCCGGCCTCCGCGGGAACCTTCAGCAACGGCCGGTGGGCGGGCAGCATGGCGGTTCAGACGCCAGATACTAATGTGCGGCTCTCTGCCGACGACGGGGCTGGCCACGTGGGCACCAGCGCGCCCTTCGACGTGGTGGTCGGGCCGCTGCACCACTTCGGCTGGAGCAGCGTGGCCCCGACGCAATATGTCGGCCTGGCGATCCCGGTGACCATCGAGGCCAAAGACGCGGCGGACAACACGGTGGCGTCCTTCACCGGCGGGGTCGCGCTGGGCGGCGCCACGGGCGGCGGGGGGGCGAGCACCAACCGCATCCTCGGGGACATCGCTCACAGCTACTCGAGCAGCGGGACGTTCACGCTCGGCTATTCCTTCACGCCAACCAACGACCTGACCGTCACGCACGTCCGGCACTACTCCGGCACCAAGGTCTCCCTGTGGACGGACGGCGGGGTGCTCCTGGCGAGCCAGGCGGTGACCAGCGCGCCGGGCACGTGGGTGGAAACGGCGCTGGCGACGCCGGTGGCGCTGACCGCCGGCAGCCGCTACCGGGTGGCCGTCTATACCGGGGGCTTGATGTACTACTATCGTTACGATGGCGCGACGAGTTTCCCCGATGGCGCCATCAATGAGAGCTACTATAGTTCCGGCGACGCCTTTCCGACGACCACCGACTCGGTCCGGTGGTGGTTCGTGGATCTCCGCTACACCGTGGGCACCGGTACCCCAGTCGCGATCGCCCCGACCAGCTCCGGGAGCTTCGTCGGCGGCGTGTGGACCGGCTCTGTCACGGTGCTGGAGGTGGCCACCAACATGTACCTGCGGGCCGACGACGGCGGCGGGCACAGCGGCACGGGCAACGTCTTCAGCGCCCTCAATGTGGCCGACCTTTCGGTGGCGCTGCCGCCCGATGCGGCCGAGGGCGACGGCGTGCTGGCCGGTGGGGGCCAGGTCTTCGTTTCTGTCGCGCCGGGGGCGGACCTGACGGTGGCTCTGGCCAGCAGCGACACGACCGAGGCGACCGTGCCGTCCAGCGTGATCATCCCGGCGGGCCAGACCAACGTGGCGTTCGATGTGACCGTCGAGAACGACGTGGAGCTGGATGGCCCCCAGCTGGCGACGGTGACGGCATCGGCGCTGTCCTACGGCAGCGGGCGGGCCACGATGGCCGTCCACGACAACGAGACCGCGACGCTGACGTTGCTGGCGCCCTCGAGCGCGACCGAAGGGCAGGGCGTGCTGACCAACGCGGGTATCCTCTCGGTGAGCGCGCCGCCGTCCACGAACATCATGGCCAGCCTCATCTCCAGCAACACGGCCAAGATCCTGGTTCCCGCCACGGTCACCATCGCCGCGGGCCAGACCTCCACGAATTTCAATATCACCGTGGTGGACAACAACCTCATCGACGGGGCCCAGGGCGCGACCATCACCGCCCACTTCGAGAACTGGACCGATGGCGCCGCCGCCATCACGGTCTTCGACAACGAGCACACCAACCTCATGGTCGCCGTGCCGCCGCAGGTCACCGAGGGCGACGGGACCCTGACCAACGCGGGCCGGATCGCCATCAGCGGGGTGCTGAGCAACGACCTGGACGTCGCCCTGGCCTCGGGCGACACGACCGAGCTCTCGGTGCCCGCCAGCGTCACGATCCTGGCGGGCCAGAGCAACGCCCTGTTCAGCCTGACGGTCGCCGACGACGCCCAGCCCGACGGCGCCCAAACCGTCGACGTCACCGCGGAGGCCCCCGGCTTCGCGGGCGGTACCGGCACCGTTCAGGTCTTGGACAACGAGCCGCCGGTGCCCTTCAACCCCAGTCCCACCAACGGGGCCATGGGCGTGCCGATCGACGCGACCCTCTTGTGGAACAACTCAGGCGCAGCCTCACAGGCCGAGCCGGGAGTCCCGTCGAGAGTCGCGGCCTCGGTGCTTTCCATCATCGAGCGCAGCGGGATACGGAGCGGACCCATCACCGTCGCGTCGGGCACGACTGCGACCGGCGACGGACGAGACGCAACTTCGGTCAACGTCACGGAACCGGACGCTATCGCGAATGTGCGTTCCGCCTCTGACGCGGGGATCATGGCCCTGGGCGGGATGAATGTGGTGGTGTGTGGGGCGGCCGACGCATCCCGTTTGACAGATATCCAGGCCAAGTTGATTGGAACCGGCAAGTTTAACACCGTGACCGTCATCGATGTGTCCTTGGTGACCCCGACGTTGGCGGAACTGCAGGCGTTCGACGCGGTCGTGGTTTTCTCGAACGCTGGCTATGCCAATGCGACGGCGCTTGGCGATGTCATGGCGGACTATGTGGATTGGGGAGGTGGCGTCGTCTGCATGATGTTTGAAAGTGCAGGCAGTTCCTGGATGCAGGGACGCTGGAACAGCCAGGGGTATTATGCCATCCCACGGGGCAGTTCCACTTCCGGTTCTAGCGCGACCCTAGGGACCGTCTATGATCCGAGCCACCCGATCCTGCAGGGCGTGACAAACTTCAACGGAGGCAGCAGTAGCTACCGCACGGTCACCTTTGACATTTCGGCGGGGAGCACGCGTGTCGCGGACTGGTCTGATGGACGCCCACTTGTGGTGACAAAGGTTATCGGAAACACCCCGCGCGCTGACTTGGCTTTTTACCCTCCATCATCGGACGTGCGGAGCGATTTCTGGCAGGCCGCAACAGACGGTGCCCGACTGATGGCCAACGCGTTGACTTGGGTTGGAGGCGGTGGCGCAGACTCCGCAAACTACTTTGTGTATCTGGGGACGAACGCTGCGGACCTGTCATTGGTTGCCAGCAACCTGACCCAGACCACGTGGGACCCCAGTTTGTTGGATTTCGGCACCACGTACTACTGGCAGGTGCTGGCGTCCAACGCCTGGGGGGTCACCACCGGGGCGGTGTGGTCCTTCACCACCGCGGACGACATGATCCGGTTCGCGTCGGCGACCAACTTCGTGACGGAGGCCAACATGCTCCACAGCATTGAGGTGGTGCGGGCCAACGGCGCCATCGGGGGCGTCACGGTGGACTACGCGACCAGCAATGGGACGGCCGCCGCGGGTGAGGACTACCTGATGGTGACCGGCACCCTGACGTTTGCCGCGGGGCAGCTCACCAACACGTTCGAGGTGCCAATCCTGGGCGACGACATCTGGGAGGGCAACGAGACCGTGCTGTTGTCCCTGGGCAATCCCTCCGGTGGGGCCGTACTGGTTTCCCCGTCGACGGCCTCACTGACGATTGTCGATGACGACAACGTCGCCAGGATGCCCTTCTACGAGGATTTCGAGAGCGGCGGGGTAAGGCCCTACTGGCAGGTCAGCGGCACCGGCGAGTACCGGACACAGCTGACGGGCGCCAACGGCCCCCACGGGGGCGGCTACCACCTGACGATGGACGATTCCGTGGACGGCAGCCTGTATTCCCGGAACGAGTTCACCCTGACCATCAATCTGGAGGGTTACACCAACGTGGTGCTCGCTTTCTGGGCTCTGGGATACAGCGATGAATCGCACGGGCCTCCGAGCATGCCGTTCATTGGCGGCGCGGATTTCGATGGCGTGGCCATCAGCGAGGACGGGGTCACCTGGTACGAGGTCCAAGGCCTCAGGAGCCTTACTACCACCTACCAGCAGTTCACCGTTGATCTCGATGCGGCCATCGCGGCGCACGGTCTCTCGTACAACGGCAGGTTCATGATCCGATTCAACCAGTACGACAACTACGCGATCGCCACCGACGGCATCGGCATCGACGACATCGCGGTCACCGGGATTCGGCAGGACGACCTACTGGTGAGCCCCGGCACGGGTTTGAGCGCGTCCGGCTACATCGGTGGCCCGTTTGAGCCCTCGAATGTGGTTTACACGCTGGTGAATCTGGGCCCGTCCAACGTCAGCTGGGCAGCGGCATGCACCGAGTCGTGGATCTCTTTGGAGCCCGGCTCCGGCAACCTGGCGGCCGGCGAGACCAACAGCGTCACCCTGAGCCTGACGGCTGACGCCAATGGTCTGGTCGTGAGCAATTACAGCGCCGTGGCCATCATCAGTAACCTGACCAGCGGCGTGGCACAGACGCGCCAGGCCCAATTGAACGTCGTGGAACTGCCGCCTCCGCCGCCGGAACCCTTCAACCCCAGTCCCACCAACGGGGCCGTGGGTGTGCCGACCGACTTCGATCTGTCGTGGAATAACCCCGGGGGCGGAGCGGCCGTGGGACAGCTTATGACCGAAGCGGCCACCGATGCTTCGGCCATCGAGATGCTGGTGTTCAACGGGCATTCCGATAATTCGGCCGGGGGCGAGTATGAGAACACGGTGGCTGCCATCACCGGCAGCCTCAGCAACGTCAATGTGACCGCCACCGCGGCGGAGGATCCCGCGACGCTCGCGTTCGAGCTGGTCGGGAAGGACGTGTTCCTGATGCCCGAGCAGGAGAGCTGGGATGTCACGTCGATGGGCGCATTCGGCGCCAACCTCGCCGGCACGCTGAGCAATTTTGTGGCGGCTGGAGGCACGGTAATAGTCTGCGATTACAGCCCGACCGGCGGGTCGGCGGCGTTTTTGGCGAACGCGGGGCTCATGACTGTCGTCTATGGTGACAGCACCGGCGACCGGAGCGCCACAGTCGCCGCGGCCCATCCGATCACGGAGGGAGTCGCCGCGACGTTCACCGCCATGGACGGGAGCGTCGCGTACACGAGCGTGACCAACGCCGAGGTTCTGGTGACGGTCACGGCCGACGGTCGCCCCATGGTGGCCGCCAGGAGTTTCGGCGCCGGCGGGGTGGTGCTGGTCGGGTGGGACTGCTACTCGTATAACGCCGACATGGCCCGGCTGCTCGCGAATGCCGCGCAGTGGCCCTGCCGCACGGATCTCAATCAGTACTTCGTCTATTTTGGCACCAACGCGGCGGCGCTGGACCTCGTCGCCAGCAACCTGACCCAGACCACCTGGGATCCCGACCTGCTGGATTTCGGCACCACGTACTACTGGCAGGTGCTGGCGTCCAACGTCGTGGGGGTCACCACCGGGGCGGTGTGGTCCTTCACCACCGCGGACGACATGATCCGGTTCGCCTCGGCGACGAGTTTTGTCACTGAGAGCAACATGCTCCACAGCATTGAGGTGGTGCGGGCCAACGGCGCCCTCGGGGGCGTCACGGTGGACTACGCGACCAGCAACGGCACGGCCACGGCGGGCGCCGACTATCTGATGGCGACCGGCACCCTGACATTCGCCGTGGGGCAATTGACCAACACCTTCTATGTGCCGATTCTGGATGACGAAATCCGCGAGGGCGATGAGACCGTTTTGCTGTCCCTCCTCAATCCCTCCGGTGGCGGGATCCTCGTTTCGCCGTCGTCTGCGACCCTCGCCGTTATTGATACCGACCTCCCGCAGGCTGCCTATCTGAGGTCGACGGTTGGCTCCCCTTGGGGTTCCACCGCCAATGAGACGGCCATGAATAAGGTTTTCGGAACAAACGGCTGGTATGATCTGCGGTTCGAGACGGCCGACGTCGTGTCGCTGTTTGCGCCCCACATGAGATTCATCTTCATGGATGGTAGCGACGACGGCGCAGACGAACTGGAGAGTTTCCTCACAGCCAACACGGCAACCATCCAGAACTGGGTCAACGCCGGAGGTAGCCTCTTCGTCAATGCGGCCCCCAATGAGGGCGACGGGATGAGCTTCGGCTTTGGCGTGACGTTGACATACTCGGACACCACAGCAACTGGTGGGCTGGTTTCGACGGATCATCCGATCGGGCAAGGGCCTTTCACTCCTGTCGGTGCATCCTGGACCGGTACTGACTTTGGACACGCCACGGTCTCGGGAACCGGGCTTTCGGCCGTGATCACCAATACCGCCACAGGCCGGATTGTGCTCGGGGAGATGGATTATGGGTCGGGCCACGCTCTGTTCGGTGGGATGACCACTGACAATTATCACAACCCGCAACCCGAGGCCGCCAATCTGCGCGCGAACATCCTTGCCTACGGGAGTGCCGTCACTGCGCCCGCCGACCTCGCTGTCACCGCATCGGATTCGCCCGATCCCGTCTGGTTTGGCAGCAACCTCCTTTACGTTGTCGTCGTCACCAACATCGGTCCCAATGCGGCCTACGGCGTGGTCGTTACCAACTCATTGCCTGCGGATGTCGCCTTCGGTTCGGCTTCAGCCAGCCAAGGTACCTGGGCCAACATCGCCGGCACCGTCGTCTGGTCGATCGGGACGCTTTCGATCGATCAGTTCGCGACGCTCAGCATGAACGTCACCCCCGTCGCCGCCGGTCTCGTGACCAATAGTGCTACCATTGACGCGCTCCAGCCCGATCCGGTCCCCGCCAACAATGTCGCCCTGACGTTGACCCTTGTGCTTCGTGACACCGACGGCGACGGCATGGACGACGCATATGAAGATGACAACGGATTGGATCCCAATGATCCCTCCGACGCGCCACTCGACCCTGACGGTGACGGACTCTCGAATCTGGAAGAATATCTGGCAGGGACCGACCCGCACGACCGCGCCAGCTGCTTCACGATTGCGTCGTTCAGGCTTGTCAATGGTCAGGCCATTATTGGTTTTCACGCTTACTCAAATAGGACCTATCAGGTCGATTTCTCTGCCGATCTTGTTCGCTGGAATCCACTCCCCGGCGGACTTGTTTCTGGCTTCGAAGGGTTTGCCGAAGTCATAGACCCTGAAGCCGGCCAGCATCCTGCTCGGTTCTACCGGGCCTGTGTTCGGTGGTGACGTCAGGGAGGTTTCGCCCGGTCGATGGATTTTGATTTCACCGCCCGAACGCTCAGTCCTTCCCAACGTATAGGCAGATGCAATGCCATGGTTGCCTGCATCGTGATTCCTCAATTAGCGCGCCTGTCCCTGCACCCTAGGCGCCATCACGCTTTCTTTTTGCAATTGGCCCCCTCTTAAAGTAACCTAACACGTGAAGGGGGAGCGGCAGCCACGTGGACGGGGCATGCGGGAACCCGCGCAAGGAACGTTCGTAAGAATGGGGTTTGATCGCGGTGGATTTATCGTGCAATTCCCGTCTCGGGGATGTCGGGAAGGAGGAGGGTGAAATGGCGACGGATGAGGTGGGAGGGGGGCGGAGTTTTTTGCCGAGGGGCGCGCTTGGGGAGTTGATCGGGGTATTGCGTGCGGATGGATATACGGTGATTGGTCCGCGGCGTGAGGGGGCGGTGTTGCTGCTTGGGGAGGTGGGGTCGGCGGAGGATTTGGCGCGTGGTGTGAGGGACGAGCAGGAAGGGGGGAGGTATCGGCTGGGGCCGGGAGATCCGGATCTGGGGTTTGAGTGTGCGGTTGGGATGAACAGCCCGAAGTCGTTTTTCTTTCCTGCGATGCAGCGGATGTACCGGTGTCACGTGGAAGGGGAGAGGTTCATGTTGGACGCTGGGCCGGCGCAGGTGTCGAAGCTGGCGATGGTGGGGATACGGCCGTGCGATCTGGCGGCGCTGCGGGTGCAGGATCGGGCCTTTGGTGTGGGAGAGTCTGGGACGCCGCGGTGTGCGGCGGAGGATCTGTATGGGGAGGCGAGGCGGAGGGCGCTGCTGGTTGTGGTGAATTGCACGCGGCCGGCCGGGACGTGTTTTTGCGCGTCGATGGGGACGGGTCCGGCGGCTTCTGGGGGATACGACCTGTGCCTGACGGAATTGCGTGCGGGGTTCGTGGTCGAGGCGGGCTCGGAGGCCGGGCGGAGTCTATTGGGGAGACTGCCGGTGCGAGAGCCGAGTTCGGCGGAACTGGAACTTGCGGAGATCAAGCTGGAGAACGCGCGGGAACACATGGGGCGGCGGCTGGAGGTGGCCGGGTTGAAGGAGCTTTTGGACGGGGCGGTCGAGCACCCGCAGTGGGACGAGGTGGCGAAGAGGTGCCTGTCCTGCGGCAACTGCACGATGGTGTGCCCGACATGTTTTTGTTCGACGGTAATGGATCAGACGGAGCTGGGGAGTGCGACGGTGACGCGGTGGCGGCAATGGGAGTCGTGTCACTCGCACCAGTTCAGCTACACGACGGCGGGGCCGGTGCGCAGCACGGTGCGGGGGCGGTACCGGCATTGGATGCGGCACAAACTCTGCACCTGGTTTGACCAATTTGGCTGCAGCGGCTGCGTGGGCTGCGGGCGATGCATCACCTGGTGCCCGGCGGGGATCGATCTGACGGCCGAGGCGGCGCGGATCCGGCAGGCGATGGCGCCCGGCGCGGTGGAGGTGACGTCATGAGCGCGAAGATGCTGGGGAGGCCGGAGCCGGTGTGTGGGATGGACAGCTGGGTGCCGGTGCCGGCGCGCATTCTGGCGGTGCGGGAGGAGAATTTCAACACGAAGACATTCACGCTGGAGTTCTGCGACGAGGGGATCCGGGACACGTACGGGTTCGCGCCCGGGCAGTTCAACATGGTGTACGTGCCTGGGGTGGGGGAGGCGGCGATTTCGATCAGTTCCAACCCGCACCAGCCGAGGCGGCTGGATCACACGATCCGCCTGGTGGGCACGGTGACGCGGGCGATCGCGCGGATGGGGGCGGGTGACGTGATCGGGCTCCGGGGGCCATTCGGGCGGGGCTGGCCGCTGGAGCAACTGAAGGGCAAGGACGTAGTGATCCTGGCAGGGGGCATCGGGCTCGCGCCCCTGCGACCGGTGATCTACTGGCTGCTCCAGCATCGGGAACACTGTCGGCGCGTGGTGCTGCTCTACGGGTGCCGCACGCCGGAGGATCGTCTCTACGTCGAGGAGTTGGAGCGGTGGTCGGGGGACCATGCTTTGGATGTGCTGGTGACGGTGGACAATGCGACGGGGGGGTGGACGGGGCCGGTGGGCGTGGTGACGAACCTGCTGCGGCGCGTGAAGGTCAACGCGCGGCAGACGGTGGTGATCGTCTGCGGGCCGAGGATCCTGAATCGGGTGGCGGCGTGGAACTTCCTGCAGTTGCACGTGCCGCCGTCGCAGGTCTACGTGAGCCTGGAGCGGAACATGAACTGCGGTTTCGGGCGGTGTGGCCACTGCCAGTACGGATCCAAGTTCGTCTGTCGGGACGGCCCGGTGTTCTGCTTTGACGAGATCGCGGACATCTTCGCGAAGGAGGAGATCTGATATGGTGGGATCGCTGCTGAGTCCGCCGGAGGCCGGGACCCGGCCGCGCCTGGCCGTATTCAAATTCTCCAGTTGCGACGGGTGCCAGCTCTCGCTGCTGAATCTCGAGGACGAACTCCTGGCGTTGGCCGGGGCCGTGGAGATCGCGTATTTTCTGGAGGCGAGGAGCCGGGCGTTGCCGCCGCCGTATGACGTGGGGTTGGTGGAGGGGTCGATCAGCACGCCGGAGGAGGAGCGGCGGATCCGGCAGGTGCGTCGCGACTGCAAATTCCTAGTGACCATCGGGGCGTGCGCGACCTCGGGGGGAATCCAGGCGCTGCGCAACTGGGCGGACCTGGGAGATTTCATCGGGGCGGTGTACGCGCACCCGGAGTACATCCGGTCACTGGAGACGGCGACGCCGATCGCGTCGCACGTGTTCGTCGATTTCGAGCTGCGCGGGTGCCCGGTCAACGAGCGCCAGTTGCTTGAGCTGATCTGTGCGCTGCTGGTGGGACGGCGTCCGAATATCCCGACCTACTCGTTGTGCATGGAGTGCAAGCGCAGGGGGCTGCCGTGCGTCATGGTGGCCGAGGGCGAGGCCTGCCTGGGTCCGGTGACGCAGGCGGGCTGCGGGGCGCTATGCCCGGCGCTTCACCGGGGTTGCTACGGCTGTTTTGGGCCGTCTGAGCAACCGAACATGAGGAGCTTCGGGGAGCGATTGACGGGGCTGGGGCTGACGGCAAGGGACATGAAGCGGAAGCTGCGATCTTTCAACGGATATCTGGAACCCTTCAAGCAGGCGAGCGACCACTATGAGCAAATCGAGAAGCAGGGCCGCTGAGGGCAAGACCCGGACCTTTCGGGTGGAGGCGCTGGCACGCGTCGAGGGGGAGGGGGGCCTCCACCTCGAGATGGTGGATGGCAAGTGCGTGTCGGCGCGGGTGGACATCTACGAGCCGCCGCGATTCTACGAGGCATTCTTGCGGGGCCGGGATTTCCGGGAGGTGCCCGACATCACGGCCCGGATCTGCGGGATCTGTCCGGTCGCGTACCAGGCGAGTTCCAGCCATGCCCTGGAGAAGGCGATGGGGATCTTCAACGAGATCGATCCGGCGATCCGCGCGCTGCGGGATCTGATCTATTGCGGGGAGTGGATCGAGAGCCACGTGCTGCACATGTTTCTGCTGCACCTGCCGGACTTCCTCGGTCAGGAGAGCGCACTGTCGTTGGTCAACGGCCACGGGCCGGTCGTGAAACAGGCACTCAGGTTGAAGAAGCTGGGCAACGCGATCGTGACGTTGGTGGGTGGACGGGCGGTGCATCCGGTGGGCATGTGCGTGGGGGGATTCCATGCGGTTCCGGAGCGGGCGGCGTGCCACGAGTTGGCGCGCCAGGTCAGAATCGCGATCGACGAGATGGCTGAGCTGACGCTGTTTTTGGCGGAGAAGATCAAGTTTCCCGAACTCGAGCGCGATTACGAGTTTGTGTCCCTGTGCCCTGTCGACGGGTATCCGATGAACCTGGGTCGCATCCGTTCAAACAAGGGGCTGGACGTGGATCAGGATGAGTATCTCTCCGTGGTGGAGGAGCGGCACGTGGCGCATTCGACGGCGCTGCACGCGGCGGTGAAGGGTCGGGGGCACTATCTGGTGGGGCCACTGGCGAGGTTGAACCTCAACGGGGAGAAACTACACCCGCGCGCGCGGGAGCTGTTGCGCCTGGTGTGCGAACGGGTGGGCAGGAAGCTGCCGTGGCGAAACAACTTTCTCTCGCTGTTGGCGCGGGGGCTGGAGACGGTGCACGCGCTGGCGCTGGCGCACGACATCCTGGCGGAATACAGCCCGCCGGCGCGATCGCGGGTGCCGTGCGAGCCACGCGCGGGGATCGGGGGGCATGGCACCGAGGCGCCGCGCGGGATCTGCTGGCACCAGTATCGGACGGAGGCGGATGGCACGATAGCCTCTGCGCGGATCATGGCTCCGACGGGCCAGAACTTGGGCGTGATGGAGGAGGATCTGGTGGAACTGGCCCCGCAGTTGAACGAGCTGTCCGATGATGTCGCGAGATTGCGCAGCGAGCACCTGATCCGGAACTACGATCCGTGCATCTCCTGTTCCGCGCACTTCCTGAGGTTCACCCGGAGCGTGCGCCGGACGCGGGGGGTGGTGTAGCGGCGGCAACGGGCTCGCTCGAGCGCCATAGAGGATTGGGAGAGTCGTGTCGGGTGAAACGAGAGTCCTGGTGTTGGCGTTAGGCAATCCGGAGGCGGGGGATGACGGGGTTGGTTCCCAGATGGCGAGGGAGTTGCTGGCGCGGGATGACTCAAGGATGCGCGTGGTAGATTTGGCATCGAGGGGACCGTCGGCGCTGCTGGATGAGTTGGAGGAGGGGGCCGGACTGATTCTGGTCGATGCGGTGACGGGGCCGGGGCTGGTGCCGGGCGAAGTAGTGGACGTGGATTGGCGGGATCCCGCGCGACCGGGGTTGGCGGGGGGGGCCGCGATCAGCTCTCACGCGATGTCGGTGGGCGAACAGTTGGGGCTTGCCGATCGGCTGGGGATCTTGCCGGGGCGGGTGCGCATCGTGGGTGTGGCGCTGGGATCAGCGAAACTGGGGGATGCGATGTCGCCGGCGGTCCGCGATGCGGTGCCCGAGGCGACGAGTCGGGTTCTTGAGTGGGTGGCGAGATGGTCGGGGGCGTAGAACTTGAACCCGAGGATTGCGAGAGGCGGACGGGACTAACAGGATGGGGTGTTAGTCTCATGTCCTGATGACAGGTATTCGCGGACTCGGTGCTCCAGAAAATCGAGCCAGGCCGGGTGTTCGTTGAGGCAGGGGATGAGTTCGAAGGATTCGCCGCCACCCCGGAGGAACGTCTTTTTGCCAGCGAAGCCGAGTTCCTCGATGGTCTCGAGGCAGTCGGAGACGAAGGCTGGAGAGACGACCAGCAGGCGCTTGATGCCGGAGCGAGCGAGGCGATCCAGTTCGAAATCCGTGTAGGGCCCGAGCCAGGGGTCTTTTCCGAGGCGCGATTGGAACGAGACGGAATATGTTCCTTCGGCAAGGCCGGCCGCTGCGGCGAAGGCGCGGGTGGTGGCGAACACCTGGTGGCGATAGCAGACACTGTGGGCGGGGTGCGGCACATCGCAGCAATCGGGCCGGGCGAGGCAGTGTGATCGGGAGGCGTCGGCTTTCCGGCAGTGTCGCTCGGGTATGCCGTGGTACGAAAAGAGGACGTAATCGTGCGGCTGCTGCAGCCACGGTCGGGCGGACGCAACGAGGGCCGAGACATAATCGGGGTCGACGTAAAACGGCTGTTGCACGGACAGGCGGCAGCGCGGGACGGTGCGCGCGAGCACTTCGCGCACGCGGACGACCACCGTCTCATAACTCGACATGGCGTAGTGCGGGTAGAGGGGGATCAGGAACAGATCATCGACGCCCATGGTGGCCAGTTGGCCGATGACATCGCGGATCGAGGGATTGCCATAGCGCATCGCCAGGGCGACCGGGACCTCAACGCGCGCCTGGAGAAGGTCGCGCAGTTTCTTGCTGCTGACCGTCAGCGGCGACCCGTCGGGGGTCCAGATCGAGTGATAGGCCTCGGCGGAGTTTCGCACCCGCCTCGGGATGATCGCGCCTCGGACGAGCAGCTGGCGCAGGGGCCACGGGATGTCGATGACCCGCGGATCCAAGAGGAATTCGGTGAGGTATCGCCGGACATCCGGGACGGATGGGGAATCGGGCGAACCCAAGTTGACGAGCAGCACGGCCCTTCGCGGTGTCGTTTGATCTTGGCCCATGGCACAACGGTATCGCCGGTTCTTGATCCGGGTCAAGGGATGGCGCCCCCGTCCTTGACACTCCGGGTGCTGGTTCTAGACGTTCTACGAGTGGAAGTTGCGATATTTCAGGGCCCATGAAAGCGCTCAGTGATCTGCCGCTTGGCGGCCGGGGGCGGTTGCTCTCGATCGATGCGGTTTGCAGCACCTCCCAGCGGTTGCTGGCCATGGGCTTTCTTCCCGGACTCGAGGTGAAGGTCGTCGCGGTGGCGCCGTTCGGGGATCCGATCACAGTGGAACTGCAGGGCCATCGGTTGAGCCTGAGGCGTGCCGATGCGGTGGCGGTCAAGGTGGGGCGGGTCGGGGGCTGATCCGAATGGCGCTAAGTTAAGTCTGTCGCGACAGTGGCACGGCCATCCTGGCCGTGGGCAGGATGCCCATGCCACGATCCCAAATGTCCCTTAACTTAGCGCCATTCCGGGCTGACCCATCGACTTCACACCACGGGCATCGTTCATTGCGCTGACAACCCGTTGAAAAACCCGCCCGACATACCGTCGCTTTGGGCGTGGGAGGGACGCCGGCCTACAAATTTTGTAGGGCATCTCTGTGAGATGCCGTGCATTGTCGCGCGCCGCACACCATTGGAAGTCCCCTCTATCATCAGATGGGCATTGATTGTTGGGTGTTCCGTGTTGGGCGTTTGAGTCTTGAGACAGCCTCGCCTCGCGGGCCGGGTCGGCCCAGGAGCCGCGCATCCGGTGAGACGCTGACGCCGGGGTCGGCGTCCCTCCGCCTTTTCCAGGCGGATCAGATGGGTGTTCAGATTCATCTGAGACACCGCACAGGCTCTTGTTTAGGCAAAGAATGTGCCCCCGATCGCCATGCCTTGAGAGCACAACCTCGAACGTTCATCGTTTGGGAGTGACGGCGGGCGGGATCGCCTGCCTCACTTGATCCCGCGCACTGCCCGCAATGCCTCGACGAGGGCGGCGACCTGTGCGCGGGTGTGGGCGGCGGAGAGAGAGACACGAAGGCGGGCCTTGGCCCGGGCGACGGTGGGATATCGGATGGCGGGAATCCAGAGGCCGCGTTCACGGAGCGCCCCGGCGATGGCGAGGGCGCTATTCTCGGCGCCGACGATGAGGGGAAGAATGGGGCTTTCGCCCTTGGGCGGGTCCGGCCAGAGATCCTGAAGTTCGGTGGCAAGGTCGTTGATATTGGCCCAGAGGGCGGTGCGGCGCACATCGCCCTCGGGGCCCGATGAGAGTTCGACGGCGGCGCGCGCGGCGGCGACCGCGGCGGGCGCCGGGCCGGTGGAGAAGATGAAACTTCGCGCGCGGTTGATCAGCAGATCGATCAACTCGCGATCACCGGCGATGAATCCGCCGCTTGAGCCGAACGCTTTGCTGAGCGTGCCCATCTGGATCTCCACGCGCTCGGAGACGCCGAGTTCCCGGCACAGGCCTGCGCCGCCGGGGCCGAAGATTCCGGTGGCATGAGCCTCGTCGACGAGCAGCCATGCGCCATGGCGGTCCTTGGCCTCGACGATGGCGCGAAGGGGCGCGGCGTCGCCATCCATGGAGTATACCGATTCAACCAACACGAGGGCGCGCATGTCGCTGGACGCCGCCCAGCGGAGATGTTCCTCGAGCTGTGCCATGTCGTTGTGGCGAAATACGCGCACGCGGGCCCCAGAAAGGCGCGCCGCATCGACGAGGCAGGCGTGGCAGAGCTTATCCAGTATGATGGCATCGCCGCGACCGACGAGTGCGGGTATGGTTCCAAGGGCCGCCGCATAACCACTGGAAAAGGCCAGGGCCGCCCCGGTGCCCTTCAGGCGTGCGATGGCGTTTTCGAGCGCGGCATGGGGCGCGAGATTTCCACAGACGAGACGCGATGCGCCAGAACCCGTGCCGAAGCGCGCGACGGCCTCGTGGGCCGCATCGGCGATCGCGGGATGGTTCGCGAGACCGAGATAGTCGTTGGAGGAGAAATTGAGCAGGCATCGACCGCCGACAACGATCTCGGTCCCCTGGGCGGAATCGACCTCCCGCATGCGCCGGAGGAGATTCTGCCCCTCGAGTGCGGCAAGGGCGTTGGCGCAATGTGCCCTCAGGGCGTCGCGGGACCGGGGGGGATTCTCGCCCGTCATGCCCATCGGCCAACCCTCGAATCGAGTTGAAAGACCTGGCCGGAGACATGGGGCATTCTAGCGAGAAACGCGATGAAGGCCGCGGCGTCGCCGGGCGTATTGAACCGCCCAAGGGCGTGCGCCGCGAGGGCGCGCTCGCGGACCGCGGGCGGAAGCGGGGCCGTCATCTTCGTCTCAAGGAATCCGGGCAAGACCACGTTGCTCTGGATCTGGCGGCCGCCATACTCCTTGGCAAGCGAGGCCGAGAGACCGATGAGCCCCGCCTTGGCGGCGGCGTAGTTCGCCTGGCCCAGATTGCCGCGGAGCCCAGACCATGATCCGATGTGGATCAGATGGCCGCGGCGCCTTTTCACCATCAGGCGGATCGCGGCGCGAGAGCAGAGGAACGCGCCCGTGAGATCGATCCGGAGGATGTGCTCCCACGCCGCGTCATCCATCCGGGTGACGAGGGCGTCGCCGGTTGTGCCGGCATTGTTGACCAGCGCGTCGATGCGGTCGAGGCCCGCGAAGAAATGATCGACGGAGGCCGCGGAACCCACGTCCAGTTCGTCGCGTCCCGGCGCCAGCACGTGCCATCCTTGCGCGGCAAAGGCCGCGGCGCACGCGCGCCCGAGGTAGCCGTGCCCGCCGGTGATCATCGCGAGCGGGCCTTCGCCGTCTCCGTCCATGGATGAAAGAATTGCCTGCGGGGGCGCGGGATGCCAGTGCAATCAGCTCCGGCGCCGGACGCGAAAAATGGGACAAGAAAAAGTGAATCGGTTCGCGGCATCTTGGGTCTAACGTATCATTGGCTCGGCCTGTGCGCGTGGCGTGTGGTCGCGCGGATGGCGGGGCCGAAAAGAGGAAAAGATGGAACAGATTGAACTTTTGGGTGCGGCGCTGGGGCTGGGAGTCCTGTCGGGTCTCAGCCTGTATCTGACGGTGTTCGTCGTCGGCATTTCGCTGCACGAGGGGTGGCTGCAGCTGAGCCCCGGGCTTGAGCCGCTGCAGGCGCTCGATAACCCATGGATCTGGGGCGTGGCGCTAGTGTTGTACCTGCTGGAGTTTTTTGCGGACAAGGTGCCGTGGGTGGACTCCTTGTGGGACAGCGTCCACACGGCGATTCGCCCGATCGGGGCGATGCTCGTCGCGGCGGCGACCCTGGGTGACGCGCTTCCCGCCATGGAGATCATCGGCGTGCTCTGCGCGGGAACGGCGGCCGTGGCAACGCATTCGGCCAAGGCGGGATTCCGGCTCATGGTCAACACATCACCGGAGCCCTATTCGAATATTGCGACGAGTGTGGCCGAGGACGTCGTCGTGGTGGCGGGGAGCATCTTCGTGGTACAGCATCCGATTCTGGCGCTGGTGATCACGGTGCTGGGCGTCGCGACGTTCGTGTATTTTGCGCCGGCGATGTTCCGGGCCCTGAAGGCGCAGTTTGCGCTCATCTTTGGCAAGCTGACCGCGGTCGGTGCGGGCGGGGATGACGCGCTTTCGCCGCGATTGCCGCACGAGGCGGATCTGGCCCTCGGGGCGCAGCTCGCGCCAGATGAGAAGATCGAGTGGGCCGTGCCCTGTTTGACGGGGCGCTTCCCGGCGGCGGGGCGCAACGTCAGGGGGTTCCTCGTGAGGACCAGTGATGCCGCCCGGCTCTACTTCGTTGGCAAGAAATCGTTCCAGCCGGTGGTGCAGGCGATTCCGCTGGGGGGCGCGAAGATCGATTTCCAGAGGCGTTTCCTTTGCGACGAGATGACGTTCTTCAGGCAGGGGCAGGGCCTGCTGGCATGCCTGCGATTCTTCAAGAAGCACGAGGCGCAGGCGGAGGCCTGCCACGAGGAACTGGTTGTGGCGCTGGCCCCGAAGGTGGATCTGCCGGCGAATATGGGGGGAACGCCGACCGGTGCGGGGGCGCGTGCGGTGCCCGTGTGACGAAGCGGCGGGCCGGAGTCGGAAGTCCGCGGTGCGATGGCCGCGGAGTATCCGGGTTGGGTGGGCAGGTGCTCGCGGGACCGATTATGGGGAGCGGCGAATCACTCGGGACCTGATCCGGCCCACGAGCGTCACGGCCGCATCCAGGAGGCCCGCCCATCCGATGTACCAGTAGGGCTCGAACATGAGCCTGTAGCGTGCCCGGAGACTCCCCGTGAGCAACGTCACGAACGCGACGCCCAGCAGCGTCAGCAGCCAAACGGGCAGCGAGGGCCACGATTTTCCTCGCATGAGCGCCAGCAACACGAGGCCCAGCGCCGCGGGCGCATACAGGGGCGGGAGCATCGGCAGCCGCTGCTGGTGGCCCGGTGGCCCCACGAGGCGGATATAACTCTTGTCTCCCTGGCGGAGCGTGATCCGGGTCCACGCGTCCTGCCAGCGCGTCAACCACGGCACGGCGATGGCGGGGTAGTAGCGGGTTTCGACGTCGCGCTGGAAATCCTCGGCCCGCGCGTAATTCCGCCCGAAGAGACGCCGGAGGTAGGGCAACTCCTTGAGTTCTTTGCCATCGAATGCCTCGTCGACCATTTCGGCGGGAATGGTGTCGAATCGGGGGGAAGGTTCGTCCAGATGGGTGGCGAGGAATTTGTGCCACGCCAGGCCCGGAAGCGCGTGCAGATTGCGCAGGGCGATCTCCTTGGCGACGCGCTTGCAGAATCGATCGCGCAGCGCCCGCTCCTGCCCGGCGCCAAGGCCTCGCTCTTTCATGAGGTGCTCCTGGACCTGCGCGACGATCTCCTTGCGGCTGGCGTTGTGATCGTCGGGATAGACCGGCCAGCTTGGCGCGAACCGGTCGCGCAGGGCGGCGGCCCGCGACGAAAAACCCGGCTCGCTGGACAGGTGGTCTGGCGCCATGTGGATCACTGACGTAAGGAGCATCTGGCCGCCCTGGCCGGTGCGGGAGATGGCCATCACGAGCGCGGCCAGCGCCGCCGATGCCGCGACATATCGGCCGATGCGCGCCCAGTCGCCCCAGAAGACCGCCGCGCAGATGAGGGGCAACGACCCGAGCAGCAAGAAACCTTCCTGGCGGGCTCCCGCGGCCAGAATGACCGTCCCGGCGATCAGCGCGAATGACGCCCTGTTGGGCCGACGGGAAAAAGCCACGACGGCGACGCACACGGCGAGCGACAGCACCAGAAAAAGCGAATCGGGCAGGGCCATGTGTTCCCACCAGAGGATCGTGGGGTGGATGGCGGGGACCATCGTCACCGGAATGATCCACCAGCGCCACTGGCGCAGCCACGCGGCGCACAGCAGGCCCGTGGCCGGAACGGCCGCGAGACCCACCAGGTGTTGACCGGCCGCCACCCAGGGCAGGAGCGGCTGCTTCAGGGCCAGGGGGACCGAGTACAGCACGGGCATCAGAAACGTCCGCGTGCCGCCGCCGAAAACCGCCCAGGGCCTCCGCAGAAAATTCTCCGCTGCGTCGATCAGGCCCCGCGTGTCGCTGTTGAAGACGGCGCAGGGCGCCAGGCCCATCAGGACGAGGCGGGCGGCCAGCCCGCACGCCAGCGCCGGGATGCACCAGAGGAGCACCGGGCGCACCCGGTGGTCGCGTGCGCACTCGGCGAGGAATGCCAGGACCTCGCCCGGCAGCGCGCGGCAGGTGCGCCACGCCCGCCCGGCCGCCGAATGCCATCGTTCCCTATCCATCGAGGCCATCGGTTCCGCCCGCCACCGGCGCCTCCCCGCCGGTCGGCTTGCCGCCCGGGAAAACCCAGAAGTGGTATGACAAGAACTTGAATCCCGCCGCGGTTGCCATCCCGATCAGGATGATGAGCTTCTCGCGCGTGGGCGCCTGCAGCAGCAGCAGTTGGACGATTGTGTAGTTCAGCAGGGCGCACGCGCCTACGGTGGTGATGTACCTGGGGGCACAGGCATGCCACGCGACCGACGTCCGAAAATTGATATAATAGCTCCAGAGGAAACTCAGCGCGATCACGCTCCCGAGGCTCGCGGCATAGGCGCCGGTCGGTGGCCATCCCGCCCCGCGCACGATAAGGGGCTCGACATCCACGAAGCGCAGCATCGTCTCGGGCCACCGCAGCCCCGTGGTGAGCAGCTCGAACAGCGCGGTGTTCATGACGTAGCTCATGCCGCCGCCAACGAAGAACAGCACGCCGCGCACGACCACCGAGCCGCCGCCAAGATCCGAGACTTTCAAAGGGTTGGCCATCAGCCGCCCGCCCCACCCGCGGTGCCCCGCGCCTTGGCCCACAGCCCCCACGCCCGGCTCGCCACCAGGTCCACAAGCGCGCAAGCATAGATCACCCACCAGGGTTCGAACGCGAACCGGAAGCGCGCCTTCACGTTCGCGGTCACGAAGACGATCGCCAGGAGGCCGAACAGAGCCGCCGCCCACGACAGGTGGAGCCACCGTTCGCCCCTGGACACCACAATCAGGAGCATGGCCCCCGCGATCGCGGCCAGATGCAGCAGGGGAAAGCCGATGACGTCTTGCTCGCGATCCGGCAGGCGGAGGTGGATCATGGCGCGATGGAAGGCATTGCGCGCCGCGGTGGGCCAGTCCGGGTCGAACGGCCGATACGCGGATTCCAGCCACGCGCGGAATTCCTCCTGGTTGGCAAAGTTTCTTCCCGTCAGCGAAACGACATATTCCATCGAGTCCTTCTTGGCGCCATCGGGCTCGTAGAAGATATTCATGTGCTCGTCGCGGATCCAGGGTTTGCCAAAGCTCTCTGCCGCGGGTATCCGGAGGGTATAGCAGAACTTGTTGAACCCCATCGCCATGGCGCGGAACGGCGAGCGCAGAACGGTCTCGATCCCGGCGCGTTTGCAGAGAGTGTTGATAACATCCTTGTGCCGCTTGCCGGGTTCGGGGGGGTGCTTGGCGAGGTAGGCCTCCGCCGCGCGCGATATCTGCCGGCGGACCTTCACCATGTCGGAGGGCCGGACCCGCCACTCGACCGCGAGTCGATCCCGGATCTCGCGGATGTCGTCCTCGAGGCCGGGCGCGGTGACGAAATGGTCGGGCGAGAAATGGATCACGCTGGTGAACAGCAGTAGGCCGCTCTGGCTGGTTCGGGTGATCGAAAAGATCCAGACCGTCAGGAGGATCGCCACCGCACCGCGGCGCAATCGGGATAGCCAGCCACACGCCGGGGCCAGCGCCGCCAGGGCGATGCCGAAACCGCAGAAGAGTTTTCCCTCCGGGCGGCTGCCGGCGGTCAGGAATAGCGCGAGCCAGAACAGCGCGAATCGCGCCGGCGTGGGTCTCCGAAAATACAGGGTGCCGCAGACCGCGGTCCACAGTGAGAAGCACAGGAACATCGACTCCGGGAGCGCCAGGTGCTCGTACCACAGGAAGTCGGGATTCAACGCGCCGAACAGCGTCAGGGGCGCGATCCACACGGCCGGGCACCGGAACCATAGCGAGCAGAGGGCGCCAAACGCCAAGACGGCAAAGAGGCCGAGCACGTGCTGTCCCGCCGCGATCCACGGCAGCGCGGGCTGGTGCAGAAAGACGGGGACCGAATAAAGGAAGGGGGCGAGGAAGACTTTTTTGGGCGAGGTCTCGAAGCGCCCCTTTTCGACGAACTCCTCGACGGTGCTCATGATGGTGCGCGTGTCGTCGTTGATGAACGCGCAGGGCATCTGGGCCATCAGTGTGACCCGCAGGATGATCCCGAGCACGAGCGCGGGGGCACAGAGCCACAGCATCCGTCGGGCCGCGGGTCCCCTGAGCATGGCGGCGAAATCGGCGGCGCCCTCGCGGCAGTGGCGCACGAGGACAGCCGTGGCGTTGGACGCCTGTGCCCCCAGCCAATGTCCGGTCGCGCGCATGGCGATGCTTTAGCCCCGTATCCTCAGATGCCGAGGAGAAAACCGCGCCCGGTGCCGCCGCCGCGGCATGGTCAGGCGGCCGACCGGATCCGCGCGTGGAGCGCGAATGCGTCGCGACAGGAGGCCCTGAACCCGTCCTGGATGTGCTGGAGTTCCTTGTAGGTCTTCACGGCTTCGCGGCGGGGTTCGACGCGGGAGGCGCTGTCCACCTTGACGAATTCGTCGGTGATGGCGCTGATGCGCACGCGCTCGCCGCGGTGCAGGTGCCAGGTCCACTTCGCCTGGAGCGCGGCCCCGTAGGCGGCGCCCTCGGACGTCTGCATCGCGACCACCGGGGTCGCGAAAACATCCGCCATGATCTGTCGCCACTCGGCATCCTTCGATCCGCCGCCCGTGATCCGGATCTCCTTGGGGCGCAGCCCCAGCGCGCACAGGCGATTGAGGCCGTAGTTCATGCCGAGGGTGGCGCCCTCCATTGCGGCGCGCGCCATGTGAGCCTTCGTGAAGGTCGCGTCCCGGAGCCCGAAGAAGATACCCGTGCCATTGGGAACGTTGGGCGTGCGCTCGCCCTCGAAGTAGGGCACCAGCAGCAGGCCATCGGCGCCCGGCGGCGACTGCCTGACAAGGGCGCGGAGCGTGTCGTTGTCCAGGGAGAAGAGGCGTTTCACCAGTTCCGTGGCGACGGTGACGTTCATGGTGCAGAGCAGCGGGAGCCAGCCGCCGGTGCTGTCGCAGAAGGCGGCTATCTCGCCGTCGGGATCGATCACGGGGCGGGCGCTGTAGCCGTAGATGGTGCCCGAGGTGCCGAAGCTGGCCGTCACAATGCCCGGGCGCGTGTTGCCCGTGCCGATGGCCCCCATCATGTTATCGCCCCCGCCCGCGGAGACGAGCGCCCCCGGCGCGATCCCGAGCTGGCGCGCGGCCTCGGGACGGACCTTTCCGGCGGGCTGGTCCGAGCCCTGGAGCGGCGGCAGGAGGGAGGCGAGGTCGGGGTCGATCGCCGAAAGCACCGGCTCGCTCCACCGGCGCGTCTTGACGTCCATGAGCGCCGTGCCCGAGGCGTCGCCATGCTCCATGGTGCGCTCGCCGGTGAGCCAGAAATTGATGTAGTCGTGCGGCAGCAGCACCGTCGCGAGGCGCGCGAAGTTCTTTGGCTCGGCCTGCTTGAGCCAAAGGATCTTGGAGGCCGTGAAGCCGGGCGGGATCGAATTTCCGGTGAGTTCAATGACGCGCTGGAGGCCGCCGATCTTGCGAATCAGGTGCTCGCACTGCGTTGCCGTGCTCGTGTCGCACCAGAGTTTCGCGGGGCGGATGACGTGGCCGGCCTCGTCCAGGGCCACGAATCCGTGTTGCTGGCCCGACACGCCGATGCCCAGGACATCCGTCGGCCGCGCCTTTGCTTTTCGCATCGCCGCTCGCACGGTCTTGCGTGTCGCGTCGATCCAGACGTCCGGATCCTGCTCTTTGGCCCCGGGCGGCAGTCCGGCGATGAGGTTATGAGCGTGGGAGGCCACGCCCCGGATCTTACCGGTGTCACCATCCACGATCAGTGCCTTGGTGCTTTGCGTCCCGCTGTCGATTCCGATGAAGATCCGCGCCATTTGTCACCTCCGCAAAATGCCTGTACCGCGCACTTTCATCGTAACCATTATCGTCTCCGATGAAAAGCCGATAAGGTGGCCTTGAGCCTAGGCGTTGCTTCTGCGGTCCCAATATCCGTATGCTGTGTGCATGCCGCTCTCGAGCGAACGCGACCCTTTCAATATTCCCATTCCCGTTCGAGAGATGGCCGTGTTCCGCGGCATCTCGGGCGAGGCCCTGTTCTCCATCGCCGCCGGGATGCGGGAACGCGTCTTTGGCCCGGGCGAGACGATCGTTTTCGAGGGTTCCGTGGGGGACCACATCTACGTCATTGGCACGGGATCTGCCGAGGTGGTCAAGGGCGCGGGCACCAATGCGGAAACCGTCCTCGCCCATCTGGGGCCGGGCGCATTCTTCGGGGAGATGGGACTCATTGAGGACGACCGGCGATCCGCCACGGTCCGCGCGTGCGAGGACGAGACCACCATCTTTTCGCTGGGTCGAGAACATGTGATGCGCATGGCGACCGAGCATCCGCGCCAGTACCACACCATCATGTGCAACATCGCGCTGGAACTCTCCCGTCGACTGCGGGCCCTAGACGCGGCCTATGCTGCGCTGCGGCGCGAACGGCCATCCATCACCGCCCCGGCCCCGGGGGTGGGCTGGCAAGGCGTGTTCATCTTTGAGGGACTGGCGCCGGATGCTGTCCGCGCCCTCGCGATGGCCACCACGGAAGTGAAGCTCCGGCCAGGGCAGTTCGCGTTTGAGGAGGGGGCTCCTGGCGACAGTGTTTGGTTGGTGGGCGAGGGTTCCGTCGAAGTCGTAAAATCCGTCGGCCAACCGGGAGAGACCGTTTTGGCGGTCCTCGGCCACGGCAGCGTCTTTGGAGAAATGTGCCTGGTCGAGGGAGGGCCCCGCTCCGCTGCGATCCGAGCGCGCGAAAGCTCGATCGTCCACTGCCTGGCCCTCCCCGTGTTTCAGAAATTCGCGGCGTACTGGCCCGCCGATCATGCGCGCATTATCTTCAACATCGCCCGCGAACTCTCGCGTCGCCTCCGATCGCTCGACACCTCGGCCTTCACCGCATTGAGCGGCATGGGACAGTAGGCCGACAATCGTGCCAGGCGCTCCGTGCCGTCCCACCGCGGGCGGCTCGCGGCCCGCAAAATCCTGAACCCAAGCACAGATTTTTTTTCGCGGATCGTGGTCCGGGAGAAATATTCACCGCGGCTGCGCCCCCGAAGTCACAGCCGGGTAGCGGGTTCTGGAGTTATTCACAGATTATTCACAACCTGTTGTCGATGCGATATTTACAAAGGTGGACCCCTTGACGATTTGGGTTTGCGCAGTAAGTTGATTTAGGTTCCTTGAAAGAACGGATTGTGCTGGAGAATGCGCGTGATTCTCTGGTGTGATCTCAGGATGAACTCGGGCGACCGAGCAAAGGTTGGTTCCCGCTGGCGGGGCCAGCCCCTTGCGGATTGAGCGGAAACGGGAGATCAGCAAGGCATATTTCACCGGTTTCTGCCGCCATGGTCGCACATGGTGGTTGATGCGATCGGGAAACCTGAGCGGCGAGGCGCGATTAGAAACCGCGGCCGAGTCGAGTGATGATGGCCGGGATGTTTCGGCCCGGCGATCAAATGCAGTTACCCAGAGGGTAGTGGTTGCTACTGACAAGCCAGTCGCCGTGGAATTCGTCGGCGGGAGGTCCCCCGCCCGAAGGTGGGCGTGCCCCAGTGGTGCGCCCGCGCGAAAGGATGGTTCTGCGGCGTGGGGTTCCAGGGGCGTGGCAAAGCCCGAAGGCCCCGTGATTGGGAGGCGCGGAAGCGTCGCCCGACCTGCAATGGGAAAGCAACCTGAGAGGTAAGAGGTCAGACCCGTAGCATAGGGCCAACGCCCCACCAAAAGTGGGGGCAGACCCTGTGTTAAAAGGTGGTGAGGTTATCGGAGATCTTTGCGGGAATCTCATCACCCTGTTCGGCGAATCGGCATCGGCAGATGCGGATCGAACCGGGCAAAGAGGCCTCACTCAATAATTCCGGCGATACAAAACGCCGGGACGGTCCTGCTACGAGACCGAGAACTCCGCTTGCCGTGGAGAATAGCGTCGGGGAGCTGGCAGCCAACCACCGCGTTGGGCGCCAAATGCCAGTAAATGGGAAAGAGAGCGTGGCGAACTCCCAACCCCAATATTTGGACCCGGGTCCGAAAGGATTCGGGTCCTTTTATTTTCAACGACAAGGGCCAAGCAGTGCCAACTTGGCGCAATAGAAACGACGGAAGCCTGGGCGAGAGAAAGACGCATAGCCCGTTGGCTCTAGAATAACCGCCTAGGGTTAAAGGACTTATGATTTTGTCGTTCCTATTGCGCCCGATTTGGCATGGTGCTAGCTTTCCCCCGCTCAGAGCAGCGAAGCAGAAGAGTTCGGGAGGTTCAGAAGATGAGCGAAGGTTGTGGAGCTGGCTGCGGATGCAGCGCGCATAAGAAGGCGGAGACGAAGGCGACCGAATCTAAGAAGGTTGTCGTGCAGAACGGCAAGGGCGATGCCCCGCGCAACATCAGCGCGAAATTCCGCCGCAACTACGATGCGATCAAGTGGTCGTAGCGTGAGGCTGCATTTCGGCCGCAGGCCTTTGGTGCGGCGCGCGCAGCCGCCGCCGATCCAGGGGATTGGCATTTTCGATTCAGCGTGATCCCCGATGTGGGGACGAGCCGGGGGGCGGGTCATCGGCGCGACGGATTACTCCTCGGCCTTTTCCAGTGCGCAGAAATCGCGGATGGTGGGCTCGCGTTTCTTGCCTCGGCCCGGCACGAACCGATGCGAGTGGATCTTGCCTTCGGCGTCGGTGACCTCGAGGCGGATTTCGCCGAGGGCGCCAGAAATCTTGGGCCGCAACAGGCCCACGATCCAATTCAACAGCCGCTTGACCATGGTGACGGGGACACTTTCTGGGGATTTGCCGGAATCATGCCGTCATGGTTTCGTGGGGCTCGTGGGTGATGGCAACTGCTGTGCCTTGATCCCGTACGCGCGGTCCATTTGCTCGAGGGTTGCGAGCAGCATCTTCGCGCCCGCCGGCGGGAGTACCCTGCCCGAAAGCACGTCGATCGGCGCGACATTGGTCCCGTAGTAGGCCGCATTGCGCTTGGGTTCCGAGACGAGGACGGTCCCCTCCAAAGAAACGCCGGCGAACACCCCCTGGCTTCGGCTGTAAGTGTAGACCGCCGCCTTGGCCGTCACGTCCGCGCCGAGGCTGCGGCCCACGGGGCCGGCCGCCACGCTGAGATCCCCGCCGAGCGCCACGTTGCCGCCCTGGCTGAAGGCCTTTACGGCATCGGGGGTGTTGAGCACGATCACGAATTCCGAAACCTGGGCCCCGATCTGAAAGCCGAATCCCGCGCCACCGGTCGTGATGCCCACGGGACCGGACCAGCCTTTCGGCGTGCGGGCGATCACGACGCCCTGGCCACCGCGCCCGCTGAAAATGAAGCCCGCCTTGATCACGTGCAGCACCGCCAGGCCCTGCGCGTCCCGGATGACCTCGGCCGGTATCGACTGTTCCGGGATGGATTGGAACCGCCGGAGGATGGTCACCGCCTGATCCACCGCGTCCTGCAGGCCCGCGGCGCTGGCGGGGGCCGCCGCGACGAAAACGCCCCCCGCCGACGCCAGGGCCCTCAGAACGTCGCGTCTCGTGTGCGCTCTCATGCAGCAAAACTGCCCTCCCCCGTTACACGCGCAAGGGAATTCATGCCCTTTTCGCCGTGACTCGGAAGTGCTGATTCGCGAGACTTTCCCCCCATGTTACGGGTCGGAATCGTCGGCCTGCCGAATGTCGGCAAGAGCACGCTGTTCAACGCGGTCACCCGCACGCGCAAGGCGGAGGCCGCGAACTATCCCTTTTGCACCATCGATCCCAACGTCGGCGTCGTGAACGTTCCCGACCCGCGCCTCGACCGGTTGGTCGAGATGTCAAAATCCAAGAAAGTCGTCCACGCCGCCATCGAGTTTGTGGACATCGCCGGGCTCGTGAAGGGCGCCAGCCAGGGCGAGGGCCTCGGCAATCAGTTCCTGTCCCACATCCGCGAGGCCGACGCCATCGTGCAGGTCGTCCGCTGCTTCGAGGACGAGAACGTCCATCACGTCACCGGCAGCGTCGATCCGGTGCGCGACATCGAGATCATCAACACCGAGCTGGTGCTCGCGGATCTCGCGGCCGTCCAGAAGCGCATCGAGCGGGGCGCGAAGGCTGTCCGCGCCGGCGACAAGCACGCCAAGGCGGAGCAGGACGTCCTTGAGAAGATTGTCCCGCACCTGGATGCGGGCAAACCCGCCAACACCCTCGACCTCCATCCCGAGGAGCGCGCCATCGCCCGCGGCTTCTTCCTGCTGACCACGAAGCCGACGCTGTTCGCCTGCAACGTCGCGGAAGACCAGCTCGCGAACGCCGCCGCCAATCCCTTCGTGGGCAAAGTGCGCATGTACGTCGGAGAGCACCACGATACCGACGCCATCGTGATCTCCGCACGCATCGAATCCGAGCTGGTGGACCTCACCCCCGACGAGCAGCGCGAATACCTCAAGGAACTGGGCGTCGAGGAATCAGGCGCCGGCTCGCTCATCCGCGCGGCCTACCATCTCCTCGGCCTCCGCACCTACCTGACCACCGGCGAGAAGGAGAGCCGCGCATGGACCATCCACGCGGGCGACACCGCGCCGGTCGCGGCCGGCAAGATCCACTCGGATTTTGAGCGCGGCTTCATCGCCGCCGAGACCATCCACTACGACGATCTCATCGCCCTCGGTTCGATGGCCAAGGCCCGAGAAAGCGGCAAGCTTCGCCTCGAGGGCCGCGAATATGTCGTCAAGGATGGCGACGTCATCGAGTTCCGGTTCAACGTGTGACCGGGTTTTTGTTCTCCCGCAGAGACGCGGGGGCGCAGAGGATTTCTGGTCGGTGGCACCGGTTGTGGCCGATCGCCGTCGTCGATTGGTCAATGCGACGTAGGAGCGCGCTTGCGCGCGATCCGAATCGCCTGCAAGCAGCCTCCTATCAACTCACAAGTGGCTCCTGTGCGCACTTGCGTCCGCGGCGCGGCGGCGCATGTTGGCCGCCTATGGTTTTTGGAATGCGTCATGCGTTTCGGTTGTGCGCCGCGCTCGCGGCGTGCGCCATCTCGGCCACCGCCGCGGAATCGTGGGAGCGCCTGCCCTTCGAGACGGTCTTCAAAGGGGTCGGCAAGTTCGAGGCGTTGAAAAAGCGGGCCGTGGCCGATGGCTGGGCGGCGCTGCCCATCGGCGAGCGCACGGCGGCGGTGGGCCGAGCGCTGCTGGGCACGCCGTACAAGTCCTACACGCTTGAGATCGACGACCGCATCGAGGCGCCGTCGGTCAATCTGGACGGACTGGACTGCTGGACATTCTTTGAAGTTTCCCTGGCGTTCGCGCGCATGCTGGATCACCCGCCCGAGGCGCGCACCCCGCAGCTCATGCTCCATTACATCGAGATGGACCGATATCGCGACGGGAAATGCACCGGCGAATATCTCTCGCGGCTGCACTACCTCGTGGACTGGTTGGCCGATAACGACCGGCGTGGGCTCGTGAAGGGCATGGCGCGCGAGCTGCCCGGCGCGGCGCGCCACTACAACACGTGTTGCGAGATGTCGAATGGCTGGAAGCACTATCGCTATCTGCGGGAGAACCCGAAACTCCTCGGGCCCATGCGCGAGCACGAGAAGCGAATCACGGCGATGGAGGTCTGGCACATCCCGAAATCCCGCGTGGCGGCCATCGAGCCGAAGCTTCAGAATGGCGATATCATTGGCATCACGTCGAAGGACCTGGGCGCCTTCTGCTCGCACGTCGGCCTCGCCCAGCGCGACGCCAAGGGCGTGCTGCACTTCATGCACGCCTCCTCCCAGAGAGGCGTCCGAAAGGTCACGCTCGACGACCGCCTCAGCGATTATCTCGCGCGGTTCTCTGGCCATGCTGGCATCATCGTGGGTCGGCCGATCAAGTAGTGCCCGCCAGGCTCGAAAAGTGAAAGCAAAAAGGGCGGAGCCCTCCATGGCCCCGCCCTGATCTGAATCCCTTCGCGGTGATCAGGTCACCTTGACCTCGATGTTCTTTGGCTTCGCCTCCTCGGTCTTCGGCAAGGTCACGATCAGCAAGCCATCCTTGAATGCCGCCGAGACCTTGGTCGAATCGGCGTCCTCGGGTACCGTGAAGGAGCGGACGAAGCTGCCGTGGCTCCGCTCGATCCGGCGGTAGCGCCGGCCCTTCTCCTCCTTCTCGGCGCGGCGCTCGCCGGTGATCACCAGCACGCCATTCTCGACGGAGACCTTCACGTCTTCCTTCTTCACCTCGGGAAGATCGGCCTTGATGGTGTAGACCTTGTCGTCCTCGAGGATATCGACCGAGGGCGCCCAGTCGGCCGACAGGAGCCACTCGTCGCGCCCCTCGCCCCGCTGTTCCGGCACAGGCCGGTTCATTGCCGACGCCAGATGGCGCGAGAAGTGCTCCAACTCACGGAAGGGATCCCATTGTGTCAACGCTCTCATCTCAATGCCTCCTTTCGTTCTCTTGGTGGGAGGCTCGTCTCGCGGCCCACCTCCCACCCGTTTCTTCAGGGGGCCGTTCCTCACTTTGAATCGCATGCGCCATGCCAGTCCAAGGATGGGCATCCAAATGGTATTAATCGTTGGTATTGAGCATGATGTAGCTTTTGTTGGGGCGATGCCAATAGCGCCAAAATGGCACATGCGTGGCCGGAGATGTGTCGGCTTTGGCCGACGTCGAGGGGTTACAGGTTCGACGGCTTCGCGCCGGGGTCGTAGCAGGTGATCCCCTTGCGAGTTCGGACAAAGATCTTACCGTTGGCGAAGGCGGGCGAGCCGCACTTGAGGAAGTCGACGCGGGTGCGGGCGAGTTCCTTGCCGGTTTCGGGATCGATGGCGAGGAGGTTGCCCTTCCCTAGGCACCAGAGTCTACCGTTTGCGAGCGCGCCGGAGGAATAGCCGTCGAGGCCCCGGTGGGCAGTCCAGAGCAGGGAGCCCGAGGTCGTGTCGAGACAAGCGGCCTCGAAGGTTCCGGAATAGATGCGATTTCCCGCGGCGATGGGGCTGCCGCCCTTCGATCCCCCCTTGTCGGTTTCGGCGATCTTCTCGGCACCCTGGGGCGAGAGGCGATAGGCAATCAATCCGTGGCCGTGGCCGATGGCCATGATGTCCCCGCTGACGGCCGGTGTGCTTTGCCCCGGCGTCGGCACCCGCCACGCGATCTTCCCGGTCGCGGCGTCAACGGCACAGCGCCTCGACTCGCCACAGATCACGAACGTCTTGCCCGCGTTTCGCCAGATCACGGGCGAAGAGCTGAAGCCTGTGACCTCCTTGCACTCCCAGAGGGTCTTTCCGGTTCCCGCGTCGAGCGCGACGAGGCGGCCCGCCATGACAAACAGCTTGCCGTCGGCGAATGCGAACGATGAGTTGCAGCCGTTGCCGGCCACGGTCGGACCCGCGATCGGAGTTTTCCATCGTTCGGCGCCGGTGGCTGCGTCGAGCCCATATGCGGTACACTGTGCGCCCAGGAAGAAGACGCCGCCGCCCGCAACGCACGGGGTCGTGGAGGAACTCCATCGCGTCGAACGGCTGGGCTGCGAATATTTCCAAAGCGTTTTTCCATTTTCGGCATCCAGGCAGAACAGGACATCCTCCTCGGTGCGCTCGTAGTCGGGGATTTTTGAGCGGATCTGGCGGCGCCAGAGCATCGGGTCGATGCCGCTGGAGGCGGCCCAGGCATCGAGGGCCGCCTCGCTCTCGAACTTCTTGTCGATGATCGAGGCGAGCGTCTCGAGCGTCTCGATGGGCAGGGCCCCCTCGCCACGGCGAAGACGATCCAGGGTGTACTGGGCCACCCCGGGTGCCTTCCTTTCCTCTGGCGTGAGGTGTTGGGCGGACCAGCGCTCCATCCACCCGTCGAGTTCATCGGGGCCCACGTCCTTGCGTTCTTGCGAGACCCGCGCTGCCTCGATTTCGGCGTGGCGCGCATCCGAGAGCGCCGCGGGGCGCCGGACGCCGATGTCGGCCAGGTTCTCCTCGCGGACGATCCGGTATTCCACGGGGTGCTTCGTCCGCCAGCAGCAATAGACGTAGACCTTTCCGCCCGCGACCACGGGCGAACCGTATCCGCCGTCGCGCTCGGAGAGGATCGGCTCGCTGGTCCAAATTGGCCTCACGCCATTTGTGGCGATCGCGCCGGTCGCGGCGGCGATGTCTGCGGCGACACCATTTTGGCCCGGTCCCCGCCAGCAGGGCCAATCATTGGACGCATGGAGCCGCATGGCGCAGGGGAAGAGCAAAGGGAGCAAGAGGAAGGGGCACAGGCGCCGATTCATGGCGGCAGATCCTAGGTCATGAGAGGGGCCGGAGGCGACAGAAACCTTGGGCCAGATCGCATGCCCAACGAGGATGAAGATGGCACGTGCGAGGCGGCTCCTACATGCGGAGGGATGGCTGGCTCACGCTCGCCGCTACAGCCTTCGGCTATTATCGAGCCAGAATCCCATGCCCCGCAGGCGGGGAACCACCCTTGGATGAAGATGGGACGTGGGAGCGCGCTCGCGAGCGATTCGAATCGCCTGCAAGCAGGCTCCTACGATCCGTGGCCTGAATCTTAGTCCACGACGGTCCCACGGATAGCATCTCATCCGCGCCATGAACGATATCCGTGGTTTGAAGTTCCTGGTCTAGCGGCGGCGATGGGCCAGGCACGCCACCAGGGCGAGGCCCACGGCGAGCAGGGCAACGGTCGAGGGCTCCGGGATCACCAGCGCGATCTGGTTGCCCCCGAAAGCGTAGTCGATCGCGTATCCGGTCGGGAGGTTCTGCACGCCGAGGAACGGATCCCCGGATATCGAATCGTATTGGGCGAACACGTAGAAATCGTTGGTCATCGAGCCCGAGAAAACGAACTGCAGGGTGCCGTTGGTGATGTCGAAGAAGCCGTT
>JAKQKQ010000069.1 GCA_029560585.1 Verrucomicrobiota bacterium | reverse complement strand
GCTCGAACGCGTCCTTGCCCCAGGGCAGGACTTTGACCGCGCCGGCCCACGGGATGCCGGACGATTTCGGATTGATCATCATCAGGATCGGCGTGTGATCGGGGTGCGCGTCTGACCATGCCTTCACCTGCTTCAGGCAGTCAGTGAACAGGAGGCAGTGGGAGCGATAGTCGATGTCGGCGACGTGGATGACCTTGAGGCCGGGTCTGGACATGACGGTCAGATCGTAGGCGGGCGGCGTGACGCCGCGCTCCTGCAGGATCTTCCGCGCGAGGGGCGTGGAATAGAGGCCGCCCTGCGGATCATCTGACGGATCGAGTTCGATCTGGCGGGCGCCCTTGTCGAGCTGTTCGGCGAGCGAGCGATGGGAATAGTCGAGCGTGGGGGCGACGTTGGGGAGACGCTCGCGGATGAGCGCCATTTCGACTTCCGGGATTTCTTCCTTGTAGGAGTTGTGCGTGCCCATCGACTGGAGCTGGTTGATGGCGACGTTGGCGTCGATCCATTTCGTGGCGCAGCCGGGACCGGCGGCAGAGGCGCTGGGGGCGGCGAGGTTGCAATTAGCGGTGGGCGCGGAGGCGGCGCACGCGGAGGCCAGCGCGAGGGCGAGCGTGGAGATGGCGGGCAGCCAGATGGCGAGACGCTTCATGTTGTCCTCCCGATACGCCACAGGCCTTAGCCCGGGAATCGCGTCAGATGGATGACAGCGTTGACGCGAGGGCCGTCAAACGCCGGTGATGGGGGTGGTCTTCACGCTCATGTCGAAGCCGGCGATGATGGGGCGGGCTTTCGTGATGGCGGATTGGACCGAAGGGAGCTGGAGGGACGCCTTGTGGCTGGTCTCATTGTCCCAGACTTCGGTGATCCAGATGCCGTCCGGATCGGAGGCGTCTTCGGCGACGATGTAGCTGAGGCAGCCGGGCATGGCTTCGGCGCTTTCGCCGAGGATGGCGATGAGGTCGCCGCGCTTGCCGGGGGCGGCGCGCATTTTTCCGATCAGGCCG
>JAKQKQ010000062.1 GCA_029560585.1 Verrucomicrobiota bacterium | reverse complement strand
CCCTGACGTTCGAGCCCGGAGACCTTCGTCTCGCCATGAGCAATCAGCCCGTCCCACTCTCCGTGGACGTCGGGAATATCATCTTTGACAATGGCGCGAGCTGGGGCACCAAGCGGTGGAGCCCCGAGGAACTCACGAGAGACGGGGACTACTTCTACGACGCCAATGGCTGGCGCGTCCTCCTCAGATCCCCGGCCAACCCGGCCGGCCGACACCGCAGCATCGAGCTCGCATTGCGCCGTCACATCATCAGCCAGGGGGGCAAATCGTTTGTCACCTACGAGAACCTCGCCCTATGCTTTGGGGCGGCCCACGGCATCGGGGGCGGCAGGACGCGCGGCATCGTCGTCCGCGATTGTGACATCTCTTGGATCGGCGGAGGGCACCAGTTCACGAAGCCCGGCGGAAAACCCGTCCGCTTCGGCAACGGCATCGAGTTCTGGGCCGACGCCAGGGACTGCCTCGTGGAGCATTGCCGGATCTGGGAGATCTACGACGCCGCGCTCACCAATCAGGGCAAGGGCACCAACACCCAAGAGAACATCACCTACCGCAACAACGTGATCTGGAATGCCGAGTATTCATTCGAGTATTGGAATCACCCCGAAGCCAGCATCACCCGCGAGATCCGCTTCGAGCATAACACCTGCGTTGATGCCGGCCGCGGCTGGGGTCACGCCCAGCGACCCGATCGCAACGGCCGCCATCTCATGTTCTACAACAACTCGGCGAAGACATCGCACTTCTTCGTGCGATACAATATATTTGCCAATTCTGCCGACAGCCTGCTCAGACTCCACGGCCGCGACTGGACGCCCGCGCTCACGATGGATCATAATGTCTGGTACCAACCCACGGGCCCATCGCTGCTCTGGGGCACGAATCTCATCGCCGCCGCCGACGCACCCAGTTTTCTGGCCGCCCGCAGGCTGGGCGACGGTGACCTGTTCGCCGACCCAGGATTTGTCGCCCCGGCCGAGCGCGACTATCGGCTGACTGCGTCCAGTCCCGCCACAAGAATCTCTGATGACATCGGTCCGGCGGGCGCCTTACCGTGACGCCCCTGGCGCACCCGTCACCCCAAATCCACGCATCCGGTCCAGCCCGTATATCGTCTGCCGTGTGCTCATGCTAAATGACTTGCCGTTGCCGCCGACCGACTTGTCAAAGTAACCCGTGAGCATGTCCTTGAGAAACGCATTGTATTTCTCATCATGAGTTTTTTCGTATGCGAACGCCACCAGCTCGGCGTTCAATCCCTCCGAGCCACCGCGCCTGGGCTTGTCCGCATGGTACTTCAAATGGCTGATGTATCTGAATCCTCTCCCCGGCACCCAGGCGTAATCGCGCAGGAAATCGGCGCCGCGCACAAGCATGCGCTCGACATCGGGTCGCGGCCTCGGTTCCTGCTCAAGATAGCGCAGCAGCCCGTGGGATAGTATCCCGACCGCGAATGCCTTGCCGCCCATCCCCTGCTCGCCACCCGACTCGCCCCCGGCATGCCAGTGCAACCACCCGCCGCTTTCGGGATCCTGCCTCTGAAGGGCTCGCTCCACCATGATCCGCGCGGCGTTCAAATAAAATGGGTTTCCGCTGTAGTGATACGCCATCGCCATGTTGATGATCGGCCAGCCGCCCGCCCGCTCGATGGAAAACTCGAAGGCTGGGGTCAATCGCTCGGCCTGGTTGTTGCAGACTCGCTCGGCCACGTCCCGAAGCCATCCGTCCCCGGTGAGCGCCGCATACGCCCAGTTGCCCGCCTGGAACACGTGCCCCTGCCGATCGATCGCGCCGCCGAACATCGCCCCATATTCGGTGATGTATTTCGCCAACAGCCCTTCCTTGAGCCTCGGGTCGTCGCGCGATATGTCCACGCCCACGTGATTGAAACTATGCTCATACACGAGGCCATTCCACCCCTCCGAGAACTCGCCGTGAACGGTATCGATTGTGCTGTGGTGACGCGCCATCTGCATCCCACGCTCGAAATATCGGCGGTCCCCCGTCCTCGCCCACTGCAGCGCCATCGCCCAAGCCATGTCATATTCGTTGTTCCCGTAGTTCAGCAGGCGCTCGCCGAACCAGTCGCCATAATGCATCCAGCCCCACGTCCTCTGCTTTTCCCGATCCTGCAAGCTCGCTTGAAAACCCTCCTCAAACACCTTCTCGTATGCATCCCAGACACCTGCCGTCCGCGGGAAAATTGGCCGGGAGAGAAAACCGCTGCCACATAAGTAATCCGGCGCTGCCTGTGGCAGCAACGGCTCATTCGCCCACCTCCCAAAGACAAGGGCATCACTCGTCTCATCTGACCGGCCATATCGCACGACGATCTCCCGCTGCACCGGTTGACCTGCTTTAAAGAGGTACTTCCCGTCGCGGCACCAGCCAAACAGTCTCAGCGCGTCCAGTTCGCTCGCGCCCGCGTACGCGTCCTTTGGCACCGGTGGCAACAGCCGGATGTGCAGCCCGTCCGATTTAACGGCAAAGCCCGACGGATACGCCTGCCAGAAGTCACACATCGCTACGAGGACGCGCGCCTTGCCATCCGCAACCACCGCAACGCCAGGCATCCGCTGGGTCGCCGATTCACTCCCAATCCGCACGCGTGCCCGATTCTCGTCATCCTGCTGGACCCAAAGACCCTCCTCATCTGGGGGGGCCGCAAGCGACCCCCCACCGAACGCACCCCTCACTCCACCGATGCCGTCCAGCGGCAACCGCAGGGCGAGCATCTTTGCCTCCCGATACTTCGGCTGGGCGTTGTCATTGATAACCGTCACGCTGAGACGCATCTCTGGCAACCCTGCGAAAAGCGTTGCGCGGATCACGTACGCCCAACCCGCGTTACCTTCCGGATCCACGAGCGGACCAGACCACCGCAGCACGGCGCGAACCGGACCGTTGCACTCCACTTCAAATCGTTGCGGCGGACCGCACGTCAAACTGACCCCCTCGCCCGTCTCCAACCGGACATTCGAAAGTTTCGGTGCGGCAGAGATCCGCTCATCGTCGGAAATCCTGCCGTCACCATCGCGATCAAAGGCGACATTTGCAAATAACGCGGGCACCTTCCTGCCGAGTTGGAAATGAAGGCCGGAGCCACCGACATGCCATGAACCACCATTCTCTGTGATCACGACCACACCCCGTGACGGCTTCTCTGGTTCGACCCAGTCGGATCGCGCCTCAAGTCGATAAGTCACCGGATGATCCACCCGCGTATCCGCCAAGAACGAAAGCGTCGCGAATTTCACCGATCCGTCCGACCAGCGCGCGAACACATCCGCCTGCAGCGGCGTGGGTACTCCGGCAGAATCGGACAGCCGCAGATCTTGAGCCCGCGCCAACTTCCCGCGCCCGAAGGGCATGCCGATGACCGCCGGCGCCTGACACCGCGCCGCACCTGTCGGCTCCGCGAGGATAAGGGGGATCACCTGATTGGCCGTCGCCCCGGGCTGCGGTGGCACGGCGCAGAATGAAAACTCCTCAGATTCGACGCACCTGCCGCCGAATTGCGACGAGATGCGGGCCCGGTACCTCTTGGCCCGATCAAGCCCAGCGAGAATAACCCGGTGGTTGCGCGCCGACCCTCCCCTGATCTCGACCTCGCGCGTGGCGACACCGTCGGACGAGAGTTCCAGCTGTTGCCCTTCGATCGGCCGCGATGTCGTCCAGCATAAATGCACGGTCCCCGCGCTTGGGCACCACGGCTCAAAATCGGCAAACCGTGGCGGCGGTGGGATGATCGGTTTCGACCCGAAGAAGAGTCTCTCCACGCGATACATGCCCACCCGGCTCCGCGGCACCAGTGTCAGCACGTCGCCGGCCTTGACATCCAATGGTTCCTTCAGACGAAAGATCGCCCGAGCATCGGTATCGGCATCGCCCACAATGACGCCCATGCGACGGCCGTTGAGCAGGATATCCAGGCGTTCCACGCCATCCCGGTCGTCTACCATCTGCACCGCCAGATAAAATCGGCCCGATTTCTCAAAAGCGTACGTCATCTTTGCGGGCGGCCCGTCGGATTTCGCCATCTCCCGCCCTTCGGCATCGAAGCCCTCGAGCCTGCATCCTTGCGCGGGCACGATCCAGCCGCCCAGTTCCCCGGCCACGATCGAATCCATCCCCTGCCAAGCCGCGGATCGCTCGACGTTGAGTGCCTCGACGTCGACGGGCACGAACCGCACGTAGTCGAAGTAACCGGCCCCCGGATTATCCGCAGGAGATGCAAATCGATCGTCAACCCAGAACTCGAATCGCCCCGATCGGATATCCCTCATCCCCAGGGCCAACTCTCCACCCTGATATCGGACCCACTCCTTCCCATCCAATGAATACGCCAGCGGCCGACCCGGCGCGCTGATGAAAACCCCGTACGCCCCAGGGGGCAAGTTCGTCACCGCGCAGTGCAGTGGCGGCGCCCCTTCCTCCGAGGTCGCGCGATCCTTCGTCACGAGCGGTGACGCCATGACAGCGCCACGCGACCGCTTTTTCTCTATGTCGGCCTCCTTGGTCCAAAGCGTCCATCGGTTCGCCGACCGCTCATCGCGTCTCCACGCATCCTGGGATCCCGCAATATCCTCCGCCTCGAAGACGATCCCCGCCCGATTCGCCCCGATCAGCGCATCGCACCCAAAGAGGCCGAGTCCAACCGCCGCGCATCCGAGGAGTCCGCGCCATCCACCTGATACCGAAGCCATGACCGCGAGAATATCGTATTCTGGCATCCCTGACAGGGAAAACCAAAAAGCGCCACCCCTCCAGTCCCGGGACAATCCCAGGCGCTATTGCGGTGCTCGAGGCCCACGTTCATCTCGGGGTCGTGCAGTTCGCGACGGCTCACCTGCGGGGCGCAGGCGCGACTCACCCGTTATGACGATAAGCAGTCCACCATCGCGCAGCCGGACGGCGCCCGGATCCCCGCCGCCGATCTCGGGGGCGTCCACCAGCTCCCATGATGAACCATCGACGCTGGTGGCCATCCAAGTGCCACCACCCCGTCGTCCATCTGGCGTCGGCCCGGGATTACCTGTGCCGATGAATGTGATCCGCCTCCCGTCCGAGAGCGCATTGCCGAGCCAGCGGCGGTTGCCCGGGATAGTCACATTGTCCGTACGAACAAAACTCAATCCGTCCTTGCTCGTCGCATGATAACCGATGCCACTGGGCCGCTGCTCCTGCCCTGCGCCGTTGCCCGGCCGCCCCGGTCCCGGAAGCCGGGTCCCATTGTCCGGCGCATAGAGGTGAAACACACCCCCGTGCAGCGCGACGGCGCAATCAATCACCGGTCGCCCCGCAATGCCAAACCGCACGCCCGGTTCAAAATCATAATTCTCCCCGTCTGTCGCAATTGCCGAGTAAATTGCCGCGAGGTCCTCCTCCATCCGCCGCCCTTTGAGCGATGTGAAATAGAGTCGAATCCGGCCGTCCGGCAGGGCGACCAGCGTCGGATCAAATGGGAAGCGCATCCCCTCCGGTAAACCCCTCACACGAATGACCGCCGGCGCCGTCCACGTCTTGCCCTCGTCGCCGGAGAAACGCACGGCGACCTTGTCAAAGTTCTCGCGATCATTCTCGGGAAAATGCTGGTGGGCCGCGATGATGCGACCGTCGCGCATCCGCGTGATCGTCGGCACGCCCGCGCGCTCAAATACCGCCATCTTCTCCGCCCCGCCGTCGCCGCCCACCCGATACACGATCACATCGCGATTCCACGGGCCATCCGCCGCTCTGTCGGGTGGCCCGGGGCGAGACTGGTTGACTCCGATATCACGGGCCCGGGCCGGCGAGGATTTGAAATACATCTTGTACCCACCGCGCCACCGGATAACGAAAGGATCGGTGATCTGTTCGCTGGCACCGGCCCTCAATCTCTCACCGGGCTCCGCCGTCCAGCTGATCCCATCCGCCGACAGGAAACTCCGCACCGCGTTACCCAGGGGGACACGTTGCTCAAAGGCGTAGAGCCGCAGACGCCCGTCCGCCAGCAACACGGGTGCGGTGGTTCCCCAATTTGGCGGCGTCAGGTCACGCGCATAATCGAACCTCTCGCCATCTGGCGAGGTGGCGATGATGGTCGCACCGCCGCCAAAAACATACATGAACCAACGATCCTTGTACTGAAACACATCCGGGTCCACCAGACCCTCGCGATGGAACACCGCGTCTTTCTCCTGAAACCGGATGCCGTCGTCGGAAATCGCCAGATGGATCGCGTGAGGACCGGCCGCCGCCGCGGGGTCGCCCCGGTGATCCGACGCAAGGTAATAGAGTCTAAACTTGCCAGCGGCGTCCTTGAGGATCGAAGGATCGACCGCCTTCATGGTGCTAAGACCCTCGATCTTGAATTCAGGCTCCTGCTCAAATCTCATCCCATCGGAGGAAGCCGCGCACGCGACCGTCTCCGGCCTGCCCGGCTCACTCGGCGGCTGCACAAAGTAGATCAACACGCGCCGGTCGCCGTCGTTAATCACGCACGGCACCGAGGCGCTCGCAATTCGCACGCCCTCATCGCGTGTCCACACCAAACCATCCTGGCTCGTCGCGCTCTGGACCTGGTGCGACTGGAGACTCCCTCCGACATGCGGGGGCAGAGGCCTCCGCCGCCCCACGTCCGGGCCAAACCGCGACTCCTCGCGAGGGCCATGTCGGAATCCGGTTTCATCCCCGCCGTCCCGCGACCGGGCCACCTCCCTCGCAAGACCTTCTGGCTGCGGTCGGTCCGACGGCGACGCTCTCCCCTGGGCCAAAAGCGAACTCGCCATCGCAAGCATCACGAGCATTGTGAACGGTTTCATGGCTGCCATGTATCCTTGTGACTCTGCCCATAACATGGGCCACTTCCGTAAAGGGAATGTTTCGATTCTCCCGACAAATTGTAAAGCTGCCGTAAAGATCGGTCGTATGCCCTGTGGTCTCGTCCGAGAACTCACCCCCCTAGTCGCTTCTTCACCACAGCCGGAACTCCGGCCACCAGCGTCTTCGGCTCAACGTCATGGATCACTGCGGCACCAGCCGCCACCATGCAGTCTTCCCCTAGCACAAGATTCTCGATGACCGAGGCCCCAATCCCAATGCGGACGCGGGGGCCAACAATTGTCCCTGACGCCAAGGCGGCCCCCGGACCGATCTCGGCCTGTATTCCGATTCTCACGTCGTGTCCTACCACCGCACCCTTGTTAATCAGGACCAAATCTTCCACCCGACAGAACGATGCCACCTGCGCACCATGTAGCACGACGACCCCCTCGCCCAGTACCGTGGTCGGCGACACGTATGCGGCGGGATGCACCAGTGTGGAAAAACGGATCCGATGCTCATCCCACAAACTGTCCCGCAGGCGCGCCAAACCCACCGGATTTCGGAAACCGTACACATACGCCTCCCCATCCCGCGCCCGAAACTCATCGATGCGCACCACGTCGACTTGCCCCTGGATCCCGATCTGCCGCAAAAAGACGTGATACTCCCGGAGCCGGTCCGCGAAGGTCTTGCGGCGCGGTTGCGTGACCTCATCGGCATTCAAAACCACGCGGCTCAGTCGCCCTCCCGCGGCGTGTATCAGATCGACGTAGTCCCCAAAGAACTGGCTCTGGCCAAACATGACAAAGTCTCGCATGGGGGCGGATGGGCGCACCTGAATCCCTGGCATGGTGATTACTTAATCGACGATCGCGTACGCCCGCAAGTGCCGCCCGCGCTCCTCTGGCGGAACGAACATGAGGAAATCGATCAGGCTCAGGCCCTGAATGAACTCTCTCACCCGACGCTGGACATATGGCAGCAAGCCCACGCGGACAAACTTCAATTCGACACCCCGCGCCGCAAAGAGGTCGTGGCAATAGAGTGCCCTGACCGCGTCTGTCTCCCGCTGAAGGTAGCAGTCGGCGCCCATCGCCCGCGCGATGTCCAAAATCCGTTCCTGCCCCCGCAACCCGCGATTCTCGTGGCAGCGAGACGCCCGGACGATGCGCCGATCCAGCCCCAGATGGCGCGACGTCCGAACGATCGCCCGCTCCAGCAGATCGATAAGCAGAGGGCTCGGCTCCGACACGATATCCTCGATCAGTGGATAGACCTCATTGAAACATGGGGCACGCCGGTAGGCCGTGGCGATGCTCCGCAGCAATCGGCCGGCCCAATGCCACCCGCTGATCTCGCGCTCACCGATCAGGGCCGTGCGGCTGGCCCGCCGCAACGGCACGACGAAGGGCGATGGCCTCCCACCCAGCAAAATATGATTCCGATTGATGTACCCGGATTTAAAGTACTGGAAATCATCCCCGATGACAAACGTGTCGCACGCGTCGATCACCTGATACCACGCGATGTACGGAAACAGGTAAGGCTGGGTAACCGCGATGCGCATGATCTTCAGGGAACGACGGCGGCCAGGCCCGGCACGCGCGGGTCGCTGGCACCCGAGAATTCGCCGGTCGCGTCGATGCCGATGATCTGGCATGCGCCAAAATTCTCCACCGCATCAAGGACGTGCCCCCGCCGCCGCAGATTCTCTCGAAAATCGTCGGAATACCCCTTCTCGATTCGCACCCGATCAGGCGACCACTGATGGTGAAAGCGCGGTAGGCGCAGTGCCTCGACGGGCGACATGGCATAATCCAGGCATCGCACGAGGCCCAGCAACGTCTGTGATATGATCGTTGGCCCCCCCGATGCCCCGATGGCCAAGACGACCCGGCCCCCCTTCATCACAAGCGTCGGACTCATGCTGGAGAGGGGCCGCTTGCCCGGGGCGATCGCATTGGCATCGGCGCCGACCAACTGGAAGCTATTGGGCTGGCCGGGCGCGATTGAGAAATCGTCCATCTCATTGTTCATGAGGATGCCCGTGCCCGGGATGACGACCTTGGACCCAAAGGGCGTATTGATCGTCGCGGTGCACGCGACCCAGTTTCCCAATTCGTCGGCCGCGGCGAAATGTGTCGTGTGCTTTTCAAAATGTCGGCTCTGCCAATCCGGGGGCTCACCGTGGCCTGAAACGCGCGTCGCCTTGAACGGATCAATGCGGGAGAAGAGCGCGGCGCCATAGCCCTTGTCGACGAGTCCGCGCGGCACGTCCGCGAAGTCTGGATCCCCCAGCCAGTGCGCCCGGTCCGCGAACGCCAGTTTCATCGCCTCGATAATCATGTGCGCCGCGTCGGGAGATTCGGCCGGCGCGCACCTGAAATCGAAATGCTCAAGGATGTTGAGCATCTGCGCCACGTGAACGCCGCCAGAACTTGGTGGTGGCACGCCGACAACCGTCCATTCCTGATAGGTTGTAATCAGGGGATCTCGCAGCCGGATCCGATATTTTCGGAAATCCTCGGCGGCGAGGATCCCGCCGTCGGCCCCCATGCTCGCCTCACATTCACGCGGAAACGGTTCCCGATAGAACCAGTCTGCGCCCACTTCTGCCAAGGCGCGGTAAGATTGCGCGAGATCCTTCTGGACGAGGGTCTCGCCCTCCTGATACGGACTTCCATCCGGCTTTAGAAAGATAGCCCGTGACGCCGGAAACCGCGCGATGTCCCCCGCGCCGACCTTCAGCTTGCGCGCGAAGACCGCATCGATCGGAAACCCCTCCTCCGCGTGCCTGATGCCCGCCCGAAGTGCGTCCGCCAGCTTGCGCCTGCCAAATTGATCCAGGGCGTACTGGTACGCCGCCAGGGCGCCCGGCACGGCACTCGCCAGTGGCCCCGTCTTGCTCAGCGACGCATCGGGCCTCCCCTCCCGAATATACATATCGCGCGATGCGGCCCGGGGCGCCATCTCGCGACCATCGATGCAAACCAGCCGTCCATCGGCCGACCGGATCAGCATGAAACAGCCGCCCCCGATCCCCGAGTCGTGCGCGTCCACCACCCCCAGCGTGAGCGCAGCCGCCACGGCGGCATCGATCGCATTTCCGCCACCCTCCAGCGCCTCGATGCCGGCCTGCGTCGCCAATGGGTGAACGGTGGCCACGACGCCCCCGACGCGGCCAGGCGCCCCCTCCGCCCTCCCCAGACAGGCCCAGGACATCATCAGGGCGACCAAAAGGACACGGGAGATCGCCGGCGCCCTCGCCCATGATGCGTCGCCGGGCACTGGTGGCCCCAACGTTCTGCCCCCGCAAGCCGCGAGTGTCATGCCTTGTATTTCACGAACTCGATCACCGCGCCATCGGCGCTCGAGTAGAACCCGACGATGCGCGGCCCGGCATCGAATGGCTCGAGCAGCGTCTCCATCCCGACCGCGGCCTCTTCGATATCATCGACGCGATAGGCGACGTGAGGCCTCTCGCGCACCGGTCCTCGCACCGGACTGTCGGGCTCGAACCTCAGCCATTCGACACGGAAGGGGTGCCGGGTGAAATCCGTGACCCAGGCGCGAGTCGCAGGGACGAATCGCTCACCCTCGTGCCTCTCGCTGGTCACGATGCCGATGTGATCAAATTGCATTTTCGGGCTGCCCCGTCCTGCCGACACCTCAATCGCTGGGCGGCTGCTCCTCCGACCCAACCGGCCTGATCTTCATGTCTTTTGCGGCGATCTCCATCCCTTTGACGCCATCACCACCGTGGACCTGGATCCCGATGCTGCCTTTCACAAAAGTCGTGTCATGGCTGTCGCCCACTCTCTTCCCGTTCAGCCACACGATGATGTGCCCCCCTTTCGCCCAGATCCGCGCCTCATTCCAACCATCGCGATTCTCCAGAGACTCGACAAGGTTCGTCGTCAGAAAGAGTTTCCCGGGACAGTAGATCGTGCCGCTGAATGCCACGGGTTTGGAGTACTTCAGAATGTCAAACTGGTATCCCTTGCCTGTCGCCGGATCCCAGCGGAACCAGAACCCGCTGTTCGCAGGCCATTTTACGCGGTAGGTCGCCCGGAACTCGAAATCCCCATACGAGGCATCTGTCGAAAGATCGCCCCCCTTTCCGGTGGTCTGAGTCCCCACCAGGCACCCATCGCGGACGAAGAACTGCGCATCACCCTTGGCCTTCCAGCCCGACAGATCTTTGCCGTTGAAGATGGGCTCGAAGCCCCCTTCCGCAAAAGCACGACCGGTGATCCCAATTGAAAAAAGTCCCAGCACCAATAGTCGGACGGAACGCATGTTTCTCATGAGCGACATGTTCGCGCGGTCGCGTCGCCCGGTCAATGCTGAGACGTCATCGGGCACGCAGCTCGATCTCGATCCGATCACGCCGGGGCTGGATCGCCCTCGGCAAACGATCGGCCTTCACCTGATTCAGCTGCAATCGTGCATCTGCAAAACGGCCGGCGCTCATGAGCGACTCCACATAATTCAACCGGACCGTGTCCCGCCCCAAAAACTCCGGCGGCATCTGCTCGTACAGGGCGACGCCATCTCCGGCCAGACCATTCATGGCGAGCGCGTGCGCGTACGTGTCCATGAACTCGTAGGAGGCCCTCTTCTTATCCCATGCCTCTCGCGCCAGTTTCAGCGCCCGCTCGCGATCCCAGCCCAGCTCGAGCAGCACGGAGGCCAACTTGCTCTGCACCGCCGGATTTTCGGAATCCAGCTGCAGCAATTGCTCGCAGGCCAGCAGCCGCTTCTGGCGGTCGCCCATGCGACCGTAGAGCATATCCAGCGCCAACAGTGCCGCATACCGGCGTGGGCTGTTCGGGCGGGACGCGGTGCGAAAAAAAGCCGCCGCCTCATAATCGAAGCCTCGCGATGCCAGCCATTCGCCCACCCGCATCGCCCGATCCGCGTTCGTGCCCACCAGCGCCTCCAGTGCGCGGCTCGCCGCCTGAAACCCGGCCACGTCCGCGAGCGAGAACCTCGCCACCCCCAACCATCCCCAGACCGAGATCTGGTCATCCACCCCAAATAGCGAGCGACTCTCTGCCGAAACCTCGGCGGTCTCCACCACCTCGGGCCAGCGACCCATCCCCGCCAAGATCTCCAACCGCGATACCAGCGCCTTCGCCTCCAGCTTCTCTCTCGGGGTCAACCGCTCGATCAGGCCCCATCCCGCCTCCGGGCCACTGATCTTCGCCACCGCCGACACAAGCTCCAACCTCTGGTCCAAGTTCGCCGTATTCGCCCAGAGTGTCGCGATCCGCCCCGGAACCGAGGCCGGATCCACCCTGGCAAGCACCCTCAGGTGCGAGATGGCCGCGCCCCGGTCGCCCGGATTCTCAGCCAGGTACCGGTCCCAGATCGCTGCGGCGGCTCGCGGATCGGATGACATCGCATGATCCGCAAGCGCGGATACCGCCGCAGAACGGATCCCCCCATCCGGATCCCGGCGCAGACCTTCTAGCCGCTGCATGCCGCGTGCCACGATATCGGGTCTCTGGGATGCGATCTCGCGGATCCCCACGCCGAGGTGGATCCGAGAATCCCGAGGGGCCAATTGGCAAGCCCTCATCCACGCCGCGGCGGCCTCCGCCTGCCGCCCCTCCTGCTCCAGGACCCGTCCGCTCCAGTACCACAATTCGGCGTTGTCCGAATGCATGCCGCTGAACCGATCGATCAGCGGCACCGCCAGCTCCACCGCCCCGTTCGTGACACAAGCCTGGACCGCGGCCAGCGCGAGATCCGGACGGTTGGTCTCAATCGCCGCCGCCCGCGCCAGCATCGTCACGTAACGGGGCGAACCCTCGGCCCGGAGCGCATCGGCCAGCACCTCCAACAAATCCGTTCTTGCTGGCTCATAATACAGGGCCCGCTCCAGGCTCGTCCGCGCCATGGACACATCCCCAGTCGCCATCTGTTGCCGTGCTTTCGACAACAGCCGCTCGGACTGAAAATGCCGGAAGGCGGGCCCGGCCACGGGCCGGAGCAGCACCGCCGCCACAACCAGCCCCACAAGGGCCCACGCCCAAAGCCATCGGCGGCGCCTCTGCTCGGGAAACTCCTCGTCCTCGATGCTGCGCTCCGGCCAAAGCTTGATGCCAAATAGATCCACCGCACTTCGCTTCGCGCAGCGAGGCCAACCTGTCAATCGCGATTTCTACCAGCCGGCCCCCCATGGGATGCCAACCAAGCCACGCCATATGGTTCAATTTCTGCCCGGCCGCCCGCGGCCACTCGCAAACCGCCAAGGAGATCTTGCGATCCTTCATCCACCCCGATCGTCACCGGTTCGGAGATCATATTATGAATACAGACCACCTTGCCCGCACCACCGGGCACCAACCGCTCGACACAGAAGATTGCATCACCCATGTCCAGTATCCGTTGCCCTCCGTCGGGATGGAAGGCGGGATGTGCCGAGCGCACCGCAAGCATGCGCAGGATCTCCCGACAGGCCACCGCCGGCGGCCCCTCGCCCGCCAACAGCTGAACGGCTTCCTCCTCCCGCCACCGCCGACGATTCAATGCGCGCGGATAGCCCAGTAACTGAAAACCCTCCTGATCGTTGGGCGCGGCCAGCAGGCTATTGAAATAGAATGCCGGAATGCCCTTCAGCGACATCGGGATCGCCTGCGAGCACAGGAATCGCCGCAGGTGCAGGCCGCCGCGTGGCTCACCCCCGGGAAAACCCAGCGCATCATAAAATGTCGTGTTCAGCTCATAGGGCGCCTCCCCGCCGCCAGCAACCGACCGCGATGAAACGCGCCCGCCCCGCCTCACCACCTCCGACGCAATCCACCCCACGGCATCTCCAGGCACCAGACCCTCCAAAGGCCTGACGCCGATCCCATCATGCGACGCCGTGAAATTCAAGAACGCGCACCCCGGCGGCGGACTGCCCAGACCAGCCGCCCACGACGCCAGGTGTCGCGCCGAACCCGAGAGCAAACCGTGCAACAGCAGCGGGGGCAGACTGAATTGATAGACGACGTGCGCCTCGTCGCCGCACCCGAAGTAGCCGACATTCTCCGCATGCGGCACATTCGTCTCCGTGACAAGGATCACGTCCGGGGCAACGATTTCCAGAAAGTCCCGGATCAATTTCACCACCTCGTGGGTCTGCGGCAGATGAACGCACGACGTCCCCGGCTCCTTCCACAGGAACGCCACCGCATCCAGCCGGACAATCCTCGCGCCGTTTGCTATGTACGTGATCAGGATATCCAAGAGCTCAAACAGGACATCGGGTTCTGCAAAATTCAGATCCACCTGATCCTCGCCAAATGTCATCCACACCCAGCGCGTCCCCATCCGCGTCTGCACCTGATGCAACAGCGGCGATGGTCGCGGGCGCACCACCGCCGAGAGATCCGCGCCCGGGTCGGCCTCGACGAAATACCCGGCATACGGATCGATCCCCAGCACGTAGTCCCTGAACCATGGATGCCCTCGCGAACAATGATTCAGCACGAGGTCCACCATGAGCCGATTCGATTCGCCAAGCCTCCGTATGTCCCGCCAGTCCCCCAGGCTCGGATTTACCTCGCGATACCCCAGGACCGCAAAACCATCATCCGACGAATACGGAAAGAAGGGCAGCACGTGCAGCATTGAAAACGCTCCGCGCAGGGCTCCGCCCGCGAATCTCCCGAGGGTGGCGAGCGGCGCCTCGCCCTCGCGGCGGACCATGTCCCCATACGCGATCAGCAGGGCATCCCGTTCGCTCCAGGGCGCCGCGGGGGGGCGGGCATCCAGCCCCACGCCGTAGCGTCCCACCAGCATCACCGCCCGCTCCACGCACCTGGCCGCAAGGTCCGCGCCGTACAGGCGCTCAAACCTCCCACGCATCCTCTCGAGCGATTCCCGCGAAATACACTTGATCATGCCCCATTAATCCTCGTGCCACCGGCGATGTTTGCGATCACCGTCCTCAGCCTCCGGCGCAGTTCCGCATAATCGAAGTACCGCGCGGCCACCCGATAGTTGTGCTCCACCATCTCGCGCCGATATTCCGCATCCTCCAGCACGCGGTGCACCTCTGCCACCATGCGTCGGGTCACAAAACCGTCCATCGTCGGAACCCTGAACCCCTTCGGTTCGATGTCCCTTCCAAAAATCGCATACCGGTTGACGATCACGGGCACCTTGAAATAGATCGCCTCCAGAAATGCGTTGCCGAATCCCTCGTAGAGACTCGGGTAGGTCACCAGGTCCGCCTGCGAGTAAAGGTCCCACATGGTGAAGATCTTCCTCCCCTCGTTATCGACCTGCCGAACGTCCCCCACGCGGTACGCCACGAACCTCAGGTCAACGCCCGACGCCTTCGCCCAGTCCACGAGCATCTGCCGGTATTCCTCCCCCTCGTCGCCGGACTCGTGCGAGACTATCAGCTTGTACCGCGAGTCGCCCAATTGCTTGACCAGATTGATGGCCTGTTCGATTCCCTTGCGCGGCACGACGCGGGTTGGCTGGAGGATGAAGACATCGCCCGGCACCAGTCCCAGTTCCGCGCGGACGTCGGCCGCGTACGCGTCGGGCGGCGGGGGCGGGTTCTCGAAATCCAGGACGTTCGGGACCAGCACCGATGGCAGCCCCTTGCGCCGCGACAGCTCCTCCTGGGCGACCTCATTGATCACCACGTGTTGCAGCGACGCCCTCCGGGGGGGGAACGCCATGTCCAGATAGTCCGGCACCGCGTTGACACCGAAGCGTTGCCTCTCCCAATAGAAATCATGGTGGTGTCCGATCGCAGCGACCGGCATCTCGCACAGCAATTCCGCGATCGCCACCCCCAGCGGGACGTGCATCGGTATCGCCAGGGCGTTCTCCACCACAAGAATGCCGATGTCGTACCGCTCGATGAACTCCCTTAGCGTAAGCTTCAGATAGTCCGAGACGTTATGGATTCGACGGCTCACCACCGGATCTCGCCGTATCACGCCCCAGATGCGGCTGTTGATCCACACGTTCTCCGGGTGCGCAAAATTCGCCTCCGGAACGCACATGCTCGAATCAGGCGGCCGATCCGATCGCCCCGAATACCAGAAGCTCTCGTGCCGGTCATCGCCCAGCGCGTCCGCCCATTTCGTGCTCTCTAGCGAGACGCCGTCCGTCCCGGCGAAACGGGTCGAGACGAACCCGATCCGCTGCGGCTCGATGTGCTTGCTGCTCTTCCAAACGAAGTTTTTTGCCATGGTCGCCTAGACAAACTTCCCGCATCGGGTTAGCATGCAAGGGAATTTTTATGAAATCCCCGCGGTCCCACGGAGAGGGTAAATCTATCTCATGGCGTCCAATGGCCAATCGGTGTTAGCCAGATTGCCCGCGATACGCGCGGCCGCCGCCGACTTGCGCGAGCTTCTGCTCGCCGACATCGTCATGATTGGGGAGATCCCCTCCCCCACGTTCTCCGAGGCAGACCGCGTCAGCTTCATCCTCGAGAGATTCGCCGATTGCGGCCTCCAAAACCCCTCTTCGGACGAGGTCGGGAATGGTTTCGGCCTGATACCGGGCTCGGTTGGCGACCATACGATCGTCGTCGCGGCCAACGCGGACACGATCGTGGAAGACCCCGAAGATCAGACGGTCGAGATCGAGGCGGATCGCATCGAGGGCCCATTCGTCGGGGACAACAGCGTCGGGCTCGCCGCCCTCACGGTCCTCCCCACGCTCCTTGAGCGCCTCGGGATCACCCTGCGGGCCAACCTGCTGCTCATGACCGCCGCGCGCATGCTGAATCGTGGCAATCTCGAGGGCCTAAAATTCTATCTCGGCAACGCCTCCGCGCCGCCCGTGGCCGGCCTCTATGTCGAGGGGGTCCAGCTTGGACGCCTCAACCATGCCTGCCTCGGCACGCTCCGGGGCGAAATCATCTGTCGCCTGCCGGACGACTTCGAATGGGCCCAGCATGGCAAATCGGGAACCATCTTGCCCATGAGCGACATCGTCCTGATGCTCAGCCAGATCCCCCTCCCGCAGCGGCCCCGCACCCACCTCGTCACGGGAATGATCCGCGGGGGCATCTCGTGCCAGAATATCGCGCGAGAGACCCGACTCGGTTTCGAGGTCAGGAGCGAGTCCTCCCAGATCCTCGATGACGTGGGTGCGCGCCTGCGCGAGATCACGGGCCTCGTCGCGTCCCGCTCCGGCGTCTCCGTGCGACTGGATCTCTTCACGCGGCGCGAGCCGGGCGGCATTGAGGACACGCATCCTCTCGTGCGCGGGACTCGATCGGTGCTCGAGGCACTCGACCTCAAGCCCATGATGTACCTCACGACATCGCCGATGTCCGCGTTCTTCGAGCGCGGCATCCCCGCGCTCACGCTGGGCATCACGCGCGGTTCTCGAAGCCCTGAAATCGACGAGATCAGGGAATATGTCGATACTGCCCCCATGGCCACGGGCCTCGCCCAATTGGCCGGCACGCTGATGATCATGGATGAGGCGCGGAACCATGAAAACTCGTAAGTGGCTTGCCTCCAATACGTTCCACCACTCATCATTCCGGGATATCCGGACGATCATCCAGGAGAAGGAGCGGCAAGGCCTCCGCATCTCCGTCTGTATCCCAACTCTCAACGAGGCCAAGACTATCGGGAAAGAAGTCGTCATCCTGAGATCCGAACTCGTCCAGAGATACCCCCTCATAGACGAACTTACTGTCATCGACTCCGGATCAAAGGATGGCACCCGCGAGATCGCGGCCTCTTTCGGCGCCGACGTCCATCTCGCCTCCGAGATCCTGCCAGAGACCGGGACCAAACACGGCAAGGGTGAGAATCTCTGGAAAGCCATCCACCAGCTGCGCGGCGACATCATCGTCTACATCGATGCCGACATCAAAAACATCCGTCCCAAGTTCGTGTACGGTCTGGTCGCTCCCCTCATATATCGCCCGGACATCCAGTACATGAAAGCCTTCTACGACCGGCCCCTGGTGTCCTCGCACGGGATCCGCCCCTCCGGCGGCGGCCGCGTCACGGAGATCCTCGTCCGGCCCCTGTTCTCACTCTTGTTTCCAGAACTGACCGCGATCATCCAGCCCCTTTCGGGCGAGTACGCCGTCCGACGCGAGGTCCTCGAAAAGATCTGCTTCCCGGTCGGATATGGCGTGGAGACATCCCACCTCATTGATGTCTACCGGCGGTGGGGCCTCGAAGCCTTTGGGCAAACCGATCTCGATCGGCGCGTCCATCGCAACCAGCCAACGCGAGACCTCAGCAAGATGGCATTCGCCATACTCCGCACCTTTCTATCGCGTGCGCGATCGCTCGGCATCATCGGCGATCTCCCAGAACTCGCCGAGGTCCTTCGCCAATACCAGGTCAATGATGCCGTCTACGAGCAGGTGGAGTTCAAGATCGTCGAGGAAGAGCGCCCGCCGATGATCACCATACCCGCCTACAGGGAGAAATTCGGGCGGGATGATTCGTGATGGCCCTGGCAAGGATCGCCATCGTCCACCACCACCTCCGGCCGGGCGGCGTGACCCGCGTCATCTCGCGGACCGTCCGGGCACTGCGGGACCAATTCGCCTTCGCCATTCTCTCCGGTGAACCCGCGGCCCCGGAAGAGAGACCCGACTGTGCGGTTGGAGTCGTGAAGGGCCTGGGCTATGCCGACGACGGCGCGGTGCCCCCGGCCAAGGCCCTGGTGCGGCGTCTCCGCGAATCGGCCCGTGCCGAGCTTGGCGCGCCCCCGGATGTCTGGCACTTCCACAACCACTCGCTCGGCAAGAACCCCGTCGTTAGCGAGGCGGTCGCCATCTTGGCCACCGAGGGCGAGCGACTACTGCTGCACATCCATGACTTCGCCGAGGATGGCCGACCGGCCAACTATCGCGCGCTGCTGGCCCACGTCGGCCAAGATCCAGCCCGGCTTTCCGCCATGCTATATCCCCGGGCCGACCACGTCCATTACGCCACCATCAATTCCCGTGACCGCAGTGCCCTTGTCCGCGGCGGCATCCCGCCAGACCACGTCCACCTCGTCCACAACCCCGTCGAAATGGAAGCCGATACCGCCCCTTCCCCAGCGGCGAGTGACGTGGTTGGCCCACGGCGATTCCTGTATCCGTCGCGCGCGATCAGGAGGAAGAATATTGGCGAGTTGCTCCTCTGGGCGGGGCTGGCTGTGCGCAGCGATCATTTTGCCGTAACGCTGGCACCTCAGAATCCGGCCCAACGACCTATCTATCAGGCCTGGGTCGAATTCGCGCGCGCCACCAATCTCCCCGTCGATTTTGAGGTCGGCGGAGGCGCGCGCCCACTCGCCGGACTCCTGAGAGAATCTACTGCCGCCGTGACGACCAGTGTCACCGAGGGTTTCGGGCTCGCATTTGTCGAGCCCCTCCTCGCGGATCGCCCCGTCGTCGGTCGCGATATCCCGGAGATAACGGCGGGCCTTTCCGAGCTCGGCATCGCCCTGCCAGGCCTGTACTCTCGACTCGACATCCCGATCGACTGGATCGGAACCCATCGCCTCCACGAGCTCTTCGCCCGCGACATCGCGCGTTCGCGCCAACTGTTTGGCCGCCAGACATCGGCCGCCGACGTGGACGCCGCCACCGCCGCGGCGTGCCGGGCTGACAAAGTCGATTTTGGTCACCTCGATGAACCCCTGCAGCGGTTGGTCATCCAGCACATCCTCGGGAACCCTCGCGCCAGAGAGATGATCGAGCCCGGCTGCGGGCTCGGCCCCAATTCCGCCCACGGAGAGAGCCTGGCCCGAAACCGAGCGATGATCGCACGAGAACTCTCCACAGGGGCGTATGCCGCGCGGCTGAAGCGTGCCTACTCCGTGGTGCGCGCGTCTGCCATGACCCCGGCCCTGGCACTGGAACCCGATGCCGTCCTCGATCAATTCCTCGACCCCGGGAGATTCCTGCCGCTGATGTCATGACTCGAAAGACACATCAAGATTCCCTGCGCACGGCGGATCTCCTCGACCTATTCCGGCGCCTCAGTCGGCCGCTTGAGCCGGTGCCCACGGATGAGCAAAGTGGCCCGCGGATTCTTCGGGGTGTTCGCGCGGTCCTCTTCGACGTCTACGGCACCCTCCTCATCTCCGCCTCGGGCGACATCGACGCCGCGGGTGAGGTCGAGCCGGCGGGCGCACTGCAAGAGACCTTGCAATCCTGTCGCCTATCGCCCCAACCCGACGCGGGCGCCGTCGGATCCGCCGCTTTCAAAGACGAGATCCGGCGGCGTCACGCGGCACTCCGCGACGATGGTCGGCACTATCCCGAAATCGATATTCTCTCCGTCTGGAACGCGGTCGTCGATCAGCTCGTGACCGGGGCCCTCATCTCCGCCAAACCCAGCGCGCAGACGGTCGCCCGGCTCGCGATCGAGTACGAATGTCGCGTCAATCCGGTGTGGCCCATGCCCGGCGCGGCCCGTGCCCTAATGTCCCTGCGCGACCGCGACCTGCGGCTCGGCATCGTGTCAAATGCCCAGTTCTTCACCCCCCTCGCAATCGAGGCCCTGCTTGGAGCCGCGCCGGCGAGCCTCGGTCTTGAACCTGCTCTTACGGCATGGTCGTATCAGGCCGGTGAAGCAAAACCTTCCCCTCTCCCCTTTCTCAAACCCATCGAACGCCTCGCGGCCGACGGGCTCCAACCCGACCAGATCGCCTTCGTCGGCAACGATTGCCTAAACGATCTCCTGCCCGCCCACGAACTCGGGCTGCGCCCCATCCTCTTCGCCGGTGATCGCCGGTCCCTGCGCCGGCGCGAGGAGGACGCGCGCTGCAAGAGAATCCGTGTGGCAGCGCTCATCACCGACCTGCGGCACCTGCCCGACCTCCTGGCCCGAGAATAGCCAAATCCAGCGGCCCGGCCGGACAATGGCTTGGGCGATCGCCGCATCCGCCGCCGCGCGGCGGGGCTGACCGGGTCGAGAGCGCGCCGCATCAGTCATGTGGTAACTTGACGCCCGTTGCCGCCTGACACAGACGGCCTACAAGACTGGTGGGGCGTCTCTGCGAGACGCCAAACGCGCCCGAAGTTTCAGACTAGCGCCTTACGGCTGTGAAATATCCGGGCTAGAAATCGACCTGCATCTGCACGTATCCGAAACGCGCGTCATCGGCCCGTCGCCTGTCGCCAAGGACACCCGCGCTATCGAGCACGTAATCACCCGCAAAAAAGTGGCAGTATCCCCCCTCGACCTTGAGCCATCTGGCCACCTTCCATGCGACCACAAAATCCAATTCCGACCCGACGAAACTGCTCGGCGCCCCCCGCAGAATGTTCTTCCCCAAGACCGCGGTCTCGGGCACTGGCGTGCCCCCGAGTATTGCGTTCGCATAGCGCCCTTGGCCGCCCACCGCCTCCTGGCCCGCGAATCGCCAGACATCCTCGGTCTCATCCAGCCAAAACATGTGATAGTCGAGGGTCATCTGCAAGGCCGGCGTGGGCTTCACCATCACACCCACCTCGGGATCATGCATGTTCTGCCAAGAGAACCGATCCATGAAACCGTAGAACTTGTGGTTCGTCGGGAATAGGTTTTGAAACGTGCCACTCTCGCCATCGGATGGATTATCGTCCCCGGATCCGTAGCTGTACCCGGCGTGAAACCGCGGCTTCCACGGGCAGCGGAGGGCATACCCGAGTTCCAGGTGCGCCGCCCATGCGAGCAAGTCTTGTCGAAGGACGTTGATCGTCCGCGATCCGATACGATCCACCGGCTCGTACTCCCCCGTCGAGGGATCCAACTGATAGAAACCCTGGGGGTTGACAACATCCCCCCACTGGACCGCGACCTCGCCGTTCCAATCCCATGGCCCCAGTTCCCCCTCCCTCGATTTCCCCCGGAAGCCGAGCGTGAAGTAATCACCGGGGGGCGCGGTATTGCCGCCGTTCTGCTGCGGCCGATCGCTGAACGCCGTCGAAAAATCGACGTCCGACTTGCTGCGGAATAGCAGGTATGCGTCCAACTGGTGTTTGGGAACCGCCTGAACAGTCGAGTAGATGCCGGTCAAGAGATCGGCGGTATCCGGGTCGTTGAACCGATCATTCTTGTGTAAGACGACCCAGCCCGCAAATGCGTCGATCTGAAAATCGCGGGACTTCCACTGCGCCTTCGCCGCATCGAACGTCCGCGCGTTGTTGTCCCACTCGAATCCGCCGATCAGCCTCTCGTCGCCGTAGCTGAGGAGCTGTCTCCCCACCCGGAAAGCGAATGGCCCGTCTTCGAGACCGCCGAACTCCACCCAACCCTGCCTCAGGTCTATCGAGCTATTCTGAACCACGAATTCCCGTGTGTTCGCGGGCGAAGCCGAGTACGCCCGCACCCCCCGAAATGGATCGCCGAGATCGCCGTTGGTCTCGTCAAAAAACGTCCGGGAGTCCTGAAGTTGCCCATACACCCTGAGCCATGGTGCCGGTTGAATCTTCAGGCCGAAACGCAACCGCTGCAATAGTCCGACGTCATCGCGAAGATCGTAATCGTCGTTAAAATCGATCCAGTTCTCGCGATACTCAAATCGTTCGCGTGCCTGAAAGTCTACGCCCAGAGCCCCGCCAAGCCACCGTATGGGATCGCCCGGTTTCCATGCGGGTTCTCCCGTCGGCATGTCGGATGCGACGATCCCGCGCTCCAGTTCACCGCCACCACCCAAGGCCGACGCCACCGCCAAGAAAAACGACGCGAGCGCCCCCCACCACAGTCGTTGCCGCGCGCCCCGAATTCGTCCCGATACCCAATCCCGGGCAATCGCGCCCATCGCAGATCTCCGCGCATTCACCCGTGAATCTCCATGTCGATCCAGATTGTCACGGGGAATTGTCGCGACGCACGGACCCGGCGCACCAGCGAAATCGGCAACTCCCTTGATCCGGATCAATCCAGATCACCTCGGCGCGTTGCCACATTCCAGAGGAATCAAAACACCGAGGACTTTCCGGCCTCCAATGGAGGAGGGACGCCGTCCCCGGCGTCCGCGATTCACCAGCCGCGCAACGCCCGGGCCAACCCGGCCCGCGAGGCCGCGGGCCCTCCCCAGGATGCTCGCATGGCGCATCCTTCGAAAGGGCATGAGCCACGGAACTTCGACTAACGCACACGGGTGGACCGCGGACGCCAAGGCCGGCGTGCCTCCCGCGCCTGTCGCGACGGCGTGGCGGGCGGGATTCTCAACCGGTAGTCATCGCCTGCGGCGTCGCGCCATCCAGGCCACCATGCCGAGGCCAGTGGCCAGAAGCGCCCAGGTCGAGGGCTCCGGCACCATGATCCCCAGCCGGATCTCGTCGATCGCACCGCCCTCGAAGTTGTACACGAAGAACGCCAGCCCAGGGTCCAGCAGCGACTGCGAGGCCCCGTCCACCACAAGCGTGTTGTCCGTCAGCGAGCCGCTGTAGGTCATCAGCGTCCAGAAGTCGTTGGTCCCCGCCCCGCTGAAGGACACCAGCGGCGAGATCGTCAGCATCCCGTCCAGCACCAGGTTGCCTATCCCCTGCACCAGGTCGTTGATCCCGCCGCCCGCCGTCCCGTCCGTGCCGTCCAGGTCAAACGACAGGATCGCGTTGTTGGACAGCACCAGCCCCGAGTTGATGTTCAGGGTCCCGCCGGCCCCCGCGTTCAGGTCGCCCGGCGCCAGCGTGCCGCCGTCGGCCACGCTCACCGCGGAGCCGATGATGCCGGTGCCGCCCAGCGAGCCGCCGGCCAGCACCGAGTACAGGCCCCCGCCCAAGTGGCTGCCGTTGACCTGCAGCAGCCCCCCGCGCACCGTCGTTGTCCCCGTGTAATAGTTGCTCTGGTCAAAGGTCAGCATGCCGCTTCCGGCCTTGATGATGCTCAGCGCCGCGGAGGCAATATTCGTGGTCGTCGGCGAGTGGTACGTCCCGTCGCGGATCACCGCGTTGAACGTGCGGTTGGAGGTCTGGTTGATCGTGAAGCTGCCCGCCACCGTCCCGCCGTTCTCGAGGAAGCTGTTGGTCACCAGCTGCTGGCCAAAGTAGCCGTCCCCGCCGCTGTTGCCGTCGCTGAAGAGGTTGCCAATGGTCACCTGGCTGCCGTAGGCCTGCAGCGTCGCGTCGTGCCGCAGCACCACGCTGTTGCTCGCCCCGATCGCCAGCGTCGCGGCACCGTCGTTATTCCCGAATCTCACGAAGTGCTGCTTGTCGCGGTCCGGCCCATCGGTGCTTCCGGTACCGGCGCGATTGCCCACCTCCAGCGAGCCAGTCCAGCCGGTGTTCGTGCCCCTAAAATCAAAGAACCCGATCATGTCGAACTGGTTGGATGCCCCCTGGTTGCCCAGGTCAAAGTTCGCCGTGCCCTCCTGGCTCATGAAAGTCCGTATCCGCTTGTTGCCGCCCGTGATGTCGCCAGCGAGCACCATATAATATTCCTCCCGGTACTCGGTGCCACCGACCGCATCGCGCGTGTCGGTGGAGTCCATGATCTCCAGCCTAAACTCCCGGAGGTTGTTCGTCGGATCAAACTGGCTGAGGTCGATGTCCCCCGCAAAGGTCACGACGTCATTGTGGTTCGGCCGACGGAGACCGAGGCGCATGTCGGAGCTGTTGCCGAGGGCGACGATGTCCGCATTGATTGTCCAGTCGCTGCCAATGCCATCCCGCTCGGACCGGACGTGGAACGCCACGTTGCCCGGGTCGCTGGTGCCATTGGTGCCGAGGGTGATCGTGCCGACATTCGGGATCGAGGAGTTGCGGTAGCCAACGTCCTGCACGTCCCCCTGCCGGATGACGAGATCTCCGGTGAAGTCGATATTGTTCTCGTAGATGCGCAGCGCGCCGCCGCCGGTCTTCACGATGTCGCCTGAGCCCATGAGGTACCCCGCGCCGGTGCTGTTGAAATTGAACTCGTCGGCCTGCACAAAGACCGTCGTGTCTCCGGCGAAGTTAACGACGCCGTTGATGTTCGGGCTCTGGTAGCCGCCCGCCGGATCCTCGACCCGCAGGGTCGACCCCTGTTCAAATGTCATCCATTCCGTGATGCTGTAGGTGTTCGTCACGCCGACGGCGAGAAGGGTGGTCGGGGTGCTGCCGAGGGTCAGGGTCGCGCCGCCGCGGACCACCGTGCCATCGTAGAACGACTTGTTGGAACCCAGCGCAAAGTTGTTCGTCCCCACGATCAGGAGGGTGCCCTCCCGGACATCGGTCATCCCCTGGTACATGTTGAAACCGGCCGTGAGGTTATTGGATGCTCCGGTGTTGATACCCAGCGCCAGGATACCCGTGCCGGTCTTGATCAGGTCACCGTGGCCATTGTTGAAACGCAGGTTATCGAGGAAGTTGTCCTCCGAGCGGATCGTTCCCACGAGGTTCGTGGTGCCGGCCGCGACCTGGAAGGTGCCGCCGTCGCCCCCGAGGATGATCGTGCGGTTGGTGAACGTCATGCTCGCGGTGGTGAAGAGGATGCCGCCGCGCAGCTCGAGGTTCGACACCGTGCTGCCCAGGCGCGAGGCGTCGTCGATCTGCACCGTGCCGCCGTTGATGCGGGTCGCCCCGTTGAAGCTGTTGGCGCCCGTCAACACCGTCTTGCCGGTACCCGAGAAGGTCAGGTCCACGTTGCCCGTGATCGCCGCCGAGATCGCCAGGCTCCCCAGCGGGTCCGCGTAGTTGTGGATGATCAACTCGCCACCCGAGCTGGTCAGCGCGCCGTTGCCCATCGACGCCGCCCCCGCCACCGTCGGGGTCACCAGGATGCCGCCCTCCGTCACGTTCAGGGAGAACCCGCCGAGGTCCAGCGCCGCCGCATTCGTGTAGCGCAGCGACGCGGCCACGTCGTCCGCGTTGAACGCCGTGGGCGTTTCCAGCGTCACGTGCTGCCCGCCGCCGAAGGCGTCCGCCGAATAGAAGCCCTCGGCGAATTCGATCACGTTGCTCAGAGAGTCGGTCGCGGCCCACGTGTAGGCCCCGCCCCCGTAGTTGGTCCCGTACGTCGCCCAAGACCCGACTCTCTGGCCCACGGTGACCCCGGTGCCCGCCAGCCGGATGTTCGCGGTGCCTCCCGCTGTGCTGTCCTCCACAAAGCCCACTGTGCCACCGCGCTGACGTGTCACGATCGCGTTCGCGTTGGTGGCCAAGTACAGCTCCGTCAGGCCGCCGCTGCCAGCCACGACCGACACCCGCGAGTCGCCGGCCCGCACCGTCAGGTTGCTGTTCAGGATCTCCGTGGTGGCGCCAGCGCGCCCGAGGTATGTCAGATCGCCGCCCGCGAGGGTCAGGGAGGCACGGCTTCCGGTCGTCCGGCGCGCGCCCTGCGCGTAGGTGTCGGTCCGATCCAACACCAGCTCGCCACCCAGCAGCATGAAGTTGCGGATGTCGTTGTCCTCGTCGAAGTTGGTGTTGGCCACCGCCTGTCCGCCCAAGACCACCCTGCCGTTGCCCACCGTGGTCAGGATCGAGAAGTCGTTGCCGCGGATGCTCTGGATGACGTTGACGGTGCCGACGCTGTTGCTTCCGGTCGCCGAGTCGTAGCCGTCGTGCGACAGGAGCCGGAACTCGCGGACCTGCGCGGCGTCGGTCCCATTGATCGTGATCCGGTTGTCGTCGGTGCCCGGGTTGATGTCATTCCAGTTGTTGCCAATGGTCACGGTGGAGTTCGACGGACCGAAGTGCTCCAGGCCCATGGTCGCCGTAAAGTCGCCGCCGTTATTGTCGTTGGCGACGGTCCACCGCTCGGCGTTGAAGGACTGGCCGTCCCTCGTGAGGAGAAGCGTCGTGCTGCTATTGCGATCGCTCTCGCCGCTACCCAGCCCGCCCATCTGGAAGCCGCCGAAACCGTGGGAGAAATCCGACGCCGCGAGGGCGTTGGTTGTCCAAAAGTCGCCCTGGCCGAGGGTCGGATCGCCGGTGAACCGGACGGTTCCCTGCGCGGCGTAGAACCTGCCGGCGGCGTTCCACGACCTGTCGATGTTCACGACCAGTTCGTCGCCGTTGGCGGCGAGGGAGGGGGCATCGATGAGGAACCGAAGTACCTGGTTCTCGTCGGCTGCGCGGTTGCTCATGAAGCCGCCGCTCAGGCGGCTCTGGCCGACGGCCGAAGGATCGATTGGCAGGGCCTCGCCATTCACGAGGCGGTCGCCGAACGTCCCCCTGAGGTTGATGATGCCGCCGCTGTCGCGCACCGCGAAGATCTGCGCGTCGATCAGGTTGATGTCCGACATGATATTCGTCGTGACCGTGATGCCGATGTCACCCAGCAGGGTGAGCGTTGCGGTCTGCGCGCTGGAGCCGGCGCCGATGCGCACCTCGTGCAAGACCATGCCCTGCGGGTCGACGTTCTCGACGAGGATGTCGCCGCCGAAGACGTTGTGCTGGCCCTCGCTGAACAGCGTGGTCCGCGTGGTGTCGCGCTCGGTGACGCGAAGGTCGACGTTGGTCACCGAGATGCCGCCCGAGAGGATCAGCGCCCCATCACCCGCTAGCCGGATCTCGCTGGCGCCGCGGACGGCCCCGCTGGAACGCAGCTGGAGTTCGCCCTGGGCGACGGTGACGACGCCCCCGATGTTGTTGTCGTTGTCGAGATAGACGCGCTGGGAACCACCCTTGGTCAGGCCCTGGCTGGCCTCGATCTGGCTGCGCAGGACGAGGCTGTTGCCGCTCATGTTCTGGATGATGCCCTCACGGTTGTTGCTGGTCCCGTCGAGATCAAGGGTGCCACCAACGAGCCACACCGTGCCGACGGGGTTGGTGTCACCGGTGGGGCTGCCGGTGTCGCGGCCCAGCAGGATCATCCCCGATTCGGAGGTCAGTTTGACCCCGTCATCCATGACAAGGGAACGGCCGTTTTCGTTGGCCCCGGCACCGGGCACGATGCCAAAGCGGATGCTGTTGAAGGTGGCGCTTTCGGTGACGCGCTTATCGATGAGGTTGGTGTTGACGACGCTACCGAGGGAGATGACGGGCGCCTTCGATTGGAAATCGATGTTGACGTTCGCGTCCGAAGCGGCGGATGCCTGCGTAATGTTCAGCGCGTTGGTGCTGCGGCCACCGAGCGAGACCATCTCGGTCAGGGGGTCCAGGGTGCGCAGGCGCCCGTTGTCCACCGTCATGAATTCGTCGGAGCGATTCGGGTCCCGCGTCGTGGGATCCACGTTGAAATCAACGCCATCACCGCCGAAAACGCCAATCGCGACGCTGCGGTTCACCGTGCCGGTGCCGCCGCCGGAACCGACCTGCAAGAGGGAAGCGCCGCCATCGAGGACATTGATGACAATGTTGGAGGGGCCGTTATTGAGGAAGGCGCCCTGCTGGAGGTCGCTGGCTGCGAAATTCATGATGGTGCCGGGCGTCCGAACGAGATTGCCGATCTCCAGCGTCTGCGCCTGCGGGGTCGCGTTGTTCTTGTCGAACTCAAAGGTGAGGGAGCCCACCGCCGAGGTCACTGCGCCAACCCGCTCGTAGGATGACGCGGATGCGTTCCCGACGAATTCCACGTGGCTGCGGCCACTGCCGATGATCGAGGCCGCGTCGTTGATCCGGTTGGAGAGATTGATTGCGTCGTTGTCGATGAAGAAATTGCCGTTGCGGTTGAGGACGATCTCACCAACGCCGGAGAGCGTGCCATTGTCCATGAGGCGCACGCCGCCCGATCTGCCGATCGCGCGGTCGGAGGGACGGTTGATGTTCAGCGAGCCGGTGAAGTCATTGCTGCCCACGAGGGTCATCTCGCCGCTGGCGATCTTCGTGAAGCCGCCGCTTCCGGTGATCGGGCCCGTGAAGATGGTCCGCTGGACGGTGCTGGAGATGTTCCCGAAGTCCTGGCCCTCCGTATAGAAGAAGACCTCGTTGGCGTTGCCGTTTAGGGTGAAGGTGCCGCTGTAGACCGGGGGCAGGCCATTGGTCTGGGGGCGATTGTATGTGCGGAACACACCGCGGTTGATCGTGACGTCGAAGTCATTCGTTGCGATCTGGCCGACGAAGGCCGCATTGGTTAAATTCGCCCCCACGACGGTGAAGAGGGGGAACTGGATGCGGTCATAGGCCCCGCCCTCGCCCAGGTTGGTGACGACCCCGCCCGGGTTCCCGCCCGTGTCCACCACGCCCGGGGCCACGCCGATGACCACGTTGCTGATGCCGGGTTTGAGCAGGGGGTCGCCCTCCATCTCAAAGCGCAGGTCGCCGTCGCGCACGAAGACCGTGGCGATGTTGGTGGAGACCCTCCGGAAGTACAGGGCGCCGTCCTCACCCTTCGTGAGGTCGTGGCCCCCGCCGTCGAACGCACGGTTCGGATCGCTCCCCCTGACCCCGTTGATGGCCCCGTTGAGGACCAGGTTCTGCCAGTTGTCCACGAAGAGGCCCTCGGCGTCGGTCACGCTGATGCCCACGTCGATTTCATCGCCACCGTTGCCGATATCCATGATCCGGTCTCCGGAGCCATGGAGCAAGAGCGCCTGGCGGGAGTCGCCCGTGTCAAAGGTGATCGAGTTGGCCACGGTGTTGGTCGTGCGGATGTGAAAATCGCTGCCCCGGTCCCAATCGCCAAGGAACATCTCGCCGATCGTCACGTTGGTGGTCAGATAGATGATGCGCTGGCCGCCGATGTTGTTGGTGATCAGCACGACGGTGCCGCCGCCATCGGGATATATGTTTGTGCCCGCCCAACCGTTCGGGCTGTTGGTCAGGATCAACCAGTTGCCCGGAATCGTCCACAGGGTGTTACCGACGTTGTTGGTCCAGCTGTTCGTCGTTTGGGCCGACGCCAAAGTGGCGCCTCCAAAAACGAACCCGAGAACCAACGCGATCGCACGCGTCGCGACAAAACCTATCCTGCTCATGCTTTCTCCTCCTCGCCCAAGCACGCCACGGCGACGCATTCGGGCACGAACCAATACCCTGAAGATTAGTCGCCCAAGCGCATCGGTTTCAAACAAAATTCAGGCCGCGTTCTTGAACGCAATATGTTGCGGATAAGTATCTTGTGAAACATAAGCATCCCTTATTGTGCGGTTTTCTGTTCGCACATTATAAAAACAGATGCCGTCGCCGGGCGCACCCTTCGAGCGCTGTTGCATCCGCGCGCGCGCAGGACGACCGGATTCCCTCGCGCCCGGTGGGGGTCTCGCCCTTTCCCCGCGCGTCAATGGGCCACGACGCGAACGCGGACGAACTCGGGTGGCTGTGCGGCGTTTTGGCTAACGCGCACCCGCACGGGATCTGCGCCCGACTCCCCAACGCTCCAGCCGGAATCAGTCGATGTGCAGGCCCCGCCAACCAGACTCTGGGCGACGGTCCGCCAACTGACGAGGTCGTCAGAACTCTCGACGATGAGGTCAATGTCGCCCAGCGCGGGATCGCGGTCGAATCCGATGGCGATGCCGGCGCCCGGCACCAACTCTTGGACAAACACCGGACGGCTCGTTGCGCCGAGCGGGTCGGTCTTGAAAGCATATTCCTCCAAATTGGGATGGCCGTCGCCGTCAGGATCCGCCTCGTTGGCACCGATGCCGATGTTGTCCGGTGAGCCGAAGTGATCCAGCCTCCATCCGGCGACTCCGCCGGGACGGGGTTTGGAACTCGCCACCGTGGTGTAGGCCGACTGAAACGCGTCGTTGTCTGAGCGGACGCGGTAATAGTAGGTGGTTGCGGGGTCGAGGCCCGGATCCACATAGGAGGTGGTCGGGTGGGAGACTGACGTGATCTCGGCGAAGGGTCCGGCCTCCGCGAGCGAGCGCTCTATTCGGTAGGCGGTGGCATTTGAGACCGACGCCCACGCGAGCGCCACCTCGCCGGTCGAGGCCCCGAATCCCGCGGTCAATGGCTCAGGCACCGCGGGCGGAGTCACGAGGCTCACGCTGTCAAATCGGGCGTAGGCGGGCCACTCCGACCCCGACGTACCGTTGGCCGCGACGCCGAGGCTGACGTAGGCATTCGTGGCGAGGCCCGCGTTGACGGTGGCGCCGCCAAGTGCGATCCACGACGCGCCGTTGGTGGAATACCAGCAGTTGTTGGTGGTGCCGGCCCGCCTCACGCGCAACCAGCACGGGAACTTCACGCCGGTCGCGGTGCCCGGGGTGGATGCATTCCCCCCCACCGACGCACGCGACAAGGATTGTGCGGCGCCATCGGGCTCGACCAGTGCGGCCACGCACGCGGCATTGGCGTTCATATTCGACCGGATCATCACGCCGGCCTTCGCGCTCCCGAGGAATGTCGTCGGAAAACTCGGCACGCGGCACGTCACCTGCACATCACCCGAAACCTGCTGGTGGATCGATCGGTAGTTGTCCGACGTGCCGGCGATGTCGCCGGAGCGGCAGGTCGAGCCGAAGGTGCCCGAGACGTGTTCGCTGTATCCCGTGATCGAAAGCGCGCCGATGTTTGTCGTGGTCCATGGCGCGGGCATCGATTGCGCGTTGGTGTCGGAGATGAACACGTAATTGTACCCCGGCGTCTGCACGCCCGCCCCGTTTGTTGCGCCGCTCAGATTGAACCGGAAGATCCGCGTCAGCTGCGGCGCCACGACATATCCGAGGGTCACATTGACCGTCTTATTCGTCGTCTCGCCGTGCGCCCACCACAGCGAGCCCGATGCGTAAAGGAAATCCACGCCGTTGGTCGCGGTAACATCCGATGTCGCATAGTTCACCCCGACCGATCCGGCCGAACCGTTGTATCTGAGCACGTCGATGACGGCCTTTCGCGTCGCCTTGTTGGCGAAGACGGTGTCGGCGACCGGACGAAGCACCCCGGGCGTATTCGGGTCGGCGGTGGCCTCGCAATACGCCGAGTTGGCCGATGCGCCATTGGCGCGAACGCGGTAGTGGACCACCCCGCCGGAGGGTGCCGCACCGTCGCTGTGCGAGGTGCTGTCCGCCCCAAGCGTCGTGATCGTGGACCAGTTGCCCGTAGCTGGATCCCGGCGCTGCACCTCGTACCCGGTCTCGCCCGTCGCATTGTCCTCCCATGTCAGCTGGTAGGTGGTGCCACCTTGGAATACGACCAACAGACCGGTTGGCGCGGCCGGTGCCCCGAGTCCCGCATCCACCGCCGCCGCATTGACCCCCGCCGCCTGGCTGCTGTTCGCGTACGTGCCGCTGGCGCTGCCCTCGAGACGGATGCTCTTGATCAGGTAGGTGTAGTTCGTTCCCGCGACCACGGTGCTGTCGGCAAACGTTGTCGCGCCGATGGGCGAGCCCATGGGATCGGTCGGCGTCGCGGCCGAACCCGTCAGCCGCGTGAACGGACCAGCCGGATTCGTCCCGCGGTACACATGATACCCGGCGATCGTGGGATCGGAAGGGGCCTGCCACGACAGCGCAATCTGATTCGTGGCCACCTGCGCCGCGGGCTTGAGAGGCGGCGGCACCGTGTGTAGCCGCAGAGTCGGGTCACCCATGAGGTTGTGGTGAACGTACCTCGAATAACCGTTGCCCTCCCAGCCTCCGGAAACCAGGTACACGGGATCGTTGTACCTTATCCACATGCCATAGCCCGCCATCTCGCCCATGGCCATGTGGTCAAAATGGAAATAGCCGCGACCCGACCACGCGCACGTCAGGCCCATGGAGCCCGAAGTCCCCGCCAGAGGCGAACGCAAGAAGTTGTCCGTCTTGTCCCAATCCCCGAAGTAACTTCCGAACAGCATGGTGAACACCGCGCGCGAGTCCTTCCGCGCAAAGTCATAGGTTGATGTCCCCACGCCGCCGGCGCTGGTGTAAGATCCGCCCCCGCAGCCGTAGCCCAGCAGATATTGGTTTGTCCCCAGCGTCGCGAACCAATCCGCGGCCACCACGTTGGTCGAGGCGCGCCCAAAGAACGTGAAGCCATTGCGCCAGCCCGATGCCGCGAAGGCCTCGCCATAGAAATAGCCGAAACCGTCGTCGATCAGCGCCCGGCGCGGCACGCTGGCGTATGGCGCACGCCCATGCCGGAACGCGTGGTCCCTATTCAAATACTGCCGGAGCAGCGCCACCTCCCCCATGCCCGTGGGCACGTTGGTCATGTTGGCAAAATCGACCCTGCCGACGGCCAGCTCAGAGGTCGTCGGGATCGTGGTGTTATCGAACTTCCCGTCTCCGGGAACGTTCCGGTTGCGGAGATCCGAAGGCTGCGTCCAATTGTTGACCGTGTTGACGCTCGTGTCGGTCCACGTCCCATTCACGTCCGCATAGTATGCATCTGCCGGCCATGAGCCCTGATGGTCGGGGTGACCATCAGGGTTAAGGTTCCCGGCATACGGCACCGGCAAACGCCCCAGTATGAAGACCGACCCGATGCGGTTAGTATCTGCCACGTAGTTTGACTGGACGATGGCGCGCACCGCCTGCAACTCGGCAAGGCGCGCGGCCCACTGCGCCGAATTGGTCGAGGCCGGATCCACCGCCATGCGCGCCACGTTGGTCCGAACCACCGTCCAACCGTCGCCCACTAGGTCTCGCTCCAGCCGATCGACCTCCGGTGCCAGCGACAACAGCAGCGACTGATCCACCATCAGCAGCGCCCGGCCGCGATCCTCCACCAGCGGCACGTTGCAGCCCGCCACGATCGTTCCATAGGCCTCGGTTGGAGCCGAGGATCGCGCCCGGCGAATCATGTACTCGTACACAGCACCCGTGACAGCGTTGGAATCGGCGAACGAGGTCACATTTGAATCCAGCGCAGCGATGGCCGTGCCCCAGCTCGTGGCCCCCTTGTCTCGCCGATAAACATCAAGGGCCGTGGTCACCGCCACGCTGTTCCACTGCAGCGTGATCACGGGCGCGTTCGTCTGGACCACGGCATTCAGTTCGACAACCGTGTCTCGCGACGACTGCGCCATGGCCGCGGGAGTCCCACCCGCCAACACCAACCCCACACACCACCCGCTCAACCACCTAGACCGCAAGGTCCACCCGAGAGATTCCATCCGATGCATCGGCCGGGTTTCATAACCAAGCAAGCCCACAAAAGCAAGAGGTACCCTGAGACATGCTGAGCAATCGGTTCTTGGCGCGTGGGCGCTGGAGACGCGGGCCAAACGCTCACGCGCTCGGAAACGGGATTTGCATTCTGATACGAGTTTTGCGATATCCCATGCCCCGGCCGCCCGCCCGGCGGCGGGCATTCGGTGCACCATCGGGGGTGAAAATGGGTCATAGGAGCGCGCTTGCGCGCGATTCGCGCATGGAATGGCCTGCAAGCAGGCTCCTGCTGCCCCGCATCTGCATTTTCGAACCAGATCCCATCCGGCGGCTGCCAGACCACCGGGGCAGAAAATTCGTAGCGAAGCCGACCGCCAGAGGCGATTTTACGAACATTCCGGCTTCGGCCCTCGCTCGGGGACGCCCGTGCCACAGGACCGTGGCATGGGCATCTTGCCCATGGCCACCGCCGAAGGGCGCAAGCCCTTCGCCACCCGACCGATACGCCCTCTTCTCGAGCTAGCCCGGATATTTCACAGCCTGCCGGCTGTGAAATTCCGGGCTCTGGAAAAACCGCGCCATGAGAGCCATTTAGTGGGAAAGGTCT
>JAKQKQ010000031.1 GCA_029560585.1 Verrucomicrobiota bacterium | reverse complement strand
GGCACAGCGCCGCCGCCGGCAAGGAGCCCCTTGTGCGGCTCCCAGGCGGCGGCGCCCACCGATAGAACTGAGGCGTCAATGCTTAGGCAGCGGCTCAGACGCAGCGCGCGCACCGAAGGAATCAGGAAGAGTCAGGAGGTTAAGGGAGATTCGGAAGTCTGGATCCGAGGAGGATCACAGCGGCAATTTACACCACTTGACAAGACGTGACCACATGGTATCATAGTAATTGTCTATGGGGACATGTCGATATTTGTGGGGTGAATACGGGCTGAGGGGATGCCGGCATTCGGAGGAAAGCCTGAATGTTCAAGTTCTTCAGCAAACGAGAAGTCGCAGATGACTACCGGGATTCTAAGCAAGCGCTAGTCACTCTCTACAATCCGAAGTCTGCGGCCAGCGAGGCCTACCGCATGCTTCGCACTAACATTCATTTCTCAAGCGGCGGCGACGCATTCAAGGTACTGGTCATAACCAGCACATTCCCCGGCGAAGGCAAGTCGCTCACCGCCGCCAATCTGGCCATCACATTTGCCCAGGCGGGCGAGGGTGTTGTCCTGGTGGATGCCGACATGCGGCGGTCGAGTCAGCATGAGAAATTCGAGATGTCGGAATCGCCCGGGCTTTCAGAGGCCATCGTGTCCGGCAATGTCGAAGCATCGCTCAGGGACGGCCCTGTCGACGGGCTTAAGCTCATCACTGCCGGGATCACCCCGCCCAATCCGTCCGAGCTGCTGCACAGCAGGCGTATGGACAACCTGCTCACCGACCTCAAGTCGCGATCCGACCTGATTGTCCTTGATGCACCGCCCGTGCTGGCCGTTGCAGACGCTTCGGTGCTGGCTTCCAAGGCTGACGGGGCGATCGTCGTTGTGGACATGACGATGTCTGACAAAAACGCGTCCAGGCGTGCTATTGATTCGCTCAGAGCCGTGAACGCGCGTGTACTGGGTACAGTCATCACCGGCATCGAGCCTGTCCGGAAGCGCTATGGCTACCACAACTACTACAATGGGTACTACAGTGGGTACTACGAAGGGTACTACGATGATTCCGAACATAGCTCCGATGAGCATGGCAAAGCCCATGGGGGACGTACAGTCCAATAGAAGGGGATCGTTTGGATTTGAAGACGTACAGGATTATACATAGAGAAAGTCCGCGGGCACGGTGGAGCGTCCCTACGATCATCTCGTTTTGCGCCATCCTTCTACTGGCGGCCATGTCGCTTGGGCCGATCCCAGCTGCCGCTCAAGACCAGCCGGCCAAGGCTTCCGAGTATGTTCTGGGAGAGGGAGACGTCCTGTCGATCAGCGTGTTCGGAGACGGGCAGCTCAGCGTGACAGTGCCCATTGGCCCGGACGGCGATGTATCGGTGCCTCTAGCCGGTCGAATCAAGGCAGGCGGACGAACCGCAGTTCAGCTCGCCGCGGATATAGCGTCGGCTTTGTCTACATACATGAAGAACCCTTCTGTGACTGTGAATGTGACGCAGTACCGAAAGATCCGCGTGGTAGTTCTGGGCCAGGTCGTTCGCCCCGGGGCGTATGAGCTCCCGGGCAACGCGGGCGCTTTGGCTGCCATTGCCGCTGCCGGCGGCGTGACGGATATGGCGGACGTGACCGGCATAACCGCGGCGTCTGCGTTCGGCGAGGCGGCCTGTGTGGCCTATGAATCCGCTCTTACGAATCCCGCCGCCGACGTTCAGCTGCAGAGCGGAGCCGTCATATACGTTCCGCGCGCATACCGCCAGGTGCTGGTGATGGGCGATGTGATCAGGCCGGGCTCGTACTCGGCAGTGGGCGGCGCCGGCCAGGGCGCCTCGACCACCGGCAGGATGACTCTGCTGGATGCTGTCGCAGCCGCGGGCGGGGTTCGGGGCGATGCGCGCCGGGCGACGGTAGTGTGGAACGGTGTGCGCGATGGAGCGGCGAGTAGCGCGCAGGCGAACTTGGGCGATCTCATAGACGCCCCCGAGTCCGCCCATAACATCGTGCTGGAGCCGGGAGATGTCCTGCTTGTACATGAAGGACCTGAAGAATATGTGTCCATAATGGGCGAGGTGGCGAGGCCCGGGGTGTACCCCTTGCGCCGCGATGCCACCATCCTCGATGTGATTGCCGCAGCCGGAGGCCCGACTCCCAGGGCCAACATGGGCCGCGTCCGGGTCTACCAGGGCGCCGACGTCCAGGGCGCGTCCACATTTTCCGTTGCTTCCGACAGGCTTTCCTTCGAAGGCGACGTCGAGGCGAACCCCAAGGCGCATGCGGGCCAGCTCATAGTGGTCCCGTCGCGCGCTATACGGGTGCATGTGACCGGATCAGTCAACCGTCCGGGCCCTGTGGACTTGCTGCAGGGCGCTACTTTGGCTGACGCGGTGGCGGCTGCGGGCGGCCTGCGACCCGACGCCGACGGGCGACATGCGGTGCTCACCCGGGCAGACGGGCAGGACGTATCGGTGAGCCAGATAGACATTGAATCACTCTTCGCCGGCGGCGCGCAGGGGGCGGCCCCTGTGGCGCAAGACGGCGACTCCATATTTGTGCCGGAGGCCGTGCCCGGGCAGGTCGTGGTGCTGGGCGAGGTGGCGAGGCCTGGAGCGTACAAGCTCCAGCCGGGGGCCAAGCTTCTGGACGCCATAGCGGCGGCAGGAGGCGCCAGTGCCAGGGCGTCTTTGGATAACGTGACGGTCTACGCGGAGGGCCAGGCCGATCAGGCAGGCAAACGCGCGATCGGCGAGGGCCGTGTGCTCTTTGCCGGCAGCGCGCAGGACAACCCGGAGCTGTCGCCTGGCGACATGGTGGTTGTGGGCTCGCGCGCGATGTACGTGAGCGTAGTGGGGCGAGTAGCCCGGCCGGGCACCTACGAGTTGCTCGCGGGCGCGCGCGTTGTGGATGCCATCGCGGCTGCGGGCGGCCTGGCCTCAGGTGCCGACGCAGGCTCGGCAGTGCACAGCCGCAGGGGATCGCAGCCCGGTTCGGCGACTTTGGACGTGGACGCGCTGCTGCGCGACCCGAGCCTCGATGCCAATGCGCTGCTCGCCGACGGGGACGCCCTGTTCGTGCCGGAGGCCCGGGAGCAGGCTGTGATCATGGGCGAGGTGGCCAGGCCGGGAGTTTACCCCGCGGGGCGAGGCGTAACCTTGATGGACCTGCTGGCCGCTGCCGGCGGACCCACGGGCAAGGCGGATCTTGCCAGGGTGAAGATATATGAGGGCCAGGGCGGGAGCGCCGCGCCGGACGCTGAGGCCGGTGGCGCACACACCCCGCCGAGCGGCCTGACCGCTCTCAGCCTTGTAGTGGCAGACGACTCGCTGGTGTACGAGGGCAACATCAAGGCCAATCCGCCCGTGACGGCGGGGCAGGTAATCGTAGTGCCGTCCGCCGGGATACGGGTGCAGGTGGCCGGGCATGTGCAGCGTGCAGGAGGCTACGAGCTGAAACGGGGCGCGGATGTGGCCCAGGCCGTCACCGCAGCCGGCGGGATATCTTCGGCTGGCGACGGCACCAAGGTGGTAGTGACCAGGCGCGGGGGCCGGGGCGACGGCACGGGCGAGGCAGAAGGCGCCGCGGAAGGCGGCTCGGGCACCGCGCGCGTTATGGAGATAGATGTAGAGGCGATATTGGCGGGCGAGGCAGCCGGCCTTGAGCTCGCGGACGGCGACACAGTGTACGTGCCGGAGGCAGTACCTGAGCAGGTAGTGGTGCTGGGCGAGGTTGCGCGGCCCGGGGCGTACAGGCTTGCCCGCGGGGCGAAGCTTGCCGACGCGATAGCTGCGGCGGGCGGGCTTAATACCCGGGCGTCGTTGGAGAATGTGACGATCTACGCCGGCGGGGACGCCTCCGCAGGCGCCGGGGCGCCCATCGGGCACGGCAAGGTGATTTTCGCAGGCGACGGAACCGCCAACCCGACGCTTGGAGCGAGCGACGTCGTGGTGGTCGGGTCCCGCATGATCGGCGTGACCGTGGTGGGCGCGGCGGCGCGACCGGGGGTGTATGAGCTTGCCGCCGGGGCGCGTCTGCTGGATGCCGTGGCCGTTGCCGGCGGGGCGTCGGCCCTGGGCGATGCGAAGAATGTAGTATTGACGCGGGGAACCGGCGGATCTGAGGCGGGCGCCGATGCCGGCGCTGCGTGTGTCACCGCCGGGATCGACCTCGATGCTCTGGGCCGCGACCCGAAGGGTGAGGCCAATACGGTGCTGGCCGACGGAGATGTGGTGTACATCCCCGAAGCTCCGGAGAAGCTCCGCAGGCAGCAGGTGGCGGTGCTAGGGGCGGTGGCCCGTCCGGGGGTTTACCCTGTAGATGAGGGCACTCGTCTGATGGAGGCTCTGGCCGCTGCAGGCGGGCCGCTGGATGCGGCGGATCTTGCGCGGGTGAAGGTGTACCGAGCGGGCGACCCAGCCGATGGAGTTGACCTTGAGGTCTCAGGCGACCGCCTGGTGTACGACGGCGACATCAAGGCCAACCCGGCTATCGAGCCCAGTTCGGTTGTGGTTGTGCCCGGGACGGAAGTCAGGGTGTATGTTGCAGGCTTTGTGGCCCGTCCGGGTCAGGTAACGCTGCGGCGCGGGGCGACCGCTCTGGATGCGATAGCCGCTGCGGGTGGAGTGACGTCCGTCGGAGATGGAACACGCGTGGCCCTGGCGCGCAAGACGGGCGACGGGGCATTCTCCTTGGAGATCGACGTTACATCGGCCCTTGACGCACGGGATACGTCAGGCGAGGCGTCGGGCAAACCGTCGGCCAAGGTGCCGACAGCGCCCTTGCCTCTGCTGGAAGACGGAGATGCGTTGTTCGTCCCCGAGGCCGTGCCCGGGCAGGTCGTGGTATTGGGCGAGGTTGCGAGGCCTGGGGCGTACAGGCTTCCTAAGGGAGCGCGCGTCCTGGACATCATAGCCGCCGCGGGCGGGATGACGCCCAAGGCGTCGCTGGAAAAGGTTTCGATATTCTCTGAAGGTATTCTCGCAGAACTTCGCTATATATCAATTGGGGCTGCAGGATCGCTCCTCGCCGACGGGGCGGGCGACAACCCCGAGGTCCGGGCGGGCGATGTGATCGTCGTTGCAAGCAGGATGATCTCGGTCAACGTGATCGGGGCCGTAACCCGGCCTGGAGCGTTCGAGCTGCAGCCGGATGCGACTATTCTGGACGCCATGGCCGTGGCCGGGGGCGTAAGGACCGACGGCGACGCGGCCAACGTGGTGCTCACCCGCAGGGGAGAGGCCCGTACGTTGGATGTAGATGCCGCACTCGCGGGGGCGCCCGCCATGGCGCTGGCAGATGGAGACGTAGTGTTCGTTCCCGAACTGCGCGGGCAGGTGTTGGTGCTGGGAGAGGTGGTGCGTCCCGGGGCATACAGGCTTCCACGCGGAGCAAAGCTGCTGGACGCGATAGCCTCTGCCGGGGGAACCACCGCCAGGGCGTCGCTGGAGAATGTCACGGTGTACAAGGACGGCGCGCTCGCGGAAGGCTCTGCGCAGCCCATCGGGTATGGCAAGGTGTTGTTCTCCGGCAAGGTAACGGATAATCCCACGGTCAACCCGGGTGATGTGGTGAGCGTGGGGTCGCGGATGATAAGCGTGAGCGTGATTGGACGCGCCGCGAGGCCGGGTACATATGAGCTCCCTGCCGGAGCCCGGGTAATCGACGCGGTGGCCGTCGCTGGCGGGCTTGCGGCCGACGGCGACGGGCGGTCGGTGCTGGTGATCCCGGCGGGCAAGTCGGGCCCGTCGGCCACAGTCGATCTCGACCAGGCTCTGCGCGGGGGCGATGTGGCGCACACCCTCTCTG
>JAKQKQ010000331.1 GCA_029560585.1 Verrucomicrobiota bacterium | reverse complement strand
GTTTTGACGTAGCGAATAGGCCCGCTTTGCATCCGACGCACTGAGCCCATCCGTGCAAAGGAGGGTCCCGCCCACCACCTCTTGCCATGCGCGCCCCTCGGAATCGTAGCCGCACCGCTCGCCCTCGGTTCCTGTGACCTGCTTTTTAACCTCTGATTTGCCCTCGATTCCGGCCCATGTTGGCCGCAGTTTGTAGGCTGGTTTTTGGGCCTCCTCGGTGCCCTTTTGCGGGGAATTGTTACTATTATGACAAGGAAGGGCGGACGAGCCGCCCGCCGGCCAGCCGGCGCAGCGCTCCGCGCTGCATCCGGCAGGCGTCGCGGGCGTGCCCGCCGCCCTGTCCTGAGCCCTTAAATCGGCCAGTGAGCCCGGTAATGGGTCTAGCATGCCCACGCCCTCCCAGCCTGCACCTTGCGCCCTTTGCGATTGCAGAGGACGCGCACAGGTGTTTTCTGGGAGGTGTAAGCCCTCCCGCCTACGGAATCACCAAAGGCTGCCCCGGTCTGCGCGCCAACGCGGGCCGGGGCCTTTTCTTTAGCTTTTACGGGGTCGCGCACGGCAGGCCGCTCCTTTCCCCGTCTTGGCGAGCTTCCGGGCCTTCTTGGCCGGTTTCTCGGCACCTGTGGCGGCATCCAGCGCCCCATTGAGGGTCAGGGTGAGCTGCTCGCCCATGCCCCTGATGAGTTTCGCGTTGAAAGCCTTGATTCGCTCCATGTCTCCGGAGCACACAGCGCCGATCATCTCCGCACAGAAGGCCCCCGGGCTAACCGCCCCGTAGATTTTCGACACTTCCAACAGCGCCGCCTTGTCCTTTTCAGGGAGGCGGAAAGTAAACTTTGGTGAAGGCATGTCCGCAGCCTGTCGGGCAGAGTGTCCGACAGTCAACGTCAAACCGCTTTGATGGGGGAAAAGGTGAATCGGGAACACACACCCGGCCCGCCCTCTCCCCCACCCTCCCGCGAAGGCCACGGCAGCCGCTCCCGCGCGCTGCCTATCTGGGGGTGACGGCTCACCCCCAGCCCCCCATGCACGACGCGCCCCCCGCGCTTAAACGTTTTGGATGTTTAGAGGCTCACCAACGGAACCCCGAATAGCTCCCGAGGATCTGGCAGCCACTCCAAGACCTCCCCACCGACCTTGATCGCCGGTTTCGCCGCCAGCTCCCCACCCAAGCGCCAAGCGAGGAACGCGATCATTTCCCTCCACTCCTCCTCGGATGCCGTCACAATGGCCGTGCGCCATTGGTAGGCCCAGCGCCGCCCGAGGCGGATTGAAATCCCCTTCTCATTCTCGGCACCAATGGCGGCCGCCAGCTCCCCCACCCTCTTGCGCCAGGCGGCGGCGCCTGGAGACACCCAAGCAAACGACGAGCCGCACCGCTTCCATTTCGAGCTTTCGGTGCGATCGTACTCAATCCGGCGGGCTCCCTTCCACTCATCGCG
>JAKQKQ010000329.1 GCA_029560585.1 Verrucomicrobiota bacterium | reverse complement strand
AAATGGGTGGCGATGAGCGCCATCACCCGCTTTGAGGGTCAGGAGGAGGCCTACAACCTTTTCACGGGTGTGGATGAAGCCTATCGAGGGCACCGCCTCGACGACCTTCTCGTCCTCGACGACCAGGTCGAGGTGGATGGGCTCCGGGAGGACCGGGTGCTGGGGACCGAAAGGAACGATGCTGCGCTTGGCCATGGGTCGCCTCACTTCTTCGAGACAGGCGCCGGAAGCGCGTCGTTGACGAAGGGATGGGGTACGGCGGTCTTGTAGAAGGTGCCCTTGAAGTCGAGGACGTTCCCCTCGACCTCGACGCCGAAGAGGTCGTGGATCTCGTTCTCGTATAGGAACGCGCAGAGATAGGGGCCGGTGATGCTCGGGAGTCTGGCGCCCTCGCGCGGCACGGTCGCGCGGAAGTTCTGGAGGTCGCGCCCCTTCGCGAAGCTGTAGAGGATCTCGAAGTCCGGTCCCACGGCGGTGGCGCAGATCTGCATGAGGCGCCATCCGCTGGCGCGCATCGCAGCGGCGCGGGCGGGCATCTCGGACGGGCCGACGGGCTCGATGGATTGCACCGTTGTCATGCGGCCTCCCTGGCAGCGGCGGTCGCGGTGCGCCGTCGTCCGCGCATGGCATCGGCCTTTTGCTGGAGGATCTCGACCGCCTTGATCACGCCATCGATGATCGATTCGGGTCGTGCCGCACAACCCGGGACATAGAGGTCAACGGGCACGGCGGCCGCGGCTCCCCCGTGCACGTTGTAGCACTGGGCGAAGATGCCGCCGCTCAGCGCGCAGATGCCGACGCCGACGACGACCTTGGGGTCGGGCATCTGGGCGTAGAGGCTTCGGATGACCTCGAGGTTCTGATCGTTCACGGAGCCGGTGACCAAAAGGACATCGGCGTGCTTCGGATTGCCGGTGTTGATGATGCCAAAGCGCTCGAGGTCATACATCGGTGTGAGGGCCGCCAGCACCTCGATGTCGCAGCCGTTGCAACTCGAGCAGTTGTAGTGGAGCAGCCAGGGGGATTTCTTGAAGAGGGACATATCAGTTTGTCCGGCAAGGGCTCATCGGATCAGGTCCAGGATCGCGAGGTTCGCGAGTCCGAGTGCGGCGCCGGTCCACCAGGAGAGTTTGACGGTGTGCTGCCAGCGGAGGCGCGCGTGGGTGTTATCGACAAAGACCTCGAGCAGGTAGGTGGCGATCGCGAGGGCGATGCCGAGTGCGGGGTGCAGCGGCACGAAAAAGAGGCACACGAAACCCAGGAGAAGCACGTTCTCGTACCAGTGCGCGACCTCGATCAGCGCGAGGTCCGGGCCGGAGTAATCGGTCGTGATGCCTTTGACGACTTCCTGATGACCGTGGTGCGAGGTGGATAGATCGAAGGGCGACTTGCGCAGCTTGATCGTCAGGATGAATAGGAAGCCGAGGAAGACGCCGGGCAACTCCACGAGCGGCGGGCGGTCGGAGCCAAGGATGTCGCGGACCAGGAAGCTGCCGGTGGACTGGTACAGGCCGAGGACGGCGATGAGCAGCATGGGCTCGTAGGCCATCATCTGGAGCAGTTCGCGCTCTGCGCCGATATGGCTGTAGGGGGTGTTGGCGGAGAACGCGCCGAGGGCCAAGAACACGCCGGCGACCGCGAGGGCGAAGACGGTGAGCAGGAGGTCGCCGCCCGAGAAGAATAGCGCCCCGGCCACGAGCAGGAAGGCCAGGAAGCCCCAGAGGTAAAAGGGCTGGAATGGGTTGACGACGAGGCGGCTCTTCTGGAACAGCTTGCCGACGTCGTAGAACGGTTGGAGCAGGGGCGGCCCTATCCGGCCCTGCATGCGGGCGGTGACGATGCGATCCGCGCCCGCGAGGAGGCCTCCGGCGAAGGGTGCCCCGATGAGGAAAAGCAATGCGCCACCGACGCCGGTCATATCCATGACACCACCACCATGGCAAAGGCCAGGGCCGCGCAGACGCGGATGCCCCAGCGCATGAGCACGTGCTCGTCGAAGAACGAAGAGAGATAGTAGTTCCGCATGTCGACCTCGTGGACCTTCCCCATCGCCCCCCGGAAGGCCGCCCCGCGTTCGACGCCGATGCCCGCGAGATAACCCTCGGCCCGGACGGCCGGCACGGGCAAGACAACGTAGAGCAGGGGGAGCAGAAAGAGCACCAGGAGCATGCCGACCATCACCGCCGTGCCGCCTGTGGCCAGCCCCGGGGTGGCGCCGTAGGCGTGGCGTACGCAGGGCTCCACGAACCAGCGCGCCGCCCATGGGAAGAACACGCATGCGCCAAGCGTGCCCAGGGCGAGAGTCCCGAGGGCAACCCACTTGTCGAGGCTGATGGGACCCACGACATCGGAGGGCCTGTGCGGTATCGACACGATCTTGCCCATCCATTTGGCCCAGAAGAAGAGGGTGGGGGCGCTGCCGAAGGCCAGCAGGCCCGCGAGCAGGACGTTGCTGTCCATCAGCGCCTTCAGGGCGGCGTACTTGCTGATGAGCATGCCGAAGGGGGCGAGGAACATGCCACAGATGCCGATGATCATGATCGCGCCGAGCGCCGGGCGCGTCGTGATCAGACCCTCCATGAGCTCGATGTTGCGGCTCCCGATGCGGTGCTCGATGGGGCCGACGCCGAGGAAGAGGAGGGCTTTGGCGACGGCGTGGAAGATGATGAGGAGCACGGCGGCCCAGACCGTTTCGGGCGTGCCCACGCCGGCGCACATCCCGACGAGCCCCAAGTTGGCGACGGTCGAGCAGCCCAGCACGCGCTTGGCGTTATTCTGGCTGACGGCGACCAGCGATGTGACGAGGAACGTGATGCCGCCCACGAGCGCCAGCAGCAGGCCCTCCGTCGTGCCACGAAAGACTGGGGCGAACTTCACCAGCACGAACACCCCCGCCTTGACCATCGTGCTGGAATGCAGCAGCGCGGAGACAGGAGTCGGTGCGACCATCGCGCTCAGCAGCCAGCGGGAGAAGGGCAACTGCGCCGCCTTGGCCAACCCCGCAAAGGCGATGCCCGCCGCGGGCACCATGGCCAGCGCGGGACCCGCGGCTATCAGACGATCGACGTCCAGCGTCGGTTCACCGGCGAAATACGCCTCGAAGCCGATGGCCATCAGGAACCCGATGCCCCCGAGCAGGTTCAGGCCCAAGGCGTGGAACGAGCTGAACTTCGCCTCCTCCGTCCGCGCGTACCCGATCAGCACGAAAGAACAGACCGTCGTGACCTCCCAGAAAAAGAAAAGCCACGAGAGGCTATTCGAGAAGACGATGCCGAACATCGCCGAGAGAAATACGAAGACCGTGAAAAAGAACCGCCGCCGGCGCACCGGGATCTCGGGGTGGTGGTTGTGATATTCGGTCATGTACCCGATCGAGTACACCGCCGTGAGGCTCCCAATGATGCCGATGATGAGCGCCATGATCACCGAGAAGTGATCCGCGTACAGAGGCCGATCCACATGGGGCAGTTGGCCGCCAAACTCCAGACCCACCATGGCCAGCAACTGGACCACGACCAGGGCGGGGATCCAGAGCCGTCGCGGCGGCAGCCCTCGACAACGATACAGGAGATATGCCGCGATCAGAATCTCCAGCCCGAACATCGTCGCGTCGATCGTGCCCGCCTCCAAATGGAAGTATTCGGGACCGCCCACGAGGCATCGCCAGGCGAGCCAAATCGAGGTGGCCGCCATGATCGCGGCCGACGAGCGGGCGACGATCTTCCGTGTGGTGAAGTGGGGGATCAGGACGATGAGGCCAGCCGGCAACAGCGGAAATAGTATCAGGAACAGCAGCAACTCCATCGTCTTGTGTCCAGAAATGTGGCCATCGGGGGCTCGTTTGCGTTTCTACAGGGCTCCGATGCTAGGGCATTGCTGCACCCGGCGCAATCAAAATAGTAGAGTTTCTTCACAAAATACTACTCATGTAACACATTTTCTTACAGATCGTTGTGGTGCCAAATGGAACGGGCAATCTCGGGGCGGGGGCCCGTTGATTGCAATTTGGCAAGGTGGTTGGGCCGACAGAGTTGGGGTGGGTTAGCAGCCCGTTGAAAAACGTTATGGATTCCGCTGATGGCGTGCGTGGCCCGATTCAGGCGGGACGGCCCGAGGCCTCGCGGGCCGGGTTGGCCCGGGCGTTGCGCGGCTGGTGGATCGCGGACGCCGGGGCCGGCGTCCCTCCCATTCCCAAATCGGCTGTTGTGTGGGTTTTTCAACGGGCGGATAGCCCGCTCCCTTGCGCGCCCCTCAGACACATCGGGCGCGATTCGCGTCTCTGGAGTCGCGAGTCAAAATCGGAGAATGACTTCGCCGGTGCCGCGCACGGTGAGGATGAACGCTCGGTGTGGGGGGTCACCGTGGGAAGCCAGTCCGGTGCGGTCGCCGGTCCAGTCGAAGGAGGACGGGGGTTGGGGGATGCCGCAGATGAGTATGGCGTAGGGTGTTTGGGGCCAGCCATCGACGTGGAAGCGGACGGCGCCTGCCTCTTTGTGGGGATTGGAGATCGCGCCGGGGGCGTGGGCGATTGCGCCGCCAGGGAGGCGGGCTGCGGCGTAAAGCCGTCCTTTGCCAAAGGCTTCGGGGAGTCCGGCGCCGACCGTGCCGGGATTGATCGCTGGCCCATCGGAGATCTGGTCGCGGAGCAGGAAGAAGTCTGGGAGCAGGCCCTGGCGCTCGGGATCGGTGAGGGGGAACGTCATTTGCAGTCCGGCGAGGGTGATGCCATTCGCGACATGTCGCCAGAGCTGGGCGTTGTCGGGGTCGATATCGGCGAGGTCCAGCAGGGCGGAGCGATAGACGAGGCCGCACCACTGGACGGGTTGGCCTATCCAGTTGGGTGCGCGCCAGTGGGTGGCGCCGATGACGCCGATGGTGGCGTAGTTGCCGACGGGGCCATCCACGGGCGGGTCGAGATAGACCATGGCGAGTCCGGTCCATGCCCAGTAACGGGCCTGTTCCAGGTACTTGGGTTCTCCCGTGAGGAGGAAGCCGAGCGTGTAGCAGCGGGTGAGGCGGGCGGAACCGAGTATGTCCGGGGTATGGAGCGGCATTTCCCAGGGCTGCGCACCGCGGGGGACGGTACCGGCGTAAAGGGCCGTTTGTTTGTCCAGCAGCCCGAGGGCTTCGCGGACGAGGCTTGGGTCGGTGTTGAGCGTTGCGGTCTCGAGGATGTTCTCCAGGGGCGTGGCGGAGAGGCCGTTGGCGTGATCCTTGCCAAGCGTGCGGGCAAAGTCAGGCTTGTCCGGTGCGGGCCGATAATGATGGATGCCGTCGGCGTCAAATCCCTTGATCATCTGGGTGGCTGCCGCCAGGCGGTGATCCAGATATTCTGAGAGTCTCCCAAATAGCAGGGGGGGCACCGGAGGGCGGACGTGCGAGACACCTTCCGCGTAAACGGTGTTCTTGGGCAAGGCGTCGAGGGTCATTTTCTCGGCGTCGGCGAGTTCGGCGCGCAGGGCGGAATCGGGAGACTGGGCGGCGAGCCAGCGCATGAATGCCGGGGCATCGGCGGCCGGCTGCGGGCGAAAATGATCACCCCAGGCGGCGTGGCGGACGACGCCGCCCTCGCGGATTCTCGAGCGTGCCCATCCGGCCGCGAGCAATCGCACGGCGGCATCGAATCCGCCTTCGAGTTGGGGCAACGGCGGAAGGGCGCGTGACCGGACGTAGTGCTGGATCGCGGGCACGATGGTGGCCCCTTCGCCCCCGAACAGCGTGAATTTCAATCGGCGGACGTGGTTGGCCGGGAGCCGGAAGGAGTCATAGACATTGATGTCGTGCTCGATGCGGCAGGGCCCCACGGGCGGTTCCCAGAGCGCCAGGAGATGCCCCCCCGAATTGAAGATACGGTCTGGCGAATCGAACACGGGGGCGGGGTGATCGCGGCGATCCCAGGCGAGCGCGAGGTATTGGCCGCCGTGCGCAATGGCCATCATCGGGTAACAGAGGCGGAAGTCGTCCGTGATGCGCCGGTTCGCCTGCTCGCCCTCGATTTCGGCCTCGCTGCTCGAGGGCTCGTTTTCGAGGTATTCGACTCCGGGCACCAGCGCCTGCGCCTTATTCGTGCCAAACGTTCCGAGGCCGGGAAAGAGGGTGACCCACGGCAAATGGGAGACATTGCGATCCCGATCGACGGAAAACTCTGTCTCGACCGCGATCGCTCCCTGATCGGGCAGCGAACGGAATCGGCGCATGCATCGCCACGTGGCGCCGCCGGAGTCGCGCAGCATGAGCGAACATTCAAGAGAGCCGTCCGCGAGGCCGCGGCAGGAGGGTTTGGCCGATGTTGCATCGATCCATTCGGGCCGATCGCCGATCATGGCGCCGATCCGTTCGGCCGGGTGCGCGTCGGCGAGGATCGTGCCGTTTATGGTGACGCGGAACGCGCTCCAGATTGTCGGGTGTTGCGATATCGCGATGTCTCCGGCGGCCACTGAGGGGGCATCGGCGGGCCATGCGGGGACGGGTTTTGGTGCCGGCAGCGCGAGGTCCAGAAGCGGGCGCAGCGCCTGGGCATCGATCCAGGCGATGACGCATTCGGCGTCCCCGGGCGGATCGATGCGGAGGCGACTGTGGGCTTCCTGGGGTGGGAGGATGACCTCCGTCTCAAGCCATTCGCCCGCTTTCCGGATCGGCAGTCCCACCTCATTGCCGCCCTTAAACTGCGGGCCGAAAAAGACCTGGCCTCCGGTGGCCTTCGAGCATTTGAGGCGCACGCGCAATTTCACACGCGTGCCCACGGGCATGTCGGGAGCCGGTGGGCCCTCGATCCACGGATCGTGCTCGGCCGCACGGAAAGCGATGCCATCGGGGGTGGCCACGAAATCAGCGACATCGTGATTGCCCTTCCAGCCGTGCGCGTTGCCTCGAAAATCGAAGAGGCGGATCGGAGGGGCGGACTCGCAGGTCAGCGATGCCAGCATGGCGAAGATGGCGAGGGCGAATTTCATCGGGAGTCAAAGGTCAAAACCCGAACGGCAGAACCTCAAGCCAAATCTCAAGCATTCTCTTGATCCTCTGCGCCTTGACTTAGCCCCGCCGTACGCTCCCGGGCCCGAACCGGGCATTGATGGCGTCGGCTGCCTTGGCGAGTTGGGCACGGCGGCGCGCGGCCTCGTCGAATAAATCGGGCTGGAGCCCCTCTGGCTCGAGGGAGGCGACCCCGGTGCCGATGAGGCGGACTGCCTTGCCCGTGCCGCGCTCGCGTTCTGCGAGGGCCCATGCGACGCGGAAGATCTCGCCCTCGTCCTGCGTGGCATGGCCGAGGGTTTTCTGGCGGGTGAGGGTCGTGAAATCGGCGAAGCGGAGCTTGATGTGAACGGTGCGACCGGCGACATGCCTTTTGCGCAATTCGGCGGCGACCTCTGCGGCCTGGTCGAGCATCGTGCGACGGATGAGGGGGACGCTGCGGGTATCGCGATCGAACGTCTCCTCGCTGCTGATGGACTTGCGCTCGTATTCGGTTTCAAGGGGCCGGTCGTCCTCGCCAAAGGCAAGGGCCCGGAGGTCTTCGGCGTAGCCGCCCATGAGGTGGCGGAGGTCACCGGTGAAATCCTGAAGATTGGCGATCGTGAGGATGCCGGCCTCGTGGAGGACCGCCTCGGTTTTGGGGCCGACGCCCCAGATGCGACCGACCGGCAGCGGGCGCAGGACGGCGACCTTGTCTTCCTCCCGGATGATGGTGAGACCATCGGGCTTCTGAAAATCGCTGGCGAGCTTTGCGAGGAATTTGTTGGGAGCCACGCCGATGCTCGCGGTCAGCCTGAGGCGTTCGCGGATGCGGGCCTTGAGGTCTCGCGCGAGCGCGATGGCCGCATCGATGTCTCGGGCGGCCGGGGAGACGTCCAGGAAGGCCTCGTCGATCGAGAGTTGCTCGACCAGGGGCGTGACGTCATGCAGCAGGGCCATGATCTGTTCGGAGGCCGCGCTGTAGCGGGTGAAATCCGGTCGGACATAGATGCCGTGCGGGCAGAGCCTGCCGGCGGTGCGAGACGGCATGGCGGAATGAACGCCGAACTTGCGGGCCTCGTAGCTCGCGGCGCAGACAACCCCGCGCCGGTCCGGGGCGGCGCCGACAATCACGGGCTTGCCTTGCCATTCCGGGTGATCGCGCTGCTCGACCGACGCAAAGAATGCGTCCATGTCCATGTGCAGGATGGCGCGAAATGTCTTCGTCGCCGCCGGACGCGTGCCACCAGATGTCTCTTGTGCCATAACTCGTTGGAGTTCAGACTGTAGCCTAACGCATCTTCCGATCAGCCAGAAGGCCAAACTCCGGCGAAGGATCGTCGGCCTCGATGACCGGAGCGCGGATTTCCCCCTTAACAAATCGGTGGAGATGGGCATCATCACCCGATTGTGTCCAAGTTCGCGTTAGCCAACCCCAAGGAGGAATCCCAAATGAAACCAGATCTATCCCGACGTGATTTCATCAAGAGTTCGGCGGCGGCGAGCGCCGCCATCGGCGCATCGTCGTTCGGCATCCTGTCCGCCGCCCCGGCGGGCAAGACCATCAAGGTGGCCGTGATCGGCTGTGGCGGCCGTGGCACGGGCGCCCTTCAGAACTGCATCGATGCCGGCAAGGCCATCGGCGTCGACGTCCAGCTGGTTGGCGCGGCGGACGCCTTTCAGGACCGGGTTGATTCGGTCGTGCAGAAATTCGGCCTCGATCCGAAGAAAGCCTTCGTGGGATGGGATGCCTACAAGAAGCTTCTGGCATCGACCGAGGCGGAGCTGGTGCTGACGGCGGCACCGCCAGGGTTTCGTCCGGTGCATGTCGAGGCGATCATCAACGCGGGCAAGCACCTGTTCGCGGAGAAGCCGGTGGGCGTTGATGCGCCGGGAATCCGACGGATTATCGCGGCGGGTGAGAAGGCCAAGGAGAAGGGCCTGTCGATCGTGGCGGGAACGCAACGTCGCCACCAGAACGTGTATCTTGAGAATGCGGCGAGGATCGCGAAGGGGGCGATCGGCAAAATCCTCGGGGGCGTGGTCCAGTGGAACGGCCAGATCCCGTGGATCTACAAGCGCAAGGATGGCGAGAGCGACGCCGACTACATGGCGCGCAACTGGCTCAATTTCACGGAACTTTCCGGCGATCATATTGTCGAGCAACATGTCCACAATCTTGACGTGGCCTGTTGGTTGCTCGGCAGGCCGCCGGAGTCGGCACTCGGATTCGGGGGGCGGCACCGCCGCGTCACTGGCAACCAGTACGACTTTTTCAGCATAGATTATGACTTCGGCGACGGGGTCCATATCCACGGTCAGTGCCGTCAGATCGCGGGCTGCGCGAATGCCGTGACCGAGTTCTTCCGCGGCACCGAGGGCGAGGTCATCCCCGGTGGGAAGCTCACGGGCAAGGACGTTTCGGTGCCGGAGTTCAAGGGGCACGACAACCCCTACGTTCAGGAGCACATCGACCTGATCAACAGCATCTTTGACAAGAAGCCGCTCAACGAGGCAAAGCAGGTTGCGGAATCCACCCTGACGGCCATCATGGGGCGCATCTCGGCCTACACCGGCCAGAAAGTACGCTGGGTGGATTTGATGGAGCCGACGGCCAAATCGCCGCTGTACGACATGGTGCTTTCTCCGAACCCGGAGGATTTCGAAAAAGGCACGGTGAAGGCACCTGCCGACGACGTGATCGCGCACCCCGGCAAAGAGGGCGACATCCACCTCAAGGGCGAGGCCAAGCCGCAGAAGGGCAAGAAGAAGCGCAACTGAGATCTTGTCGCAGCGATAGGGGAAGGCCGCCCGCGTGGGCGGCCTTCTTCGTTATGGCGGTGGCGTCTCCGTTTCGACTTGGAGGGGTTCCCCGCAACCGCTAGGGTAAAAATTGGTTTATCCAATCTGGATGGGCACTGAACAACAGGAGTCCGAGCAGGATGATCAGCTGCTGGGGACCCGGCTGGGAGGCTACGAGATCGAGCGCCTCATCGGACGTGGTGCCATGGGCAACGTGTATCGCGCGCGCCAGATCTCGCTGGATCGGGCGGTGGCGATAAAGCTCCTGATCCCTTATCTGGCATCCCAGCCGGAACTCTTGGCGCGCTTTTTCCGCGAGGCCAAGGCGGCGGCATCGATCAGCCACGCCAACCTGGTCCAAGTGTACGACTTTGGAGAGGCCGACGGCACGTATTTTTACGTGATGGAACTCATCGAGGGATTGAGTCTCGGCGAGTACCTGCGGCGCGGAGAGAAGTTCGGGGAATCCGAATGCTTGGGGATCTGCCGGCAGGCGGTGGCCGCGCTGCAGGCGGCGCACAAGTCCGGAATCATCCACAGGGACGTCAAGCCAGACAACCTGATGCTCAGCCAGGTTGGCCAGATCAAGCTCAGCGACCTGGGCTTGGCCAGGGTGATGGATTTTGAAAACGACAAATCCCTGACCATGACGGGAGTGAGCATTGGGACGCCGTTTTACATCTCGCCCGAACAAGTCCGGGGCGAACGGGACATGGACCATCGGACTGATTTCTATGGCTTGGGGGCCACGCTGTTCCATCTGGCGACGGGCCAGGTCCCTTTTGAGGGGGAGACCAGCGCCGTGGTCATGGCCCGGCACATGCACGATCCGATCCCGTGGGCGCGCGACATCAATCCCACCCTAAGCGACGGTTTCTCTGCATTCCTCCACAGGCTGATGGCCAAGTCGCCATCCGAACGCCCTGCCAGTCACGAGGAGATCCTCGCGGAACTCGATCAGTGCGAACTGGGGCAGGCGGCGTCGTCGCCTCGCCCGGGCGGCGGCATTTCGACCAAGGTCGGCACGGATGTGCCGGTGTCCCGTCGTGGGATGGGCTGGCTCTGGCGCGCTGTCGGCGCCGCTGCCGCGGTCGGCGTTTTGGCCGTGGTGGGTCTTGGCGCATGGTTTCTGATTCGTCTGGCGACCCAGCCCTCGTCCCAATCGACGTGGGCGGCCGTGGCCAGGACGACACCGGCGGACACCGCACCGGTCGGGGTCCACCCCCTCACGCTCGACGAGGGCCCCCAGATCAAAGCCATTTTTGAGAATCGCCACAAGATGGCCGCCCAAGATGGTCTGGAGGTGAGGGTGCCATTTGATCCCCGGGGTCTCAAACGCGAGTGGCTGCGCGGCGGCACCGACGATGAACCGGCGCTGAGGGAAGACAACGGCATCTGGCTGCACTGGGATCTCGCGGATTTGCGCAAGGCCTTCGAGAAGCTGCCGGAGGGCATGGGCGCCGGATGGTACAAGACGCTGTTGCCGCAGGTCCTCTTGCAGCGGGCGCAACTGGTCCTGGTATTTCGAGCGATCACCGCCCCCGGGCAATTGGAGGTGTTTTTCAGCTCTGGCAAGCCGACCGTCGACCTGCCCAATGAAGAATCGGTCGTCATCGTGAAAGTTGAGCCGGGGAGGGCACAGGTCGTCAGCCTGAATATCACGGATCGTTTCAAAAGTATCCTGATGGAGCAGACGGAAGGTAGTTGGCTCGTCCGATTCACGCCCAAGGAGGGCCATCGGGGAAGCGCGGTGCTGGCCGAAGTGGCCGCAACGGACCGGTTGCTCGGGCCGAGAATCGAGGTGTTCATGCTCAATCCGCAGAACCGGGAACGCAGTGGCTGGTGGCTATTTCGCCGAGGCCCCGGCGGAACGCGCCCCGATTCACCAAAACGCATGGCGCCGCCTGGGGCAGGGTCGATGAAGCCCCCCAAGGGCGATCAATCTCCTGGCGGTCGCAAGGGCGGCGATGGACGACTGGGCCCCGAAAGGCAGGGAGGGGCTGCGGGGACGACGTCTGGCGGAGAATCGCGTCCGCCCAAGGAGCCAAAGCCTTAGGTTTCGGCTCAGCCCCCGCCGAACAGCCGATAGCCAAGATACCCGAGGCTGCCTAGGGCCAGCAGGAGGGAGAGCAAAACGAGGGCGCCCGCGCCTCCCGCGGACCCCTGGTGACGTCGGCCGTAGGGCGAAGCATTCTTGAAATCTGCCGGGCGGACGCTGCCATGCGCCGCGCCGATATCGAGTCCGGCGGCCACTTCTGGGAGCGGTTGCGCCGCACCGACCGCCTCGGATTCATATGACAATTGGATATTGCCCGCCTGCACGAGGTCGCCCCGGGTGAGTTTGTGCTGACTGATCTTCGCCCCGTTTACGCGCGTGCCGTTCGTGGAGTTCAGGTCCTGAAGCACGAAGTCCTCGCCGTCGAGGGTCAGGACGGCGTGGTGCCCCGAGACGCTGCCATGGTCGATGTGGATATCGTTGTCGGGAAGGCGACCGAGGGATACCTGGGGTTTCAGGAGTTCAAACACACGCCCCTCAAATTCGGGGGATTGCACGATGAGCCGTGGCATGTGGGGTAATTAAGCCGATCCTTCGGCCGCTTCAACACTTTTCCCCGCCGTCAAAGGCCGCGTTCGATGGACTCCGCAAATTGCCGGAAGAAATAGTTGGCGTCATGCGGGCCGGGGGAGGCCTCCGGGTGGTACTGGACCGCGAACGCGCTGCCGTCCCGCAGCCGGAGTCCCTCGCACGTGCCGTCGTTGAGGTTGACGTGAGTGAACTCGACGTTGGCCCCTTTAAGGCTTTCCGGATCGGTGGCAAAGCCATGATTTTGGGAGGTGATGGCGACCGCACCCGTGGTCAGATCTTTGACGGGCTGGTTGCCGCCGCGGTGGCCGAACTTGAGTTTGAATGTTCGGCCGCCGAGAGCGAAGGAGAGTATTTGGTGCCCGAGACAGATGCCGAAAAGGGGTTTCTTGCCCAGCAGGTCCCGGACCGCCTGGTGCGCGTAGGTCAGCACTTCGGGATCGCCCGGGCCGTTTGAAAGGAAGATGCCGTCCGGGTCGTGGGCGAGGGCTTCGGCGGCCGGGGTCGCGGCCGGCAAGACCCGGACCCGGAATCCCTCCTGGCGAAGGCGCCGCAGGATGTTGTGCTTGATGCCAAAGTCGTATGCGACGATCCGATACTTCGCGGGCGGAAGGGGGCGCCTGTAGCCCGCGCTCCGATCGAGGGTCCATTCGGCGCTGAGCCGGTCGTCCGGATCCCAGTCGTAGGCCTGCTTCGTGGAGACATCTTTGACGAGGTCGACTCCGACGTATTGGACCTTGCGCGCGAGATCGACCGCCGCCGCATCGGACAGGTTTTCGGCCGTGAGCACACCGCGCAGGGCGCCATGCACGCGCAGCCGACGGGTCAAGGCGCGCGTGTCGATCCCTTCGATTCCAGGGATGCCGTTGTGCCGCAGATACTCGTCAAGGGTGAGGCGGGAGCGCCAGTTCGACGCGACCGGGGACAATTCTCTCACGACAAAGCCCGCCACCTGAGGCCGATCCGATTCGACATCGAGGTCGTTGATGCCGTAGTTGCCGATCTGCGGGTATGTCATTGCGACGATCTGGCCGCGATAGGAGGGATCGGTGAGGATCTCCTGATAGCCGGTCATCGAGGTGTTGAAACAGACCTCGCCCGTGCCGCGCACCTTGGCACCAAATGGTTTGCCGCGCAGCACGAACCCGTCCTCGAGTGCCAGGATCGCCTCTTTCATGCCCTTTCTGGAACGCGGGGACACTCGCGCATCGCGGCACTTCCCTCAACAAGATTTTGGGCGGGCGGCACGAGAATTGCCGCCGGGGGCGGCTGCGGTCGGCCGGGGAGACCTATTCCGGCGACGACGATCGCGAGCGACGCCAGGGAACTTAGCGGCATCACGATCGCGGCGACGAGGGGATTCATGTGGCCCGAGAGACTGATGGCCACCATGACCAGGTTATACGCTGTGGCAAACCCGATAACGGCGCGGGCGATGCGATCCCGGCGATGCCCCATCTCGATGAGGAGGCGGACGCCGCTCACGCCGCGCCCAAGGTAATAGAAGTCGGCCTTCCGCTCCAACAGGCCGCGGTCGATCACCGGCGTCCCGCAGCATCGGCTGGAGTCGAACGCGAGACTGTCATTCGCGCCGTCGCCCACCATCATCGTGTCATCGGGTCCGTTCTTCCTGATCCATGCCGCCTTGTCCTCGGGCGTCATCTCGCCCTTCCAATCCGAGTCGCCCATGCCAAGGCGGCCGGCCACCGCCCGCAGTCTTTCGGTGCGATCTCCGCTCAGCACGACCAGTCGGTGACCGAGGCTACGCAATACCTCGGCCTCCTCGGCGACATCCTCGCGGATGGATTCGTGAAACCGAAAAGAGGCGACGACCCTTCCGTCGCGAGCGAGGTCGCAGCCAGTGACCGAATCGGTGGTGTCGGATGGGGGCGTCCCGCCCTCTGCCCAGCCCGGCCGACCCAATCGCCACATGACGGATCCCGCCCTCAGGGTGATTCCCTTTCCCGGCGTCTCGTCGATTTCGCCGGCGGCGGCTGTTGGCCTATAGCCGCGGGTGAGCAGTTCGCGGCGCAGGCAATCGCATATGGGATGCCAGCTCTCCGAGGCCATCCTGAGGAGGGCTTCCCTGGCTTCGGGCTCGAGGGCGAGCAGCGGGAGAGTGTCCGAGAGTTGGAGGTTTTCTTCCGTGAGGGTGCCCGTCTTGTCGAAGGCGATCGTGTGGATGCCCCGCAGCCGGGCCCAGATCGCCGAATTCCTGATGAAAACCCCGAAACGGCGGAGGCCCGATACCGCGAGTTCATCGAGCAGTGGCAGCGCGACGCCGGATGCGCACGGGCACGAGACGACAAGGACAGATATGAAGACTTGGAGGCCGATGGTCATGTTGCCGGTCGACCAGCACCACCACGCCATGCCGATCGTGGCCACGATGAGCACGGCCACGGTGTAGCCGCGAATGAATCTCTCAAGCGGCACGTAGCGCACCGCGTCGCGGGGGGTGACCTGAACCAGGGATGCGAGTGCCGAGGATGCCCACGCCTCCATCGCGCGGAGATAGAGGGCGGACGGCCCGACGTTCACGGCTCCCGAAGGGACCACCTGCCCGACTGCGACATTGCGGACGTCGGCTTCCCCGCTGATCCAATCCATCGCCAGTGCCGCCGACTCGGAAACGAGCCGCGAACGCACCGGCACGGGTTCGCCCGGCGAGAGGAGATATTCGAGGTCGGGGGACACGTCGGCTGCCGAGACGGGCGTGCCGTCGGCCAGCCTCAGGTTTGCCAGCGCCGGATTGGAGCTGAGGAGCAGGCGCCGGTTCTCTCCGATGGCCTTTTCCTGCAGCCATCGGCCGAGGAGCATCAGAAACACAAATACCGAGACAAAATCGAAGTAGAGCAGGCTTTCGCGGCCCAAGAACCACGATGCCCATGAGCCGGCGAACGCGGCGATCAGACCCAAGGATATTGGGAGGTCGATGTGAATCACACCTTGGCGCAGGCCGTTCAAACTGCGCGATATGAAGTGGCTGCCGCCCACCGCGAAACTCAGGCAGCTGAACGCCGCCGCAAGCCACCCGAATAGGCCCGCGAATTCGAAGTCCGGACGCATTCCCAGATAGCGGGGCATGGTGAACAGCATCGTGTTGAGCGCGAATGCGCAGCAGAGCCCCAGACGGAGCCCCAGGCCACCCGTCGGGCGCCCGCCCGCCCGCGCCGGACCCAGGAGATAACCGAAGGACTGGAGTTCGCTCGCCAGGGCCTCGGCGTTGAAGCATCCCGGTTGCCATCGGATTCTCGCGAGGCCCAGGGCCGGATGCACGCGCGCCTCGAGAACCCCGGGTGCCCGGCGCATGAGCCGTTCGATCAGCCAGACACAGCCGATGCAGGAGATCCCCTGCACCTCCATTTCGGTCGAGGCCACCGCGCCACCGACCACGCCGGACTCCGCCTTCCTAACCATGTCTTGTACCCAAGACCAATCGCGGCGGCGGAAGACCAGCGGCTTGACGGGGGCGGACCTCTCGCGCCCGCGGAGCTCGTAAAACCTATCCAGGCCCTTGTCCCGGATCAGGTGGAAGACAAACTCGCAACCGGCACAGCAGAACCCGTCATGGTCGCCCGTGGGGCGAAAGGGCGTGCCGCAATGCCTGCACGGCATCTCGCTGGCCCCGCGGGAGGCGGGGGCTGGCGATTCGGATAGCTCGGCGACGGGCACAACCGTATCAATGGCACATCGGGCAAGAACCGCCAGACCCGACCAGCGAAATGTCCGCCGCGGCCCGCAAGGCCAGGACGACCGCGGCCACGAGCGCAAAGCCCTGCCGGATCCATCCCATCACCTTTGGCGAGAACCGCCCCTGCAGCCGCAAAACCTGCGATTGGAAGAATGCAAAGATCAGCGCCGTTCCCAGCGCAAATGCCGCCATCAGCGCCGCGCCCCTGAGAAACGAGCCCGAGAACAGGGCAACGCCGAACACCATGTAAAGAGGACCGCAGGGCAGAAACGGGGTTGCGAGACCGATCGCCCCCGCCATCTTGGCCCCACCCCCGGCCCGGATCCTGATGCGCCCGAAGAATGCCGAAAACACCCTTGGCACCGGGATTCGCTTCTCCAACCCCAGGCCGATGAAGAGGAAAACAACTGCGAAGGCCCATGGCAGCAGTTTGGTGACCGAGCCCGCAAAGAATCCGGCCAGCGATCCGCCCACCATGCCGAGCAGGCCCCCGATCACCGCATACGAAACGAGGCGCGCGGAGTGGTATGAAGCAAGCGATGGCAGGACGCCGGTCGCGCCCGCGCCCCCGCCCCCGAAAACGGCGCAGGTCAACGGACCGCACATCCCGCAGCAGTGGATGCCTGTCAGCAGGCCGGCCACGAGTGCCGTCGCGGGCGTTGTCACTGAACCCAAGTCCATCACGGCATTATAACGCAGGCGCGGGCATCCGGTAAAGCGGCGGGTCGGAGGCGTGTTGGAGGCCCTGGCCGCCATCCACTCGCGCAATGCCGCGGCGGGCCGCGCTGCGGGGCACCACCGGGGCGGAAACTGGGACGTAGGAGCGCGCTTGCGCGCGATTCGGATCGCCTGCAAGCAGGCTCCCACGAGTCTGTGTCTGAATTTTCGAGCTAGTGCTCCGGTGGCGGCGCGTTTGGCGAGACCCTGGCGAGATCCTCTTTGAGGAAGGTGACCACGTCCTTGAACTTCACACGATTGTTCGGATTGAGCGCCATCAGGGTCTCGTGCGCCTCAAGGCTGGTCTGCGCCATCGTCGTGGGCGTGGTTTCAGCGGCGGGGGCGGCCTCGTACGGCATGGCCTGGTCGGTTTTCCGCGTGGTCTTGAGAAGGTGGCCGACCCCAAGGTCGGACAGCAGTTTCACAATGCGATCATTGGGGCGGAAGAGCTCGATAGCGGGCCCACCCTTTCCCCCTGTGCCTCGGCTCAGGTTCATGGCCGAACCGGCGAGTACACCCAGAAACGTGCTGTCCATCTGTGCGCAATCGGCGAGATCGATGGCGAAGTGGCGGAACCCGCGCTTCTGCAGCGCATCGAATGCGGTCTTGAAATGCGTGGCGGTCTCGAAGTTGGCGCGGCCGACGACCTTGATGTGGGCGATGTCGTGGAGCACCGCGACGAGGATGGGTGTGTCATTCATATGAGTGATTTGTGATCGGGATCAGCGATTGGCGTTGGGCCGCGCCACCGCACCAGCACCAGCGTGAGGTCATCGGGCAGGCGGAGGCCACCCCCGAACTCAAGCAGTCTCCGCTCGATCCGCTCTGTCGTCAACCGGCCCTCCGAGCAAAGTTCGTCCCGAATGAAGCTGAGGAGCCTCTCTTCCCCGAACTCGTTGCCCCTGGAGTCGGTCAGCTCGACCGCACCGTCCGTGAAGAGCAACAGCGAGTCTCCCGGGACCAGGTGGATTTCGGCACCCTCGTACGCCGAATCCGACAAGAGCCCGAGGGCGGGACCGCCTCGCTCGAGTTGATCGATCGTGCCGCCCTCGTGGGCGACGACCGCCGCAGGATGGCCCGCGCGCACGTATCGGATCGCGCCGGTGGAGGCATCCAGCACGAGGAACAGCGCGGTGGCGAAGTATCCCTCGGCGCTGATCAATCGATGGAGCCGGGGGTTCAGCGCGGTCATGAATTCTGGGGGCGACGCCAGTTTGCCCCGGCACTCTTCCCAGAGAGATCGAAGGTGCATCGTGAAGAGTGCTGCCGCGGAGCCGTGCCCCATCACGTCAGCCACCATCATGGCGTAGGTATTGTCCCCCAGCCTTTCGACCCGATAGAAATCCCCGCCTATGATTTGCTCGGGCGTGTAACGAACATCAAATTCGACGCGCCCGTCGTCCGGCAGGGGACAGCACAGGATGCCATCCTGTATGATGCGGGCCCGGCGGAGGTCGTCGACGAACTGGGTCAGGTCTCGGAACACCTCGATGCCGCCGACGATTTCGCCCGACGGTTTTTTTATGGGTGCCACTGAGACCTCGACGGGGACCCGACGGCCGTCTTTGTGCCGTGCGCTGACGATGACCGATGTGGTGCTGGTCACGCCCGTCATTATGGATCGGTGGAGGGGGCAGAATTCCTTGCCGCACAGTGCGTGGCCGTCGAGATCGATGTGATTCAGGATGTCGTCAAAACAGGTGCGGCCGACGACCTCCTCGGCCCGCCAGCCGGTGATGCGGGTCGCCGCGCGATTCCAGAAGACGATCTTGCGATCGAGGTCGGTCATGTAGATGCCATCCGCGAGCGAGTCGAGAATCTCCTGCGCCCCGAACTGATTCGGGCGGACCTCGGTTCCCGTGGTCGTCATTGGCGAGCGTTCTATGCGCCGGTGCTGTTGGCATCGCACCGTCCGCTTATTTCAATTTGCTGCCTGTGGTCGGCATGAGTCAAGCCCCGCGAAGAGGAACAAAAGAGATTGCGACCGGTGGGGGACGCGGGGGTAAACTGCCGTTGCGGAACCACTCCGGGCCTGCGGCGCACGACGCAACAGGAACGACAGAAAGGAAATCGGATACGTGAAATTGGCGCATGGACTCACCCGGCGGCAGTTCATCGCGTTGGGGGCCTCGGGGGCTTCCGCGGTGGCATGCGGGGCGGTTCCCGGTGCCCGCACGGTGGGGGAAACCGGGGGCGTGCAGCAGATACCTCTCAAGATAGGCATTCGGGCCGCCAGCATGAAGATGGTGGGGGACATTGGCGTCATCAGGGCCGCCTCGGCCATCCCTGGGCTGATGGGCGTCGAATTGCAGGTAACGGGCGGCGCACTCAACCTGCGCGATCCAGAGACGGTGCTCCGTTACAAGCGGGAGGCTGATCGATGGGGCATGCGCGTCCCGTCCCTCTCGGGCATATGGGACCGGGGGATTCAGATAGGCAGCCCCGATGCGGGAATGAATATCCGGCAATCGATTCGGGCTGCGGAGATGCTCGGGAGCGGTGTGATCCTAGTGGCCTTCTTCAAGGAAAACGCCCCCGACATGGGCAAGGAGGCGTCCTTTGGCCCGATCGTCGCCCTGTTGCAGGCGACGGCGGGAGATGCCGCAGAGGCGGGAGTCATCCTCGGGCTTGAGAACTCCCTGAGCCCAGCCGACAACAAGAAACTCGTCGATCTGGTGGCCCACCCTGCAGTCCAAGTCTATTACGACGTTCACAACATGGCCTACTACGGCTATGGCGATCAGGCGATCCCCGGCATCAGACTGCTCGGCAGGGAGCGCATCTGTGCCGTGCATGTTAAGAACGGCGACAGCTTGATCGAGGAACCCGGCCCCATCGATTGGGCAGAGGCCTTTCGCGCCTTTGGAGAAATTGGATACGAGGGCTGGTTCGTGTATGAGACCAGCCATCAGAATATTGCGGATTGCGTGGAAGATACCCGACGCAACAACGGGTTCCTCCGCGAGCACGCGCGCATGCCCCGCGCTTCGTGATTGATTCTGGTGCCACTGAAGCAACAGACTTCCATGAATCAGATTGGACGCAGCCCCACCTTCCACACCCAAAGGAAAACATGAGAATACAACCCTTCGAGAAGAACTCAAATCCTCGCCTGATGGAACGTCATGGCGAGGAGATGCAGGGAAATGATGGCGCGGCGCCTTCCGGCAAACATTGTGCGGATTTCCGCGACGGGATGGGCAAATCCACAACCCGGCGCGAGTTTCTGGGCAGTGCGGCGGCCATGGCAGCCTGTCTTGCAATTCCGCGGCGCTTGTCGGCAGCCGGATCGAGCAGGCCCAGCTCCGTCTTCAACGGCGTGCGCATCGGGTGCATTACCTACAGCTACCGCAGCGTCGCCACCTCCGCCGAGGATACGCTCAATGCCCTTCTTCGGGATGGACTGAGCGAAGTGGAACTGATGGGCGGGCCGATTCAGGCGTATGCCGGCATTGCCGCTGGGGGTGGCCGTCGCGCCAAAGGCGCTCCCGAGGCGCCGCCGACAAGACCGACCGACGAACAGCGCGCCGCGCAACTGGCCAAGTGCAGGGAGTTGCGGAAAATGTACAATGACGCTGGCGTTAACATCCACATCCACAAGACCGGGTTTGGGTCATCGGATGAGGAGATTGACTTCAATTTCGAGATCGCCAAGGCGCTGGGCTGCATCGGCATCACCACCGAGCGCAACGAAACCCTCGCACAGAAGCTCGCGCCGTTCGCCGACAAGCACAAGATATGGGTCGCCTTCCACAATCATACCAGCAACTACCCGGTGATGGATAAGACCGACCCCATTCTGGCCTATGGCCAATACATTGGCTTCAACCTGGATGTGGGTCACTATTTCGCCGGCACCAAGGGGCTATCTCCTATTCCGGTGATCGAGAAATACCACGATCGCATCGTCAGCCTTCATCTGAAGGACCGGACCGCGGATGGCGGCAACCTGCCCTGGGGACAAGGGAAGACGCCGATCAGGGAGATTCTCCAGTTGATGAGGAAAGAGAAGTGGACGTTCCCGGCCGACATCGAGCTTGAATACAAGATTCCGGAAGGCTCAGACGCCGTGGCGGAAGTGGGCAAGTGCGTTCAGTATTGCAAGGAGGCACTCGCCTGAGGGGTGGCATTGGGTAACGTGGCACGGCTCTCGCCCTGGCGGCGACCTTGAGCTGCGCCCCCCCCGACGACGGCAGGACGGTCGGTCCCGCGGCTTTCAGTCCTCGCTGTACCGCTCGACCCCCGGGGCGGGTCTGCTAAACAGGTTGCATGGTGCGCAAGGTCGAGTGTGGGCCGCTGGCTCCCGGGCGGCCGATGCGGACAGGTCCCGTCGGCGCGACCGCCGGAAGGAAATCCCTGTCCGTTCTTTTCACGTTGCTCGGCGCCGCGCCGATCGTCTGCGCGGCCGAGTATTTTCCGCCCCCCGACAGCGACGGTGGCTGGCGGACGCTGAAGACGGCCGAGGAGATTCGCGCCAAGGCCGGGATGGATCTCTCGCGTCTGGAGGACGCGTACACCATCACGGAGCGCAGCACGGCCAACGGCGGCCTGCTCGTCGTGCGCCACGGCTTTCTCGTGTTCGAGAAATACTTTGGCCGCGCCAGCCGCAAGGCGAATCCCGACATGGCCTCCACCGGCAAGGCGTTCACGAGCATCGCCTGCGGCATCATGCTCAACGAGTTTCGCGCGAAACTTTCGGCGGGCCTCGACACCAAAGTATTTACGCAGAAATACCTGCCCGAGGCGTTCCCGCTCGACGACCCGCGCAAGGCCGACATTTCGCTCGGCCAATTGCTCTGCATGTCGGCGGGTTACTGGGGCGAAGGCCAGACGCCGACCGGCATCGTGCTGGGCAAGGTTGCCCCCCTCAAGCCGGTTAAAGGGCAGGACATCCGCGATCTCGACCAGTCGTCGCTCCACGTGCCGCTGTGGACCAAGCCGGGCGGGGGTTACTCCTATTCGTCGCCGTCACCGCACATCGCGTCCATCGTGCTGCGACACGTCACGGGAATGGAGTTGCAGGATTATATCCGCGAGCGGCTCGCAAAGCCGATGGGTTGGGGCCCGTGGGGTTATTGCCTCCACCGCGGGGATTTCAAGATGCCCCACGCGAACGGCGCGGGCAGCATCGCGCTCCACGCGACCGATGCGCTGCGTTTTGCCTATTGCCTGCTGCACCAGGGCAAGTGGAAGGACCAGCAGCTCGTGCCAGCGGATTACATCAAGCTCTGCCGCTCGCCGTCGCCCTACAATCCGCACGCGCCGTTCAGCCTGCAATTCGAGCACAACGCCGATGGCCACGTGATCGGCGCGCCGCGCGATGCGTTCTTCAAGTCTGGCGCGGGCGGCTTCTGCCTCTACATCGTGCCGTCGCTCGACGTGGTGATCTACAAACTGGGCGGCAAAGACAATCAGTACGATCCGGCGCTGACGGGGATCCCGCAACCCGAGCCAAGTCACGCGCGCGACAACTGGACACCCATCCCGCGCACGCCGTTCGACGAAGGCGGTTTCGGCGGCGACACCCTGTGGCGCGTGCTGCAATTCGTGTGCGCCTCGGTGAAGGATTGATATTTCCCGACGCGCCCTGCGCGAGCCGCTGTTTTCGATCCTCTTGCCTCTCGTCATCCCCGCCCAGCGCCAAACTCTCGCTTTAGGGCCTCCAACTCCTCCCAGCGCGCGTACTGCCGGGCGATGTCGTTCTGGATCTTCTTCATCTCCTCGTGGATGGCCGGGATGCTTTCGGGGAAATCGGTGTACGTTTGGGGGTCGGCCAGTTTTTCCGCGAGCGCGTGCACCGCGGCCTCCAGCCGCTCGATGCGCTGGGGCATCGCGTCGAGTTCCGCCTGCTCGCGGTTGAGAAACTTCCTTGGTTTCGGGGGCCTGCCCTTCGGCGGGGCCGGCTCTGGCTCCGACCCCGCAACCTTTCCGGCAGGTGCCATGGCGATGGGTGCCGCCGCCCTGCGCGACTCCAACTTCTCCCAGTCGGAGTAGCCGCCGGTGACTTCCGTCACGACGCCCTCGGCTTCCAGCACGAGGGTGCTGGTCACCACTTCATCCAGGAATACGCGGTCGTGCGAAACCAGAAGCAACGTCCCGCTGAATTCCACGAGCAAGGCCTCCAACAGCTCCAGCGTTTCGGCGTCGAGGTCATTGGTTGGCTCGTCCAGCACGAGCACATTCGCCGGCTGGAGGAACAGCCGGGCAAGGAGAAGCCTGTTGCGTTCACCCCCGGAAAGCTTCCCGGCCGGCATGCGCGAGCGGTCTGGTGAGAAGAGGAAATCCTGAAGGTAACCGAGGATGTGCATGGAGCGGCCTTGGAACGTGACCATCTCGGCGGAACCGGCCACATTCTGGATGACGGTCTTTTCGTCGTCGATCTGGTCGCGCAACTGGTCGAGGTAGACGACCTGGAGGTTGGTGCCGAGCCTGACCGTGCCGCCCTGGGGTTCGATGCGGCCGAGGAGTATCTGGAGGAGCGTGGTCTTACCGCTGCCATTGGGGCCGATGATGCCGACCTTGTCGCCGCGCCAGATTGTGGTGGAGAAATGCTCCAGCACGGTCCGGGCGGGCCAGGCGAAGGAGACATTGTCGAGTTCGATGACCTTCTGTCCCGAGGCGGGGCCTTCCTGGACTTCGATGCGGGCGGTGCCGATGCGCTCGCGGCGCTGGCGGCGTTCGCGCCGGAGTTGCTCCAGGGCGCGGACGCGGCCTTCGTTTCGGGTGCGCCGGGCCTTCACCCCCTGGCGGATCCAGACTTCCTCCTGGGCCATCTTCTTGTCGAAGAGCGCCCACTGCTTCTCCTCATTTTCCAGCCATGCGGCCTTGCGCACAAGGTAGGTGTCGTAGTCGCAGTCCCAGCTCTGCAGGCGGCCGCGGTCGAGTTCGACAATGCGCGTGGCCAGTTTTCGGAGGAAGGCCCGGTCGTGGGTGACAAAGAAAAGGGTGGTGCGCTGCGCGAGCAGGAATTCCTCCAGCCAGAGGATAGAGGCAAGGTCGAGGTGGTTGGTGGGTTCATCGAGGAGCAGAAGGTCGGGCTGGCCGGCGAGGGCGCGGGCAAGGAGGGTGCGGCGTTTCAGTCCGCCGGAGAGGGATGCAAACTCCGAGAGGGCGGGAAGTTGCATCGCGTCCATGAGCAGGCGGATGCGGTGATCGCTTTCCCACTCCTCTTCGTGGCGGTCGGCGCTGAGGCCGGCGTGGATGACCGCTTCCACGGTTCCCGCCACGTCGCCGGGGACTTCCTGGTCGAGGCGCGTCATGTGGAGGCCCGGGGGCCGGATGATGTCCCCCGAATTGGGAGTTTCTTCGCCGGTGAGAATGCGCATCAGACTGGTTTTTCCCGAGCCGTTCCGGCCCAGGAGACAGACCCGTTCCCCGGCCTGAATCCCGAGATCGACGGCGTCGAGGAGCGGAACGGAGCCGTATTGAAGCGTGATGCCTTTGAGTTGGAGCAGGGCCATGGGTCCGCCAACCTAGGGGAATCGAGGCGTCCGTCACGGGGAAAGCGCCCGTCCCGCGCCGCTTGCAAGGGATCTCGCCTCGCGTGTATCGTGGCCCCGATGCAAGGGGTAAACTGCCTCGCGGTGCTCAGGGCATTGGGCGAGATGAATCGCCTGCGGATCATGCGCCTGCTGCTCAAGGAGCGGCTTGGCGTGGGCACCATTTCCGCCCGGCTCCGGATGTCGCAGTACAACGTGTCCAAGCACCTGCGGATCCTGAAGGAGGCAGGCCTCCTGGACATGGAGAAATCGGGAAAATGCCGGCTCTATGGCGTGACCCCTCGCCTGAAGAGTGAGCTGGCCGCCAACCGGAACGTGCTGGAGCTGAAGTGCTGCACGTTCCGCTTCGACAAGCTTCCGAAATAGCCCCCCATGGCCGGCCGCTAGGGCCTGGCCCCGGCCCGCCCGCTTGGCAAAAGAACCGTTTGACGTGGGTATTCGATATCTGCACGTTTGCGCAAACATGCTATGAAACTGGCGCCATGTGACCTGGCCGGAAAGGCGCGATGCATCATGATCGGCGGTTTTCTCGGGGCGGGCAAGGCCACGGCCGCGGTGGCGATGAAATGGCTTCCCAAGTGGTGGACGGGCGAATTCTTCGGGACGTTCCTGCTCGTATTCTTTGGCTGCGGCAGCGTCTGCGCGGCGGTCACGACCGGCGCGCAGGTCGGGGTTTTTCAGGTTGCGATCGTGTGGGGCCTTGGCATCGCGACCGCCATTTATCTGACGGGCGCATTGAGTGGCGCGCACCTGAACCCGGCGGTGACGGTGAGCATGGCGGTGTGGTCGGACTTTCCCAAGTCGCGCGTGCTGCCCTATATTACCACGCAGATGTTGGGCGCTTTCGCCGGGGCGGCGGTTCTCTACCTGATCTTTGGCGACGCGCTGCGGGCCTACGAGGGGGCGCACGGCATCGTCAGGGGGGCGCAGGGCAGCGAGGCCACCGCGATGGTTTTCGGCGAGTTCTTCCCGTCGCCGGGCGGGGCGCCGCTGACCGAGGCCCTGCGCGCCCGGATGAGCGGGACGTCGGCATTCGTCGCGGAGGCCATCGGGACAGCCGTGCTTCTCCTGGTGATCTTCTGCGCCACCGACGAGCGCAATAGGTCGCGCCCGCAGATCCTGGTCGCCGCGACGATCGGCCTGGCGGTGACGCTGCTGATCTCGCTGCTGGGGCCCCTGACCATGGCCTGTTTCAACCCGGCGCGCGACCTGGCGCCGCGCGTATTCTCGTCGTTGGTTGGCTGGGGCGCGATCCCGTTCGAGGCCAACGGCCACGGCTGGTGGACCGTTTACATCCTTGCGCCGTTGCTCGGGGGACTGCTTGGAGGTGGCATCTACCGGGCGTTCTTCGAGTCGGCCTATCGCGACTGAAGAGTTTCCAGCGAGCATCACCGGACAAATGGGCTTCCAAGGGATCGAGCACCATGGCCACTAAAATCGTCCCCATCATTTTCGTCGGCGGGTTCCTCGGGGCGGGCAAGACCACGCTCCTGTGGGAGGCAGCAAAGCTCCTCATCGCTCGGGGCAAACGGGTCGGTCTGATCACCAATGACCAGGCCCCCGAGCTCGTCGACACCGGATTCCTGAGGCTCCAGGGTGTCAGCGTTGGGGAGGTGGCGGGGAGTTGCTTCTGCTGCGATTTCGCGGGTCTGGTGCGCGAGGCCCAGGACCTCCGGCACTCGGTGCGGGCGGACGCCCTGATCGCCGAGCCCGTGGGAAGCTGCACCGACCTATCCGCCACGATCCTCCAACCGCTCAAGCAGAACTTCCGCGAGGACTTTCGCCTCGCGCCCCTCACCATCTTGGCCGACCCGGTGCGGCTTGCCGCGGTGCTGTCTGACGGGCGCGGGGGGCTCCACCCGAGCGCCGCATACATTTACTGGAAACAGCTTGAGGAGGCAGACCTCATCGCGGTTAACAAGAGCGACCTCATCACCCCCGAGGAAAGGGCGCGGCTCCAGGGGCTCCTGCGGCAGAAGCTACCTGAAACCTGCGCGCGATTCATCTCGGCGGCGCGCGGTGACGGCGTCGAACCATGGCTTGATCGGGTCCTGTCCGGCGTCGATGCCGGGACCCATATCGTGGACGTGGATTACGACATATACGCCGAGGGCGAGGCCGCCCTCGGCTGGCTCAATGGGACCTACGCGCTGAACCGGGCGGGTGGGGCGCCCGCGTGGGACATCTTCGCGGTCGATATCATGGGCCGTCTGGGCCTCGCGCTTGCAGAGGAACGGGCCACTATTGGGCACGTGAAGCTGTTGCTTGAGGCCGGCTCCGATCATCTCGCCGCCAACATGACCCGCTCGGGCGAGGAGCCGTCCGTGCGCGGATCCATAAGGGGTGCGCCGGAGCGGGCCAGGCTCACCATCAACGCGCGGGTCGAGATGCCCCCGGAACGTTTGAGGGAGGTCGTGGGGGCGGCGGTCACGGGGGCGGCCGGCACCGGCATCGTGGTGTCGCCTTTGGAGATGCGGGCCCTGCGGCCGGGGCGCCCAAATCCGACACACCGCTACCGCGATGTGTTCACGCCCCCGGCGGCGCCGCCACCACATCGCGCCCGAGGATGGCGCTGGTGGCTGACGGCGGCTTTGCTGCTTTTCCTCGTGGCCTACGCGGGTGTCATGATCTCGAAAGAGAAGGGGATCCGCAGCACCATCGCCCCGCTCCCTGGCCAACTCGTTGCGGACGGCGTGGTGGTATTCTACTTCCACGGCCATTACCGCTGCGACAGCTGCGACCGCATCGAGCAATTCACCCGAGAGGCCATCGCCGAGAACTTCCGGGCACAGATGGCCAGCGGCGCGGTCGCGTGGCGCAGCGTCAACACAGACATCGCCGGGAACGCGCATTTCACCGAAGAGTACCAGCTCGTCACCCGCACGGTGGTTGTCGTGAGGACGCGCGACGGCACGGTGCGGAGCTGGAAGAAGTTGGATCGCGTGTGGGATCTGCTGGGCGAAGGGGACGGATTCAAGCGGTACATCGCGGACGAGGTCGCCGGATACCTGGGCGGGCGCCAATGACACCGGGTCCAGGCATCGCCGCGGCCACCGCCCTTTGGCTGGGGATCCTCACGACCGCCGGACCTTGCGGCTTGGCGGCCAACGCCGCGGCCCTTCTCTATCTCGCGCAGGCGGCCGGCACGCCCCGCCGTACCCTCGTGGGTGGCGCCTGCTATACCCTCGGTCGCGCCGGGACCTATGCCGCCCTGGGTTCCGCGATCTGCGCCGGCGCGCTCTCCGCTCCCGCCGCGGCCGCCCTTCTTCAGAAGTACGCTAACATGTTACTGGGCCCGGTTCTCATTCTGTCTGGGATGCTGATGGTCGGGCTCCTGAGAATCGACGCGCGGTTCCTGTGCGCCCCCGCGCGCGTATTCGAAAGGCGGGGCGAGGGAAGGGGCATGGCCGCGGCGCTGCTCCTGGGCATCGTCTTCGGGCTCTCACTGTGCCCGCTCGGGGCAGTGCAGTTCTTTAGCATGGTCACCCTCGCCATCAATGTCGGATCGCCCTTTTTCCTCCCCGCGCTCTATGGCATTGGCACGGGGCTGCCGGTGCTTCTGTTCGCCGCGCTCATCGCCGTCGGTCTCCAGAGGGCCGCCAGGGCATCGGGCGCGATGGCTAAGATCGAACGCCATTCTCGCGAGATCACCGGCGCGGTTTTCATCGCCGTCGGGCTGTACCTTTGCGTGAGTCTGATGGCGTCATGATCCGGCCCCCTTCGTGGGCCACCGCGGCCGTCGGCGCCCCCTCAACCCCGTATCCCGAGGGCTGGTTCAGCTTCAAGGCGTCTGGGCATCTGTGATGGCGCGCGTGGCCCGATTCCGACGGGAGGGCCCGCGGCCTCGCGGGCCGGGTCGGCCAGGCCGCCGCGAATCCTGGTGCCTGGTGGGACGCGGACGCCGGGGACGGCGTCCCTCCCAACTGATACTGAGGCGCCATCGTGGAGGTGGTATTACGAGCCGTTCCAAGGCGGCCCGATATCGAGCGCCTTATTTGCGGGGATGTTTGGCAGCGGCGGGACCGGGGCCGGGCGAGAGAGACCGAGCCAGCGGCCAAACCATCCGGCGGTGAGCAATTGAGCCGCGGGCGGGTAACTGTGGCCGCCTGGGAACGAAAACCAACTGAAGCAGTCGCCAGCCTTCAGGCTCTTGAGATAAAGATCGACTCCCTCCGGGGCGTATTCGTTGTTCCGGACATAATAATCCACCGTCTCCTGATAGCCTGTTCGTTCTCTCCTCGCCTGAAGCGGGCTCGGGAGCCCCGAATTCTCAACGTCATGCCATCGATAATAGACATGCAAGGCTGCCATGCATTTGGGGAGAATTTCGTGCTGGCGGAATTCGATCTCGCTGGAAATGATCAGGAGGGGCCGTGGCGCCACCATCATCATCAGACTCTCAAACCCCACCGGGATCTGCAGATCCCTATTCGCGGGCAAAACATATTTGGAGAACTTCGGGATATAGATGACCGGACCGCTGTTTTGGATGAAACCCCAGCGGCGCAAGGTGGCCTCGCCGCGCGAAGGCTTCTCCGGCCCGTCGGCCGTCCAAGGCTCCCAGCTGGAGGGATTGCGGCACCAGGCATTGGCCTTGGGCGGTCCGGCATAGCCCGGCGGGTAGGTCGGGCGATGCCAGTCGAGCACGGCTCCGTTGGAGACCGTAGCGGTGATGCGTTCGTCGAAGGCGGCGGCAAATAGCGCGGTGTGGGCGCCATGCGACCATCCGGTGCACCCAAGCTGGTCATTCAAGTAAGGAAGTGTCCGGAGGAAATCCACCGAGCGCATCACATCCCAGATGTTCTTGCCCATCACCGACCAGGCGTCCTCCGCCATCGGGTCGGGATAACGCTTGTAAAACTGCCGGGTGTCTAGCGGTCTCTGGCCGGGCTCGATCCTCTCTCCGTCGGCGATCAGATCGGGGCTGAGAGTCACGAAGCCCTGTTTGGCCAGGATGAGTGCGCTGGCCCGTCCGCCCGCTTCAAAATCCGCCATTGCCTTGGGATCAGCCGGGTCCGGCAGGTTGTTGTTATAGCGCGGATCAACGCCGACAAGGTCCGGGCGGCCGACGAATCCGATACTGGCCTCCGAAGCAAAGCGGCCGGCGAGTCCGACGGTGCTGCTTTTTCCCGCGCCATAGGTGGTGCTGTGCAGGCAGATAATGGCGGGGGATTTGTGCCCGTGCCTGGCATGGGCCTCCGTCACGCTCTTGGGCACCAGCAGCCAGGCATAGATCCATTTGTCCGACTGCGAACCGCCGCTGGATTCGGCTTCCGAGCGGAACTTCACCTTATGGCGTGTGATATCTGCGCTGTGCGCAGGATCACTGGGGTCGATCGCGGGCGGGTGGGGATGGAGGAGTTCCGAACTTAGGATTTCCGCGTCCAGCGGGGGTTTGCTTGCGGGAAAACGTCCCAGTAGTTTCAGCCATTCCTGCTTGATTTGCGCCCGACGGGTCGGCCATTTGGCTCCGGCATCCACGGCGGGATTGGGCGGCGGCGGCGCATCCGCGTGGGCGGCCAGGGGAGCCAGCATGCCGCCAGCCAAAGCCAGAAGCCCAATGATTTCACAACGGGTCGATTTCATGGTAGCTGTGAGAGATTTGGTGTCATTGGCGCGTTCCCGTTCTGTGGACCAGGGGTGGATTGGCAGGCAGTTTGGGAGTGAAGAGCAGACCCAGTTCAGTTCACAGAGAATTGCTGTTTTGACCCGGAATCGGCAGAGTTGATTTTTGCCAAATCCCCTTGCGATTGTGTGTTGCAACGGGATGAGATTCGGCCCCGGGGCGATTCGAACGCCCGACCTAAGGTTTAGGAAACCTCCGCTCTATCCCCTGAGCTACGGGGCCAAGTCATTTATACGCAATGCGTTGCGTGTGTGTAGGTCATTGAGTTTCAACCCGTGTTGACTGTCTGCCAACACCAAGCAGACATGCGCGCATCTTGGGACATGCGGTCGCCCAAGCTGCGCGCGGTCCGGTACAGGCACTCAAAGAACTTCCGATGGATTATAGAAGGTTGCCGCGAGGGTGGCAAGCGCAAGCGCCTGCTAGGACGCTGAGCGAACTTCAGTTATGGGCGGCTTTGATCGGCGCGACGCTCCCAGTGATGCCTCCATGTTCTTTCGCGCCACTGAACGACTCCCGCAGTTTGAGATACGGGCATTCCCGGAGGCCCCCATTATCATCGCGCTGGTGGATGCCGCCACCCCTGCAGTAGGCCCATTCGCCACACTGGAGGCAGGGACCCTGGTGAAGCCAGCTTCTATTTCTGAACTTCTTGAACTCATTCCGCCATATATCTCCCGGACGCCTGACGAGCAGGTTGCCCTGATGGCTCAAGCTGTGCGGAAGGCTCAAGCAAGCGCCCAACATCCCATCATAATGAATAGTCGCCATGGTCAGGCCGGCAGTACAGATGAAGGGCTCGTCTTGGACGAGCCCCTCGAGTCCTATGCCGTCGCAGGCGCGCCCGCACCACCCATCATCTGTGAAATTGATGGAGAGACGGGTCTTGCCCGCATGGAAGAGCCGCTTCTTCTCCGCGATCCACTGGAGCAAGGAGCCGAGTTCTCCGGCCGATAGGAAATTCATGGGGTCCGCCGGCGCCCGCCCCAGCGGGAGCACCCTTCCGAATTGGGCCTCGCGCACTCCCAATTCCTCGAGCAGCGAAAAGGTCTCGTCCAGCATGGAGAGGTTGTACCGGGTCACCATGGTCCCGGTCTGCAGGCCGCAATAGGGATATCTTTTGACAAAATATTGGATTGCATTGACGACGTCCCCGAAGCACTTGGCGCCCCGTGCGAAATCGTGGTGATTCTCGGGCCCGTCGAACGAAAAGCAGGACCGGGTGAGGCCGGCCTTCACGAGGGCGTCGATCAGCCCCGTATTCTTGCCCATGAGGCAGCCGTTGGTGCTGAGGGAAATGTCAAATCCGAGTTGCGTGGCATAGGCAATGATCTCGCAGATGTCTTTGCGAAGCAGCGGCTCGCCTCCGCTGATGGCCAGGGTGGACAAGGTGTGGGCGGGAAAATCCTCGGTGAACTGCTTGAGCACCTGTTTGATCTGCCCGGTGCTCAGTTCCTTTTCCTTCTTCCACGTCTCCCTTGGGGCCATGCAGTGTCCGCACCTGAGATTGCAATTGCGCGTGCACTCCCAGAAGAGGGAGGAAAGGGGGTGGTTGAGCAGGAGGGAGTCGAGCGTCTTCCTGTGGTCCTCATAGAAGGCATCCAGGAGCAGGCGCACGTTGGTGGGGGGCTGAGGGGTGTGCGCGGGAGATGATTCGGCATGCGGGGGAAAGGGTGGGCATGGTGGAGGGCTCCATGGCGTTGTGCCGGGCCAGCCGATGGGATACGGAGAGCGTTTGAGAAAGCCGCCGGTGCAGGTGGAGGCCGGGAAGCAAAAATATACATGCGGGCCCTGGGGACAGGTGCCGAAGGAGTTGGAGGAGCGTGAGCGGGGGTCGTGCATCGGTACCTCGGAGTGTGGGTGATGGGACCGTCGGGAACCTGAACACAACGTAATGGTGAGGCCGGGGGGGGTCAAGTGGAGCGATGCTCTCTGTTGACAGCAGATTGGCAGAAAAAAAGGGTTCTTGGTGCATCCATGGGCGCAGTCGTTCGCCAATTTGTCTCATGAAATACAGTGCCCGCACTATTCCGACGCGGGCCACTGGTGTTTGTCAGCGTCGCCGACGACACCGGTGGGCGAGGCCGGCGACCGCCGCAAGAGTGGCGAAGGCGAACGCCGGTGGTTCGGGAACCTGAACGTCCGAGGCGATCGGCAGGGCCCATTCTTCGAAGCCGTCGTTGGGGGTGGTCTGCGTGCGGGCCGGGTCGTAGAGGCTGTACGTCCCGAACGCGCTGTAGAGGTAGATGTGGTCGCCCGCGCTGACCCCGTTGAACAGGCTCTTCTTGACGAACAGGAAGAGATCCTGGGCGCCGCTGCCGGACGAGAGGCTCGAATCCATGATGACGTAGCTCTGCGTGCTCGAGTTGTTCATCGCGTAGATCGGCGCGCCGAAGGATGATACCATTCCCGCGGTGTTAGTGGGGAGGGGGCTGGGGTCGCCGGTGCCCGGGCCGGAGAAGATCTGGACGTCATCGAGGGACAGGAATCGGGCCGTGCCGCCGACCTGATTGATGTCCAGCGCGAAGACGTAGTATTCGCCGCTCTTGTCGGTGATCAGGTTCGACATGTGGATGTCATAGTCGAAGCCCTGCAGGTTGCCGACGTCCATCGTGTTGGGCCGGTTGTAGCCCTCCTGCGGGTCATTGGTGGAGACCGTGCTGTCCGACTCGTTGTACATCTTTCGGTAGACCCCCGACCCCGAGCCGCCGAGGCCAAACCGGAAGAAGGCATCGCCGATGAATGCGCCGGTGACCGTGATAGAACTGATCGTGGTGGTATCCACGGCTTCACCATCGAACGTGGCGCTCGTCAGGTTGACGACGTTCGTGACCTGCGCCTGGCAGATGGCGGTGGCGAGTAGCGAGGCGGCAATCAGCGCGACCACGGCCATCCCGGTGGGCCGCCGGTCCGCCTGAATTCCGGGTGCGCCCGTCGAAGTCCTAAGCATAACGGTACCTTTTAGGCATATTAGGGTATCTTGTCCAATGGCGCGGCGCATATTTTTCGTGCTACGTCGGGCACGGGTCGGCCGTGCCTACCCCCGGTTTGCCGTCTGGCACAGGTGGCCCACAGGGGGAATCGCTGGATTGCGGGTCAGATCCCATGCCGCCGTAGGGCGGCACCACCGGGGCGGAAAATCGTAGCGAAGCCGATCGCCAGAGGCGATTTCACCAACATTCTGGCTTCGGCGACCGTCTGGCCCACGCCGAAGGGCACAAGCCATTCGCCGCTAGGTCGTTACGCCATCTTTCCGAGTTAGCGCCGTCCCCGGCGCACGGCGGGGCGGGGCTAGCCAGAAACGTCCACGCGCCAGATTATTCATGATGAGACTTCTGGGGGCGGGGCCGTTTTGGACTGCGGTGCAGAGCGGAGCGACGGCACCGCTTTTGCCTCCGGCGGAGCCGAAGCCGATGGCCCCGGCTCGCGCTTCGCGCGCTGCCAAAGCGGTGGCGCCGTCCGGCGGTTGCCGGACGGCGCCACCGCAGTCCAAAACCCTCCCGGCCCGGATCCGGGGTCGGGGCACGAGCCGCGCCCGCGAACAGCGCCCGAAGGTTCTGGCTAGTACTCTCGGTACTTGAGGAGGAGGTCGAGCATTTTGCGGTCGAGCTTGTGGCCGTGCCAATTCTCGTAGGGGACGTCGGTGCGGTCACTGTCGAGGATGCCGAAGCTGCCGCGGAAGTTCCAGAGGGCCCAGCCGAAGCCGGCGCGTTTCCAGCGGTTGAGCCAGTCCTTCATCCAGGCGAGGACGACAGGATGGGGGGTCTTATTGTAGCAGCCCCATTCGCCAACGAACACGGGGGCACCTTTGCTGGCGATATCGATCCACGGGGCGAGGTATTCGGCCAATTGGAAATCTGGGTCGGTGCCCGGGGGCGGGAGGATGCGGCCGTCGGGGGCAATCTGGATGGGGACCTGTCTTTTCCCGTAGGAGGTGTCGGGCCCGTACGCGCGCGTGCGGAGGCCGGGTGGCGTCACGGCGAACTCGTTGAAGCGCACCCAGTCGCCGCCGACATTCTCGAACGAGATCTCGCGGACATCTTGCGCCGGCGACGCGATGAACGCGAGGGGTTCGGCGGGCTCGTGCTGGGTGTACTTGCCGGACTTGACGGGTTTCCAGTCGCCGGGCTTGGCGGCGGGGTCGAGCTCGAGCTGGGCGATCACCTTGGCGCCGGCCCTGGCGACGAGCGTGGCCTTCACGGAGACGGCGGAGATTCGCAGGGAGAATTGCGTGTTGGCCTTAATGTCGCCCGCGAGCGTCATGGGAGAGCGGAGGTCTGGTTTGGCGGGGCCATAGAGGGTGCCGATGATCTTGGGCATTGGCCAATTGGGCTCGGGCCATTTGTCGGAGCCCTTGGCCCAGCTGGCCCGGTAGTGCGAGATCTGGCCCGGGGTGTAGCCGCGGGTGGCCTGGACGATGTTGGAGTAGGCGAGGAACTCGGGGATGGGCTCCTTGCCCACGTTGAGGCCATCCACGACGATGAGGCGCCCGGGATCCTCCTCTTGTATGGCCTCGATCGTTCGGCGGAAGACCTTCAGGTAGTCCTCGCGGGAAGTCCGGCAGGGTTCGTTGAGGAGGTTGAAGGACAGGCGGGTGGGGGGGACGCCGCGGTAGCGCCTGGCGAACATTCGCCAGTGCGCCACGAATGCGTCTAGGGCCTTGGCGTCAGTCCACAGGTTCGTCGGTTCCTCGGGCGGGTTGATGCAGAAGCCTGGCGCGCGGTGGAGGTTGAGGCAGACGTGGATGCCGTGCCGATCGCCGAACGCGACGGCCTGATCGATTTCCCTGAGGATATCTTCGCGGAACTTGAGCCAGTCGGACGCCTCCGTGTAGCAGCGATAGTCGGTCGGGAGCCGGACGAAATTGAAGCCGAGTTCGGCGATCCAGCGGAAATCGTCCTCTAGGAAAGGCGAGTTCTTGGCCCTGGTGAATTTTTCGGTGAGGTTGAACCCGCGCCATCTGGAGACATCGACCCCCGCGACGATCTGGTTGTCTGAGGCAGTGGCTGCGCCGGTGGCGAGGGCTAGGGCCGCGATGAGCCGGAATGCATTCCATTTCATACTGGTATTGTTTCTGTAACGGAGGGTAAACGGGCGTCCGGCGAGGCGCACGAGTTTTGATGTGCCCTTCCCAAAGCCATGAGGCATGCTAGGAATCTGTCGGACTTTTCAAAGTCCGACAGGCTGCTAGCCTAACGTTTCAGCATAGGAGGATACCGATGAGAAAGTTGGCGTGGTTGGTGTTTCTGCTGGTGTGCGCGTGCGTTCGGCTGTCTGCGGGCGAGGCGGGCGCGTACCGTCACGTGGTGATTTTCGAATTCAAGGAGGGCACGGCCGCGGACAAGATCCGCGAGATCGAGGCGGCGTTCGCCGAGCTGCCCAGGAAGATCAAGGCGGTCAAGTCCTTCGAGTGGGGGAAGAACGTGAGCCCGGAGAACCTGAACCCGAAGCTGACGCACTGTTACGTGCTGACCTTCGCGAGCCAGGAGGAAATCGAGAAGGGATACCTGCACCACCCGGCACACGAGGCGTTCGTGGGCCTGATCAAGCCGCATCTCGAGAAGGCCGTGGTGGTGGACTACGTGGCGCAAGTGCCTGAGAAGTGACAGGGCCGGCGGGCCTTCCGGGGGGAGTGGGCATGCTTCGGGCAATTGCGTGGGCGGCCGGGCTATTCATCGTGGCCCAGATCGCCGTCGTCCTCACGCTGCGATGGGTGGATCCGCCGGTCACGTGGACCATCTGGCGCGCGGGGGTGGAGGCGCGCCAGGCCGGGGGGACAGTGGTGCGCTGGCGGCCCGTGCCGTTGGATCGGGTGGCGTCGTGCGCACGGCTGGCGGTGATCGCCGCCGAGGATCAGGAGTTTGCGCGGCATCGCGGTTTTGATGAGGGGGCGATACGCGATGCCATGGAGCACAACCGCAAGGAGGCCGGTCGCAGGTTGCGCGGGGGCAGCACCATCTCGCAGCAGGTGGCGAAGAATGTCTTCCTCTGGCAGGGGCGGACATGGCTTCGCAAGGGCCTGGAGGCGTGGTTCACGGCGCTGATCGAGGCGCTGTGGGGCAAGCGGCGGATCCTCGAGGTCTACCTGAACTGCGCCGAGATGGGACGCGGCATCTTCGGGATCGAGGCGGCCGCCCAACAGTATTTCCGAAAGTCCGCCGCCGCGCTCAATCCCGAGGAGGCTGCGCTCATCGCCGCGGCGCTGCCTGCGCCGCGCGCCTACCTTGTGGCAAAACCTGGTCCATGGCTGCGACAACGCCAGCGCTGGGTGCTTGGTCAGATGCGCAACCTCGCTGACGACGCCGATATCAAGGCGCTCGTCGAGCCCGACCGTCACTGATCAATGCCACATAAGCAGAAGTTGCCCCATCAGTCATGCGGTGCGAGCAGCCTGTCGGGCAAAGTCCGACAGATTCCTAGCTCGAGAATTCAGATGCCGGGAAGTACGAGCCTGCTTGCAGGCGATTGGAATCGCGCGCAAGCGCGCTCCTACGAGGCGTTCTCACCCCCGGTGGTGCCCGCCACGATTATCACTGCCAGAAACTCGAAGGCGGGGTTCGTGGATTCCACCGGATCAAAATGGCTGTTATCGATGAGTGGACGGGTCGCGCCGTCCGCCGTTAATTACTAATTATTAGTGATTTCCGATCACGGTTTGTTTTTACATTCACGGGCGAAATGGGTTCCGCATGGCGTCTCGCTGTGTAAAAGTAATATTTAATGGCAATTGGACAAGCGAGTCAATCGGTCGTCGCGAAAGCGGCGGGGGTGTCACAGACGGCGGTATCTTTAGCGCTCCGGAATCATCCGAGCATTCCCGAGGCGACGAGGGAACGGATCAAGGCGATAGCGGAGCAGGTGGGGTACCGGCCGAATCCATACATTGCGGCGCTGATGAAGCAGGTGCGGCGAAGGCGGCGGGTGATCGAGCGGCCGACGATTGCGTATGTGACATCGCATTTGGAGAAGGACGGGTGGCGGAAGAGGGGGATTTTCCGGCGGTATTTTGAGGGGGCGAGCAAACGGGCCACCGAGCTGGGCTATAAGCTGGAGGAGTTCTGGCTGAAGGAGCCTGGGATGAACGGCGAGCGGTTGGGGAAGATTTTTTGGACGCGATCGATCGACGGGGCGATTCTGGCGCCATTGCCGCACGGGCGGGGCCACGTGCACATGCAGTGGGATCGGATTGCGGCGGCGACGATCAATTTTTCCGTGGTGCGGCCGAATCTGCATCGAGCGGCGAACCACCAGATGCAGAGCCTGTCCATGGCGGTGCGGCGGCTTGTGAAGATGGGGTATGGGCGGATCGGGCTGGCGATGCCGATGGAAAGCGATGCCCGGGCGGATCACAACTGGGCGGCCAGTTTTCTGTTTCACCAGGAGCAGATGTCGTCCGAGCAGAAGTGGCCGATGCTGGTGACGGAGGCGTGGCACGAGGCCGCGTTCGCCGAATGGTGCAGGCTGCGGCGGCCGGAGGTGGTGATCAGCACGGATTCGAGGGTGGTGCATTGGCTGGGGAGGATGGGGCTGCGCATTCCGACCGATGTGGGGTTTGTGTGCCTGGAGTGGGGCGAGGACGAGTCCGAGTACACCGGGATCCGTCAGAACGCGAGGCTGGTGGGGGCCGCGGCGGTGGACCTCGTCGTCGAGCAACTGGAGCACAACGAGCGCGGGTTGCCGGATCATCCAAAGACCGTGCTGATCGGGGGCGACTGGGTGGACGGGGAGACCGTCATCGACCGGACCACGTGCAAAGGCCATGGCGATGACGCGGGACGGATGCGCGCGGGGCCGATGGCCGCCGGGCAGCCGGTTGTCTCGTGAACCGTGTTTTTTTTGGGGGGGCGACACCGGCGTTGGGCCGCTTGACTTTTGGGCCTGTCGGCGGTTGAAGGCTGTGAAGGAGATTCGAATGGCAATCGAAACGGCAGGGGCTGGATTGGAGAAGGCGCTCAGGGTGGAGGCGCTTCCGGGCGCGGTGGTGGGGGACGCCAAGGCGCGGGGGCTCGTGGGCGTGGCGCTGCCCGTGGGGCGGTACACGGGGAGGCGCGTGCTACTGGTCGTGCCAGACCATACGCGGACGGCGCCGGTGGGGATGATGTTCAAGGCGATCTTCGATCAGATCGGCGGGGTCGCGAAGGCGCTGGATGTCATGATCGCGCTCGGCACCCACCCGCCGATGGAGGAGTCTGCGATCCAGAAGCGGCTTGAGCTAACGTCGGCCGAGCGTTCGGGCGGGTACGGGAAGGTGAAGTTTCTGAATCACGCCTGGGACGACCCGTCCGAGCTGCGCGAGATCGGGCGCATCCCGGCCGGCGACATACGCGAGCTTTCGGGGGGGCTGTTCGAGATGGAGGTCCGCGTCGAGATCAACAGGCACGCGCTGGAGTATGACGAACTGATCGTGGTGGGGCCGGTGTTTCCGCACGAGGTCGTGGGCTTCTCCGGGGGGAACAAGTATTTTTTCCCGGGAATCAGCGGGCCAGATCTATTGAACTTTTTCCATTGGCTGGGGGCGGTGGTGACCAACCCGAAGATCATCGGGACGAAGTGGACACCGGTGCGGAAGGTGGTGGATCGCGCGGCGGCGCTGATCCCCGTGGAGCGGCGATGCTTCGCGATGGTGGTGGAGGGCACGGGGCTCGCGGGGCTTTACTTCGGCACGCCCGAGGCGGCGTGGGACGCGGCATCGGACATGTCCGACAGACGGCACATCATCTACAAGGATCGGCCCTTCCACACGATACTCTCATGCGCGCCCCCGATGTATGACGAGCTCTGGGTGGGCGGGAAGTGCATGTACAAGCTCGAGCCGGTGCTGGCGGACGGCGGCGAACTGATCATCTATGCCCCCCACATACATGAGATTTCGGTGACGCACGGGCGCCTCATTGAGGAGATCGGCTACCACTGCCGAGACTATTTCCTGAAACAGTGGGACAAGTTCAAGGGCTATCCGTGGGGCGTCGTGGCCCACAGCACGCACGTGCGTGGGATTGGCGAGTACGACGCGGTTGCGGGGATCGAGCGCTGCCGCGCGAAGGTGACGCTCGCCACGGGGATCCCGGAGGCGACGTGCCGGAAGATCAACATGGGATACCGCGATCCGGCATCGATCCGCCAGGAGGACTACGCCGGGCGCGAAGGCGAGGGCGTCCTGCTCGTTCCAAAGGCCGGCGAGATGCTCTATAGGCTCAAGAGCCCCCCGACCTGGGCGAAGGGCTAGCAGCCCGTTGAAGGACGTCACCAGCCGCGAAACGCCCGGGCCAACCCGGTCCGCGAGGCCGCGGGCCCTCCCCAGGATGCCCGCATGGCGCATCCATCGAAGGGCCATGAGCCACGGGACATCGATGATGTTTGTTGGGCGTTGAAATCTGTTGTTCTCACGGGACAATTACGTTTTGAGGCAGACTCAGGTCGGCGTCCCTCCCACGCCCATCGGATGGTGGCAGCCGTTACGGGCATTTATCGGACTTTCAAATTGTCGGGCGTCGAGCAGGATAAGCGCATGAATCAGGGTGACGTGAGCTTGGGAGATCTGCGGATTGACCGGGACGACGAGGGCGGGGCATTGGCGCGTGGCTGGAGCTGGGCGGTCTGGATTGCGGTGGCCGTGGGCGGCGTCGCGATTGCGATCTGGTGGTCCGTGGGGCAGCCGATCGAATTGAAGACGATGGCGGTGAGCGAGTCCGTCGCGGCAGGGGAGAGACGATCGGTCCTTGATGCCTCGGGATACGTGGTCGCGCGCCTTCAGACAACGGTGTCCTCAAAGATCACGGGCAAAGTGATGGAGGTCCTATTCGAGGAGGGGATGCGGGTCGGCGCGGGGCAGGTGTTGGCGCGTCTGGATGATTCCAATGCGCGGGCGAACCTGGAGCTGGCGGAGGCGGAGGTGGCCTCGGCGAGGTCCGCCCTGGCGGAGACGCACGTCCGGCTGATCGAGGCCGAGAAGCAACTGAGCCGAACGACGCGGCTGACATCGGACAAGGTCGTGAGCGCGGCAGAATTAGACACCGCGGAGGCCGAGGCCAAGTCGTTGCAGGCGCGGCTCGAGCGGCAGACGGCGGAATGCACGGTTGCGGAGCGCCAGGTGGCGGTGTGGAAGCGGCAGGTTGAGGACACGGTGGTGCGCGCACCTTTTGCGGGCGTCGCGGTCTCGAAGGACGCCCAGCCCGGGGAGATGATCTCGCCGGTGTCGGCGGGGGGCGGGTTCACGCGGACGGGCATCGGCACGATCGTGGACATGGGTTCGTTGGAGATCGAAGTCGATGTGAACGAGAGCTACATCAAGCGGGTGCGCTCCGGCCAAGAAGTCGAGGCATCGCTGGACGCCTATCCGGACTGGAAAATACCCTGCAAGGTGATCGCGATCATCCCGACGGCGGACCGGCAGAAGGCGTCGGTCAAGGTCCGCATCGGTTTCGACAAACTTGATCCGAGGATATTGCCGGAGATGGGCGTCAAAGTTGCTTTTCTGGAGGCCGAGGGTGGCGCTGGTGCGAAGGCCGGCGTGCTCATACCGCGGTCGGCCCTGTTCCGAAAGGATGGGAGAGATACCGTCTGGCTGGTGTCGGGCGGTCGATTGGAGGCGAGGACCGTGGCCGTCGGCATGTTCGGCACCGACGGCGCGTCGGTGATCGAGGGACTGGCGCTGGGCGATGTGATCGTGCTCGATGGGGCGCTCGATCTCGTTCCCGGGAAGCGGGTGCGTCAAGTGTCACCATGAGTGCGGTGCTGGGCACATCGGGAGAGCGGGCGCTGGTATGCGTTCGAGGGGTCGACAAGGTCTTTCGGCGCGGCGATGAGGTGTTGCGCATTCTCCACGGGTTGGATCTCGAGGTTGGCAGGGGCGAGTTCCTGGCGCTCATGGGGCCGTCTGGTTCAGGGAAGAGCACCTTGCTGAATTTGATCGGGGGCCTGGATCGTCCGACGCGGGGCGAGATCATGATCGGCGGCGAGCGGATCGATCGGCTTGCGGATCGGAAACTGGCGGAGTGGCGGGGGCGGCACGTGGGCCTGGTGTTCCAGTTCTACAATCTCCTGCCGGTATTGAGCGCGCAGCGAAACGTGGAATTGCCGCTGCTCCTGACGCCGCTGGCCCGGGCGCGCCGCCGGCGGCAGGCCGCGATCGCGCTTTCGATGGTCGGGCTGTCCCATCGAGTGAACCACTACCCGCGGCAGCTCTCCGGCGGGGAACAGCAGCGAGTGGGCATCGCCCGCGCCATCGTGACCGATCCGACGCTGCTCCTCTGCGATGAGCCGACGGGCGACCTAGATCGAAAGTCGGGCGATGAGATCCTGGGGCTCCTCCAGGCGTTGAATAGGGATCATGGCAAGACCATCATCATGGTGACCCACGATCCCCACGCATCGGCGCGGGCGACGCGCGTGGTGCACCTCGACAAAGGGCAGCTCTCGGCCGAGGCGACCGCATGAGGTTCCTGCCGCTCATCTGGAGCAACATTTTGCGCAAGAAGGCCAGGAGTGTCCTGACGCTGCTGTCGATCCTCGTGGCATTCCTCCTCTATGGTTATCTCTGTGCGGTGGAGCGGGCCCTGGATCAGGGCGTGAGCCTAGCCGGTGCCGATCGGTTGCTGGTGCGCCATCGGGTATCGATCGGGCAGGTGTTGCCGCAGAGCTATCTGAGGCGGATCGCGGGGATCCCGGGAGTGCGGCACGTCTCGCACGCGACATGGTTCGGGGGTATTTATCGGGACCCGAAGAATTTTTTTGCGCAGATGGCCGTGATGCCGGAGCAATACCTCCATATATACCCGGAGTATCTGCTGCCGGAGGCGCAGAGGGAGGCGTGGTTCAGGACGCGGACGGGGGCGATCGTGGGGCGCCGCACGGCGGAGAGGTTTGGTTGGAAGGTGGGTGATCGGATCCCGCTGCAGGCCACGGTCTGGCCCAAGAAGGGCGGCGAGTTCCACTGGGAGTTCGATATCGTGGGCATCTACGACGCCGCCGACCCGGGGACGGACACGACGAATTTTCTGCTGCACTACGACTATCTGGATGAGACGCGGCAGTACGGGCGTGGGCTCGTGGGATGGTACATGGTGCGCGTGCGGGATCCGAAGGCCGCCGCGGATGTGGCGCGGCGCATCGACGAGGAGTTCCGGAACGCGCCGACGGAGACCAAGTCGGAAACGGAGGGGGCATTCCTTGCCGGATGGGCGAGGCAGATTGGGGACATCACGGCGATTATCGCCGGAATCCTGAGCGCCGTATTTTTCACGATCTTGCTGGTGGCGTGGAACACCATGGCCCAATCGGTGCGCGAGCGCACGGAGGAATGGGGCGTGATGAAGTCGATGGGGTTCTCGAACGAGCGGGTGATGATGCTGGTGCTGGGGGAGTCGTGTTTCCTTGCGGTGCTAGGCGGATGCCTTGGGTTGGCGACCGCGTGGGTGATGATATCGAGGGGTGATCCGACCGGGGGCGCGCTGCCCATGTTCTATTTTCCGAGGCGCGACGTTTTCAGCGGCATAGCCTGGGCGCTGGGGCTAGGGCTTGCCGCGGGGATTCTGCCGGCGGCGGAGGCGATGCGGCTGCAGATCGCCGAGGCGTTGAGGAGGACCTGACCATGCGCGGGTGGGCCAACTGGATCTCGCAGGTCGGTGCGATGACGCGGATGGGCCTCTCGACCGTGATGGAGAGGAAGGGCTCGTCGGTGGCGACGATGTTTGGCATCGCGGGGGTGGTGCTGGTCTTCGTTGCGGTCCTGTCGATAGGAGAAGGGTTTCGCCGGACGATGGTCGTGTCCGGCGATCCCGGCGTGGCGATGGTGATGCGGGCGGGTTCGGACACGGAGATGATGAGTATCTTTGGGGGGCGATCGGTCCACTGGATCGCCGATGCGCCGGGCATCGCCCGGTCTGACCAGGGCCCGCTGGTGTCGGCGCAGCTCTTCGTGATCATTAATCTCCCGAAGCGGTCCAGCGGCACCGACGCGAACGTGCCATTGCGCGGGGTGGACGCCAGGGCCTTTGGCGTGAGCGACGCGGTCCGGATCGTGGCGGGTCGGCGCTTTCAGCCGGGTCGTGGCGAGGTGATCGTCGGGGTCGGGGCGGCCCGCGCATTCGCGGGGCTCGACCTGGGGGCCACGCTGCATGTCGGTCGGCACCAGTGGAAGATCGTGGGGTTTTTCGAGGCCAACGGGGGGTTGCCGGAATCGGAGATCTGGACGGACGCCGTGGTGTTGCAGGGCGCGTACGAGCGCGGCAATTCCTACCAGTCGGTGCTCGCGAGGCTGCAATCGCCGGAGGCCTTTGGGCGATTCCGCGAAGTGCTGGAGGCCGATCCGAGGCTGAACGTGAAGGTGGTGAGGCAGACGGATTACTTCATCGAGCAGTCGAGAACGGTCTACCGCGTTGTCACGGGGCTTGGCGTGACCATTGCGGCGCTGATGGCCGTGGGCGCGGTCTTCGGGGCGCTGAACACGATGTACACGGCGGTGTCGGCGAGGACGCGGGAGATCGCCACGTTCCGGGCCCTGGGTTTTGGCGGTGGGGCGGTCATGGTCTCGGTGCTGGCGGAATCGCTATGTCTCGCCCTTATCGGAGGGGGTGTGGGGGGCGGGTTGGGCTACGTCATCTTTGATGGCTTCCAGGCCGCCACGATGAACTGGCAGAGCTTCAGCCAAGTTGCTTTCCAGCTCGACGTGACGCCGGGGCTGCTGTTCGGGGGGGTGGCCGGCGCGCTGATGATCGGGCTGATCGGCGGGGTGTTTCCGGCCGTCCGGGCCGCGAGTCTCCCTGTCGCGATGGCGCTGCGCGCGTGAAATATGCAGGCTCAAAGGAAGACCGCGCTCTGAAACACGGCCCCTGGAGCGTTTTTCGTCACTCGAATTACGGCCGACGCTTCGGCTTCGGTGTTCGCTCAGCCAGCGCCACGGGCGGGACGCCCGTGCCACGGAACCGTGGCATGGGCATCTTGCCCATGTCCCACGCCGAAGGGCGCAAGCCCTTCGCTACCCGATCGATACGCCCTATTTTCGAGTCAGTAGCTGGGGCCGTATTCTCTCGATCCTGCGGGTTCGCATCAATAGCCCGTGATCGGATATTTCTTGGAAGCGCGTCTGTGAACTGGCGTGGCGGACGGCCTGTCAAAGGGGATTATCGGCGGGGTTTACCTTTTGGCGGGATCTTGGTCGCTGGCTGGGGTTCAAGGGCGGGCAGGGCCTCGGGGTACTGCGAGGGGAGCAAGGCGGGTTCCTGCGCCTGTTGTTGGAGGAGGCGCTGGCGCCTGGCCTGTTCGAGTTCAAAGTTTCTGGTTTCGACCTCGGTGCTGACCCCGCGGGCTGCATTCGTTATCCCGCTGGCCTCGAGCCACTTGTTGCCGAGATCCGTCTGATCCAGTTCGACGGTGGTGTTGCGCATGGTGTCGGCGTCACTATCGAGGACGATGGGCTGGATGAGGACGACGAGCTCCTTGCGATCGCCGGTGTTGCTCTTGCCGCCGAAGAGAGCGCCGAGGATGGGTATGCGGTGAAGCAAGGGGAAGCCAGAGGAGAGGTCTGAGACATCGGTGGTAATGAGGCCACCGAGCAAGACGGTGGCGCGATTGGCGACGGTGATCTCGGTGGAGAGTTCTTGCGTGGCGATATTGGGGATCTTGTTATTGTCGATAGTCGTGAAGCCGTTCTGGGTTTCATTGAGCTGGTAGACTTGGAGCGTGATCTCGTTTTGGGAATTGATGAGGGGTGTGACCTCGATCTGGAGGACGATCTCTTCGTATTCGATGTTGGTGCGGAAGTTGTCGCCGGTGTCGCTCTGATAGGTGGAGGCGGGGACGGCGACGCGATCGCCGCTGATGATGGAGGCGGTGCGGTTGTTGGCGGTGTAGACCGACGGGCGGGATATGATCTCGAAGCGACCTGTGGATTCGAGGGCCTCGAGGAAGGCGTCGATCGACTTGCTGATGGAGCCGTAGATGCTGAAGCCCGCGGCGGCTTTAGCAAAGTCCGCCATCGAGGTGAGAGTATCCGGATCAACTAGCATGCGGTCGAGGCCTCGACCGCGCGAGCTGCCGGCGGCGCCGAAGGACTTCTGCCTCCATGGCTGTTTGTGGTCCACGAAAGAGCCAGGGTAGTACTTTTGGTAGACATCGACGGAGTAATCGAGGTTTTCAGTGAGCCGTAGCCGTCCGATGACGACGGCGAGGTAGACTTGTTTGGGACGCTGGTCGAGTTGCTCGAGGATGGTTTCGACCTTGGTGACGGACTCTGGCGGGCCCATGACCATGATGGTGTTGGATCGGTCGTCGGCGATGAGGCGGATCTTGCCGATGGACATCGACATGGGGCCTCCTTCTGAGACGAGGCCACCGGCACCGCCGGAGCGACCGGAGTTGAGGCCGCCTGACCTGCCACCGCGGGAGGACGAGGAGGAGGCGCCGCGGGAACTGGCACTGGAGGAGGTGCGTGAACGAGCGGACGTGGAAGTGCGGGAGGAGCCGGTGCGCGAACCGCTGAGGCCAGAGCGGGAGGTGCCGGTGCCGCCGACGGCGCTGGGTGCGGAGACGCCTCCGCCTTCGGAAGTGCGGATCTGTGTGTCGGCTTCCTCCGTGAGAACCTCGGAGAGGATGGGCATGACCTCGGACGCCTGGATATAGCGGAGCGGACGGATGAAGGGCTTGGTGAGTTCGACGGCGACGTCGAACTCCATGATGAGTTGTTGTATATATTCGAAATTGGCGGGGTGGGTGATGACGAGGATCCGATTGGTGCGGGGATCGGCGACGAGGGTCGTATCGCGGGAGAGGACGTTGAAGTCCTGGCTGGCGCCGGCGCCTGCGCGCGCGGTGGCCTGATCGCCGCCGCGGGCGCGGCTGAGAGCCTGGATCAGGGCTTCGGGGGCGTTCTGTGGGGGCGGTTGTGGCGGGGGCTGGCCGATGCTGCCGCCTCCGCTGCGCATGGCGGCCTGCGTGGCCGTATTGCGCGATTCGATGACCTCGTTGAGAATCTGGGTGACGCGCTCCGCGTCGGCGCGTTCAAGCTGGACGAATCCGGTGGCGAGCCGAGAGGGTGGGACATCGACCAGCTGGCGGAGTTTGATCAGCTCGTGGATGATGCTGCCCTTGTCGGTGATGATGAGGGCGGAGGCATTGGGGGCGGCGACGACTTTGGCGAAGGGGTTTGGGGGCTGGAGCAACTGGGTGAAGAGCTGCTGGGTTGCGGTGGGATCGAGGAACTCGAGGGGCATGAAATAGCTGACGACATCATCGGTCTGGGGAACATCCTCTTCGCGACAGAGGAGAAGGATGGCCTGGTTGGCCACGTTGGGGCCTTTGGACGGACCGATGACACGGACCATATTGCCCTTGTCGGGGAGGAGGGTGAATCCGTTAAGGAACAGGGTGGCCTCGATGAGGTGGATGCGGTCGTCTTTGGAGATGGGGCGGCGCGAGTCGACATAGAGCTTGACGCCCGCGAGGCCCTGGTCGCGGATGAGGATTTTGCCGGTGAGCTGCTCGTACACAGCGAGGATCTCGGTGGCATCGACGTCGAGGAACTGAAGAGTCTGGAGATCGGAGTCCGAGGCCTGCTGGGGGGAGGATGGGGGAGTGGGGGCCGGTGCCGCGGGCATGG
>JAKQKQ010000317.1 GCA_029560585.1 Verrucomicrobiota bacterium | reverse complement strand
CGGCGAACAACAGCGTCGCGGCCAGCATGAGGGGGAGTTTCGGCATGACGTGTTTCATGGTGAGGTATCCTTTGCTGATTGGGTGGAACTGGTGGGCGCCTGCGCCGCGCGAGCGGCTGGCACCCAAGTGCGCCAGGGTAGGCCCGGGCACCGTCCCTTGATGTCAGTTGGCCGGGCCTTTTGTTCCCGCGATAGGGCGAAAACCCGGGGTGAGGGCCAGGGGGCAGCGGGCGAACGCCCCCGGCTAATCTGCCGGAGTAGGGGGCTCGCCGGGGTTGTACCAGCCGGGCAAACCCGTTCTGCTCGCCCTCCCTACATCCGATGAACTCCTTACGATTCCCTTCGCATGCGCTGCGCTGGTTTCAAGCCGCGCTGCTCGGTGTGGCGCTTGCCGCCCAATCTCTGGCCGCCGCCTCGGCTGCCTCGCTGACGGTCCGCCCCGACCACCCGGCACTGCTGTACAGTGGGCGCATCGAGATGGACAAGACCACCCAGGCTACACTGGCCTGGAGCGGCGCCCGGGTTCGCATGCGTTTCCAGGGCAAATCGGTTGCGATGCGGATGACCGACGATACCCGGGAAAACTGCGTGGTGGTGCGCATCGACGGCGTGCGCCAAGCCAAGCTTCGCCTCGATGCCGCCGACGGCCTCTACACACTCGCTTCGGATCTCGCGCCCGGCGAACACACCGTCGAGGTGGTCCGCGTGACCGAGGCCATGCTCGGCCAGCCGCGTTTTCACGGATTTATCCTGGCGGCCGATGGTGCCGTGCTTCCCTGGGGCCGCGAGCCCGACCGCCGCATCCTCTTCGTCGGGGATTCCATCACCTGCGGCTACGGCGTGGAGGTGGACGACCCCAACCTGCCGTTCACCGCCGCGACGGAGAACTTCTGCGACAGCTACACCGGCCTCACCGTCGAGGCCCTCCAGGCCGATTACTGCGTCGTATCGCGCTCCGGCATCGGCATGGTGCGCAACTATGACGGCCCTTTCGACGGCAGCCCCGATGCGATGCCCGCGATCTATCCCCGGCTTTTTTTCCAGTCGGAGACGCCACGGTGGGATGCCACCCGCTTCGTTCCGCAGGTCATCTGCATCAATCTTGGGACAAACGATTTTAGCACCGCTGGTGTGAATGTGGACCGCTACGTCGCCGCCTACCGTGAGTTCGCCGCCGGTTTGCTCACTCAGTATCCGGATGCCCGACTCGTGCTCCTGCAGGGCCCGATGAATAACAGCGACGCGCTGCGCGATGCCCTGCGCCGCGTGGAGGCGGCCCTGTCCGAGAAGTTTGCCGGGCGCGTGTCGTTCCTTGAGCTCACCGCGCAGGGGAAGCTCGGATTCGGCGCGTCGTATCACCCCAGCCGGGCGCAGTCGCGCCTCAATGCCACCGAGCTGACCGCGTACCTCTCGAAGCTGATGGGCTGGTAAACGGGTTGCCTGTGCCGCCGGTGGCCACGTGCACCGGCGGACGGTCTTTGGGTTGCTCCGGTTTGGCGACGTCACATCGGGGTGCGTTTCTCGCTA
>JAKQKQ010000297.1 GCA_029560585.1 Verrucomicrobiota bacterium | reverse complement strand
TGGAAGCCCGGTACGGCGACCGCGTGCGGGCCTATCTGCTGGCCTGTGGTCAGACCGATGAGTGGATGGACTACAGTCGCGGCGTGGCGGGCCGCACCAAGACCCAGGCCTGGAAGGCCTGGCTGCAATCGCATGGCAAGGCGGACGTGCCGGTTCCCGCCCTGGAGCGGCTCGACCGCGCGGCGTTCGGCAACCTGATCCGCGATCCAGCGACGGAGCAGGATGTGGTGGATTACGCTCAGTTCACGGGCGACCTGATTGCGGACACGGTCCTGGAACTGGCTGCCAAAACCCGAGCGCTGATTCCCAAGCACCGCCAGATCGGCATGTTCTTCGGGTACATTCTCGAATTGACCGGTTCTCGCCTGGTCTGGGCGGGCCACCTGGAGTATGAGCGGCTCTATGCATCACCGGACATCGACTTCTTCATCAGCCCAGGCACCTACGGCGACCGGCCGATGGGCGGCGGCAGCGGTTCTATGGTGCCCAACGGGACGCGGCGGCTCCACAACAAGGGGTTCCTGCACGAGATCGACCACCGCACGCCAACCTACAACGTCAATCTTGACGAGTTCGTCTCCATCGCCTGGATGGTCCCTTGGAAAGACCAGGCGGAGGTCGACGCGGGCTTGAAGCGCGAGTTCGCGTTGGCGACGATTAACGGGACATCCCTCTGGTGCTTCGACATGTGGGGCGGAGTTTTCAAAACGCCGGAGACCATGCGCCTGGTCGCGCAGGCCAAACGGATCTGGGACCAGAATGCCGACGCCCCAATGAAGACTCGCGCGCAAGTGGCGCTGATCGTCGATCCGCAGAGCGCCCGCTATATCAACGACCGCCATCCCTCCGTGCCGCACATCTACCAGGGCACGCGGAACAAATTGAATCGCATCGGCGCCCCGTTCGAGGTCTTCTCCTTCAATGACCTATCGCGCGCCGACCTGCGCCAGTATAGACTGTTCGTTTTCCCCGGACTCTTTGAACTCACGCCGGAGAAACTCGCCATCCTGAAAAGACACGTGCTCAAGGATGATCGCTCGGTGTTGTTCGCCTACGCTCCCGCTATCAGCGATGGCAAAACCCTAGACCCCCACCGCGTCAAAGAGCTCACCGGCACGGCATTCAAAACGCCCGGCGTCAGCTCCGTCCAAAAGGATGGCTGGAAGGCAATCTACGCGCCCGGATATGATGAAATCACCCCCCAGGCTCTCCGCCAAAGCGCCGCGGAGGCCGGCGTAACGATCTACTGCGAGGACGCCGTACCGGTCTACGCCAATGAGCATCTCGTCGCAATCCACATGGCCCAGGGAGGCGAGAAGACCATAACCCTGCCGGCCGATTTCCGGCAGGTCAGAGAACTCTATTCCGATCGCATTATCCCCGTGGCAGGGCGGCGTTTCTCATACACGTTCAAAACACCCGACACCGCCCTGTTCGAACTCATCCCGTAGGACATCGGATTGGCTCATGGCCTTTCGATGGATGCGCCATGCGTGCCTCCTAGCCTGCATATTTCACGCTTCCGCGTAAAACATGCAGGCTCAAAGGAAAGCCGCGCTCCTAAAAACGCGACTCTGGATGGCCTCGGGCCACCGATCCGCGAAACACACCCTGCAATCGCGAAAAGCCCCAGTCTTTGCCTGACCTTTCCCAATAGATGGCATTCATGGCGCGGTTTTCCCAGAGCCCGGAATTTCACAGCCGACAGGCTGTGAAATAGCCGGGCTAGGGAGGGCCCGCGGCCTCGCGGGCCGGGTTGGCACGGGCGTTGCGCGGCTAGTGGAACGCGGACGCCGCGGACGGCGTCCCTCCCAACTGCTATTGACACGCCAGCGTGGGGGTGATGGTCTCGAAATCCCATAGCCGGGCATTCGGGGTTCCGCCTTCCCTTCAGGAAACGGCACCAACTTGCCCAAACCCCAAAAGAATAAACGTGACAGTCATAGAAATGGCCCTAGATTTTAATTTGTGAATATTGATTCACCAAAAGATGCGCCGGTTCCACCCCCCCGGAAAGAGCGGGATCGACGACTGCGAGTGGAGGATTTTCTGCGGGCGGCAGAGCGGTTATTTGCTGAGAAGGGATACCGGCAGACGACGATGGAGGACATCGCCCGATTGGCGGAATATGGGACGGGGACGATCTACCGATATTTCGAATCGAAGGAGGCATTGTACGGTGAGTTGCTGGAGCGCAAGCTGGCGGCGTACCTGGATCACCTGCGCGAGCGGTTCGATGCGCAGGCATCTCCGCGGGATAGACTCCGGACACTCGTGCGCGCCAAGATGGATTTCTTCCGTCAGAACCGCGAGTTCCTTCGGATTTTCGCCCAGGAATTCGTGCCTGAGGCCACGTCGATGGCCGCGGCATTGACGCCCGAGGCGAGGGAGTTGAGGGAGCGGTGCCTGACGATGACGCGAGAAGCAATCGAGGAAGGGATGCGGTCGGGGGAATTTCGATCGGCGGATCCCGTCCTGGTGGTCACGGCGATCTCAGGACTCACCAATGAGATTCTCCTGCGCTACCTGCGAGCACCCGAAGGGGAACATATCGGTGAGATTGAGGCGTTCATGACGGATTTCATGGAAAGAGGCCTATTGGCGGGAGAGCGGCCTTGAAAAGCGCAAACGCAATACTCCCGGTGACTATCGCTCTGGCCGCGCTGGGCGCCTGTTCGCGCCACAAGCCCCCCGCCCCACCCCCTCCCAAGGTCACGGTGGCCCTCCCCCAATCGGCCACCGTCACCAACTGGGACGAGTATCCCGGGCACATCGAGGCGGTCGAATCCGTCGAGATCCGACCTCGCGTCTCGGGCTATATCGAAGCGATTCATTTCGAGGACGGCTCAGAGGTCAAAGCGGGAGATCTGCTCTTCGAGATCGACCCAAAACCGTACCAGGCGACCCTCGAGCGGATGCAGGCCGAACACCAGCGCGCCGAATCCCGCGCGGAACTTGCCCGCAATGAACTCGCTCGCGCCGAGAACCTCCTCAAAACCCAGGTGATCTCTGAGGAGCAGTTCGACAACCGCAGCAAGATGGCGCGCGAGGCCGAGGCCGCACTGGCCTCCGCAAAAGCCGCAGAGGACTCGGCACAAGTCGACCTCGACTACACCCGCATCAAAGCCCCCATCAGCGGGCGCATAGGCCGACGGCTTGTGACCGCCGGCAACCTCGTCCAGGGCGGCGGCATGGTCCCGGGCACCGTCCTCACTACCCTCGTGAGCGCCGATCCAATCTACTGTTACTTCGATGCCGACGAAAAGTCCCTCCTGCGCTACCGCCAGATCACCGGACACGGGCAGAACCCGTCCTCTCTCGCCTGCGAGGTCGCCCTGGCCGGCGAGGACGGCTTCCCCCACAAAGGTCACGTCGATTTCTTCGACAACAAGGTCGATCCCAAGACCGGCACCATCCGGATGCGCGCCATCTTGAAGAATCCCGGCCGCATCCTGGTGCCAGGGATGTTCGCAAAGGCGCGGGTGCCTGCGGGCCCCCCCGTAGAAACCCTCCTGATCCCAGCCGTCGCCATCGGCTCCGATCAGGGAAACAAATTCGTCCTGATCGTCAACAAAGACAGCATCGTCGAATCCCGCCCGATCAAGGCTGACCGAATCCACGGCCTCATGCGCGCTGTGACGGAGGGACTGACACCACAAGACCGCGTGATCATCAATGGCCTCATGATGGCGCGACGGGGATCGAAGGTCGAAGTCGTGGAACCACAGGCGTCGGACTCGAAGGAGCCCAAGGCGCAATAACGACAGGCAAGACCCGCGCGCCACAGCCATGAAATTCTCTCACTTCTTCATCAGGCGACCGATCTTCGCCGCGGTACTCTCCATCATCACGGTGGTGCTGGGGATCGTCGCGCTGCTCACCCTGCCCATCGCCCAGTACCCGGAGGTGACGCCGCCCACCGTGTTCGTCATGGCCAGCTATCCGGGCGCCAGCGCGGAGACCGTCCTCGCGACCGTCGCCACGCCGCTGGAGCAGGAAATCAACGGGGTCGAGGATATGCTCTACATGTCCTCGTCGTGCAGCAGCGACGGACAACTGCGCCTGGCGGTCACGTTCAAGACCGGGGCCGACCTCAACGCGGCCCAGGTCCAGGTCCAGAACCGCGTCGCCATCGCCGAGCCCCGCCTGCCGGAAGAGGCGCGGAGGCTGGGGGTCACGACCCTCAAGCGCTCCCCCAGTATCACGGCCATCATCAACCTCGTCTCGCCCAACCGGACGTACGACTCCCTCTACATGGCCAATTACACCTTCCTGCACGTCAAGGACCGCATCGCGCGCCTCCCCGGTGTGGGCGACACTCGCATCTTCGGCGTCAGCGAATACAGCATGCGCGTCTGGATCGATCCGGACAAGGCCGCCTCACGCGATTTGACGGCCTCCGAAATCATAGCGGCCATCCGAGAACAGAACGTCCAGGTGGCCGCGGGAGTATTCGGCCAGGCGCCGCAACCGGACGCAAACCTGTTCCAGTTGACCGCGCTGACCAAAGGCCGCCTGAACACCCCCGAAGAATTCGGCGCCATCATGCTGAAGACCGGGTCCGACGGGCAGGTCACCCGCCTCCGCGACATCGCCCGCATCGAGATGGGCGCCAACGATTATAACATCCGAAACTATCTCGACGGCGAGCCAACCGTCGGGCTGGCCGTCTTCCAGCTCCCGGGCTCCAACGCCATCCAGACCCGCGATGCCATCGGCGAGGCGATGGAAGAACTCGCGCGGGACTTCCCGCCCGGGATGGAGTACCGCATCGATTTCGACACGACCGAGTTCATTCGCGAATCCATCCGCGAGGTCCTCAAGACCCTGGTCGAGGCGATGGCGCTGGTCGTCATCGTGGTCATCCTCTTCCTGCAAAACTGGCGCGCCTCGGTCATCCCCTTGCTGGCCGTCCCCGTGTCGCTGATAGGCACGTTCGCCGCTATGGCCATGCTCGGTTTCTCCCTCAACAACCTCTCGCTCTTCGGCCTGGTGCTGGCCATAGGCATCGTGGTCGACGACGCCATCGTCGTCGTGGAGAACGTGGAGCGCAACATCGCCCTGGGGCTCCCGCCCGCCGATGCCACGCGCAAGGCGATGGACGAGGTCAGCGGCGCCGTCATCGCCATCGGCCTGGTGCTGGCGGCGGTCTTCATCCCCACCGCATTCCTCAGCGGCCTGACCGGCCAGTTCTACCGCCAGTTCGCGCTGACGATCGCGGTCTCCACCCTCATCTCCGCGTTCAACTCCCTCACCCTCAGTCCCGCGCTGGCCGCCCTGCTGCTTCGCCCGCACCACGAGAAGCACGATTTCGTTGGCAGACTCGTGCACTATTCGGGGGGCTGGATCTTCGCCGGTTTCAATCGCCTCTTCGAGGCCAGCCGCAATGGCTACATCCGCGCGCTGGGCCGACTGGTGCGGCACTGCGGCATCGGCCTGGCGCTCTACGCGGGCCTCATCGCGCTGACATGGCAGGGGTTCGGCCACGTGCCCACGGGGTTTGTGCCATCGCAGGACAAGGGATACATCATCGCCTACGTCCAGCTCCCCGACGGGGCCTCCTCCCAACGCACCAAGGCCACCGCCGACCGGATGGCCAAGATCATGCTCGAGGTGCCCGGAATCGGCCACGTCATCGAGGTCTGCGGCCTATCGTTCGTCACGCTCGGCAACCAGGCCAACGCCGCCAGCTTCTTCATCCCGCTCGCACCCTTCTCCGAACGGGCGAAACGCGGGCTCACCGCAGACAAGATAATCTCCAACCTCCGCTCCCGCTTGGCGGTTGTCCAGGATGGTTTCGTCGGCGTGTTTGGCGCGCCTCCCGTGGACGGTCTCGGCCTAGTCGGGGGATTCAAGCTCCAGGTCCAGGATCGCAATAACCTCGGTTTCCAGGCACTCCAAACGGCCACCTACCAGCTCATGGGAGCGGCCAATCAGGACAAGCGCATTGGCGGCGCGCTATCGACTTTCCGCGCCACCGTCCCACAGGTCTTCCTCGACGTGGACCGCGACAAGGCCAAGACGATGCGCGTGCCCCTGAGCAGCGTCTGGGACACGCTCCAGATCTACCTCGGCTCACTTTACGTGAATGACTTCAACGCCTTCGGCCGACCCTATCGCGTCACCGCCCAGGCCGACGCGCCGTTCCGGGCCAAACCAGAGGATGTCGTCAACCTGAAGACCCGCAACGCGGACGGGCAGATGGTCCCGCTCGGCACCATCGTCAAAGTGGGAGAGGTCGCGGCCCCTGTCTCGGTCGGGACCTTCAACATGTATCCCACGGCCGAGATCACCGGCACCACGGCACCCGGCGTCAGCAGCGGCGAGGCCATGCGCGCCATGGAAGAGCTGGCCGCCAAGATCCTCCCGCCCGGCATGGGGATGGAGTGGACGGAGCTTAGCCTGCTTCAGAAATCGGCCGGCAACACCGCCGTCCTCATCTTCCCCTTCTGCGTGATGATGGTTTTCCTCGTCCTGGCGGCACAGTACGAGAGCTGGTCGCTGCCGCTGGCCATCATCCTCATCGTCCCCCTCTGCCTGCTGTTCGCCATCGCCGGCACCTGGGCCCGAGACCTGGACAACAATCTGTTCACCCAGATCGGCCTCGTCGCCCTCATGGGACTGGCCTGCAAGAACGCCATCCTCATCGTGGAGTTCGCCAGGCAGCTCCAGGATGCAGGCAAGAATCGTATCGATGCCGCGCTCGAGGCCAGCCGGTTGCGCCTCCGCCCCATCCTCATGACTTCCCTCGCCTTCGCCTTCGGTGTCCTTCCCATGATGCTGACGAGAGGCGCCGGTGCGGAGATGCGCCGATCGATCGGCACCGCCGTATTCTGGGGCATGCTCGGTGTCACGATCTTCGGCATCTTCCTCACCCCGGTCTTCTACGTCGTTATCCGCAGGGTCCTCGAAGGCAAACTCCCCGCCGAAACCCGGCGATAATCTACTGCTCCAGCCGCCCATGGGCGGACGTGGGGCGTGCTCCCAGCCGCCATGGCGCGGAAATATGATGTCCATCCGGCCGAGCGGCCGCCATGATCGCGCGCGGGAGCCTGCGCCATGCTCAAAGAACAATCGCCGCTGACCCGAAGAGATTTTCTGAGGCGGCATGCCGCCACGGCCGCCCTCGGCGGCTTCGCCATTCTCGGACTGTCCTCGCGGGCCGATGGAGAAAGAAAGCAATCGTTCAGGGAGTTGATCGCTCTCGATATCGCCGAGGGCATGGCGCATGGCGTAGTGGTCCTGGCGGCGCGCGGCGACAAAACGCTATTCCACGAGGCGTTCGGACGGGCGCGCACAGACCCGGCCGTGCCGATGCGCCCCGACTCCATATTCGATATCGCCAGCGTCACCAAGGTCGTGGCCACCGCAACGGCGTGCGCAATCTGCCTCGACCGCGGCCTGATCGCCATCGATGCGCCCGTGGGCCGCTATCTGCCGGGAATCGAGGAAGCGGGACGCGACATCCTCATCCGTGATCTCGCCACCCACATGTCGGGGTACGACAACACAAAGAACTATCTCGCCTCTGTCCTGAGGGGCGCGGATCCAGTCGCGGCGATCCAGCGCGAGCGCCCGGTCCGTAAACCCGGCGAACAATACAGATATGCCTGCATCAACCTCATGCTTCTGGGCCTCGTGGTCGAGGCGGTCACCGGCATGAGGCTCGACGAGTTTTGCGAAAGGCAGATCTTCCGGCCGCTTGGGATGCACGACACGCATTTCGGTCCAGTCGATGGCGGCGATCCTCGCGTCGTCAAGATGCTCAACGCCGACCCCGGGGTCATCTCCGACGAGCCCGCCCGCGCGGCGCGGCGCCCGCTCGGCAACGCGGGCCTCTTCTCCACCACCCCCGATCTTGCGCGCTTCGCCCAGATGCTGATCGGCCGCGGCGCCCGCGACGGCGCTCGGATCGTTTCACCAGAAACCGTCAGCCTCTTCGAGCGCCGCTTGAATCAGCCGCCCCATCACCCCCGCGCCTTCGGCTGGGACCTCGCCCCGGAACTCCGGCCCTCCAACCTCACAGACCAGACATATTATCATACCGGATGGACTGGCCAGTCTCTCTACATAGACCCCGGCACGGACGCTTATGTGGTGGTCCTCAGCAACCGCACGGGCGATCATGATAAGGCTAAGATCCAGAGGATGGACATCGCCCGGGCCGTCCTGGCGGAGGCGGGATGCTGAGCGATGACCACCCCACCAGCAACCTCGGCCAACGCCGTCTTCGGTCCCGGCCCCGCACGAACCAATTGTCAGAAACGCTAAAAGACCTTAAAGGAAATAGCATGACATCCCTGACGCCATCGACAAGACCCTTTGCCCCGATGCTGCCCCAGTTGGTCGCGGCGCTCCTTCTCGCCACGTGTGACACCCCGCTTCAGGCGCAAATGTTGGATCGCTCGGATTCCCGGGTACAGACAACCCTGGCCATCGGATGGAAATGCATCGGAACCGTCCGACCCCGCAGCGTGGGCCAGATCGAGAGCCAGAATTGGACCTTGGGCTGCGAAACTCTCTGCAGGGACTATATCGACTACAACCTGTATAAAGAGTACCTCGTCCCCCTGGGCATCAGGCGGATCCGCCTGCAGGGCGGATGGGCCAAGACCGAGCAGGCCCCCGGCGTCTATAATTTCAAATGGCTGGATGACATCATTGCGGACGCGAAAGGACGCGGCCTGGACATCTGGCTCGAGACGGACTACGGAAACCCGATCTACGAGGGCGGCGGAGGCCGCGATCTGGCGGGCGGATTCCCCACCTCTGAGGTCGCGCTGGCCGCGTGGGACAAGTGGGTCGAGGCCATGGCCATCCGGTACAAGGGCAAGGTCAACGACTGGGCCATGTGGAACGAGCCCGATATCAACAAGCAGCATACGCCGCCCGACATCGCCGACTTCAATATCCGCACGGCCGAGATCATCAGGCGGGTCATTCCCTCGGCTCGGATCGGCGCGCTCTCCCTCGCGTCCATCAAACCCGAATTCCTCGACAAATGCATGCGGCGATTCTCCGACCGCGGCAAACTGGACCTGTTCACATGGGTCATCTATCACGGCTACACCAAGAACCCGGACGACGCCTACGCAAATGTCGAGAAGATGCGCGAGGTCGTGCGAACGTATTCGCCGCGGCTCGCGATGTGGCAGGGGGAAAACGGTTGCCCTTCAGAGCGGACCACCAAATTCGCGCTGTCGGGGCATGATTGGTCCGAACTCACGCAGGCAAAGTGGGACACCCGCCGCATGCTGGGCGACCTGGGGCACGACGTCATCTCCTCGGTCTTCACGATCTGCGATTTCGATCACACCGGGCGCGAGATCAACCGTAAGGGCCTGCTGAAAATCAACGACAAGACGTCCCTGGCAAAGGTCAAGATGGCCTACTACGCGGTGCAGAATACCGTCGCCATTTTCGACGGCAATCTCGTCCGGCAAAAGGAGTACGATGCCGAGGTCAAATCTGACGTGCCCATCACGTGGTTCGCGTATCGCCTCAAGAACTCTGGCCAAGATCTGCTGGTGTTGTGGGACGGGAATAACATCCCCTCGGATTCCAACGCAACGCGCAACGCGACCATCGATGTGAAGGGCGGCAGGCTCGCAGATCCCGTTTGGGTGGATGTCATCAGCGGCCGCGTCTATGAGATCCCCAAGGAATCGGTGGCGACCTCCCAGGGACAGATGGCGTTGAAGGACATCCCCCTCTATGACTCACCCGTGGTGATCGCGGATCGCAATGTCGTCCTGAAGTAGTCGGCCCGTAGAAGCGCGCTTGCGGGCGATTCGCGCCTGGAATCGCCTGCAAGCAGGCTCCTACTGCCCGGCATCCGAATTTTCGAGGTAGAGCGGTCTCCGGCCGTCCCCCCCTAAATCCGGGAGGCCACCACGTCAACGCCCCGGGACCGAAGAAATGCCTTCAGGTCGGGGATGCTGATGACGTTGAAGTGGAACACCGATGCGGCGAGGAGGATGGTCGCGCCAGCCTCAACGGCCTGCAGGAAGTGCTCGAGTTTGCCGGCGCCCCCGGACGCCACGACCTCGGCGGATGTAACCTCCTTGATCCGGCGGATAAGCGGGAGATCGTATCCTGTCCGGACGCCATCGGTCGATTTGCTCGTTGGCAGAATCGTCGCCGCGCCGAAACCGTCCACCCTCTTGGCCCAATCGATGGCATCAGCCCCCGTGGCCGTTCGGCCCCCGTCGATAAAGACCTCGTAGCCAGATGGCATGGCGGGATTGGCCGCGGCATCAATGGCCACCGTCACCCTATCCCGGCCAAACTCCTTCACCATGTCCCGGATCACAGTCGGACTCCGAAATGCCGCACTGCTCGTTGACACCTTCGTTGCCCCGGCGCCGAGCACGTCGGCTGCCGTCGCCACGTCCTTGATGCCCCCACCCACGGTGAAAGGCAGAGTGGCCACCTCGGCAACTTTCCTGACGACCTCAAGCATCGTTGCACGGCCTTCGACCGTGGCCGTTATGTCCAACAGGCCAATCTCGTCGGCCCCGGCCGCACAGTAGGCGCGGCAACATTCCACCGGGTCACCCGCATCGCGGATATCGACAAATCGCACACCCTTGACGACGCGCCCGCCCTGCATGTCCAGGCAGGGCATGATCCTAACTTTCATAGTGCTCCTCGCGTTCCGCTCCGATGCCGTTCCCCCCCTGCCCCGGCCGCTAGCCTACGCGGCCCCGCGGCGCCGGCGCAAGCCATTGTGGCAAGCGCCCGGACGCCGATGCGCGAAAATGTCCGGCGGCCCCAGGGCCGTCGATCGGAGAGGCCGTCCGCCAACATCTGGGCCATGACCCGGCGATCTCAGCCACCCGTCTGGGCAGAACCTTCTGCCGAAAGTGTCGCGTTGTCGCGCGGTCCCGCCAAAGACCACCCCGTCTTCAGACCCAGCACAAACCAGCCCAGTCCCACCGCCCCGAGCGCGAAGATCGTGTCGCCTATGACGCGCATCCAGCGCAGCTTGTCCATCAGCCCGGTCTGCATGAACTCTGCGGAGCGCGCGTACCACATTCCATGCTCCACGCTCGCCCACGTCTGCAGCAGCCCAACCGGCAGGAGGCTCAACAGGATCATGAGCGCGAGCCCGATGTTCATCGCCCAGAAGCTGAATGCTGGCGCACCCGACTTCCACGCCTCCTGCCGCGTCAGCCCTCGCAGGCAGAACAGCATCAGCCCGATGCCCAGCATCCCGTACACGCCGAACAACGCGGCGTGCCCATGCACCGGGGTCGTGTTCAAGCCTTGCATGTAATAGAGGCCGATGGGGGGATTGATAAGAAAACCGAACAGGCCCGCGCCCACCAGATTCCAGAATGCGACCGCCACAAAGAAGTAGATCGGCCATTTGTAGGCCGATACCCACGGGCGCGCACGACTCAACGTCAGATTCTCGTAGCCCTCGAATCCTATCAGCACCAGCGGCACGATCTCGAGGGCGCTGAACGTCGCCCCCAAGGCCAGCACCGCCGTGGGCGTGCCCGTAAAATAGAGGTGGTGAAAGGTCCCGAGTATCCCGCCCGCCAGAAAGATCACGGTGGAGAATATCACGGCTTTAGTGGCGCTGTCTGTCCTCAGGAGCCCCATGCGCGTGAACAGGAATGCGACCACCACGGTGGCGAACACCTCAAAGAAACCTTCCACCCAGAGATGGACCACCCACCACCGCCAGTATTCGGCGACCGCCAGATTGGTCTGCCGTCCCCACATCAGGCCGGCCCCGTAGAACAGGGCGATGGCGGCCGACGCCACGATGAACAAAGCAAGCAGGTGACGATTCGGCCCGGGATCCTTCAACGCGGGCCACAGGGCCCTGCCCATCAGAAACAGCCACAGAAACAATCCCACCAACAGGAAGATCTGCCACGCGCGGCCCAGATCGACGTATTCGTATCCCTGGTGACCGAACCAAAAGTTCCCGATCAACCCCAGGCGCTGCTGCACGCCCAGCCACTCGCCGACCAGCGAACCACCCACGATGATGAGCAGGCAGACGAATAGAAAATCAACGCCGGCTTTCTGCCAGCGCGGCTCGTTGCCCGACACCGCTGGCGCCACGAACAGCCCCGTGGCGAGCCAGGCGGTCGCGATCCAGAAGATCCCGAGCTGCGTGTGCCACGTGCGCGCCACGGAGTAGGGCAGCCATGTGCTGAGCGGAATCCCATAGAAACCGTCACCCTCAACCCCGTAATGCGCGGTCACCGCCCCAAGCCCCACCTGGACCACGACCAGGGCCGCCACCACCCAGAAGTACTTCAGCGTCGCCCTCATCGATGGCGTCGCCTTGAGAGCCAGCAGTGGATCCACGCCCGGGACCTCGATCCGCTCCTCCTGATCCTTGTGCCTCTGTCTGGCAAAGTACCAGACCATGGCCCCCACCCCGGCCAACAACACGACGAAACTCACCACCGACCAAACCACCACGGAACCGGTGGGACGATTTTCGATGAGGGATTCCGGCGGCCAGTTTTGGGTATAGCTGATCTTGCTACCGGGGCGCTCGGTGCCGCACGCCCACGCGGTCCAAAAGAAGAACGCGTTCATCGCCCGCCTGCGCGCCGAATCCTTGATCGAATTAACCGGGATCGCGTACGCCTCGCGCAATTCCCGAAGCTCAGGATCGGCGCCAAAGAGCCCATCGTAGTGCGCGCCGATCGCCTCGAAGGCTTTCGCCCGGACAGGAGAGATGACCAAGTCGCCCGTCTGTGGGTTATAGGTATTTGTGCGCAGCTCTCCTTTCAATCGCTCCCGGAGCGCCGCCCGCTTCTCCGGGGGGAGTTGCTCGTAGGTTTTGCCACCCTCTTCCGCCGCCCAGTGGTTCAGTAACCACACGGATTCACGGTGGAGCCAGTCCGCCGACCAATCTGGCGCGACGTAGGCACCATGACCCCAGACCGTGCCCACCTCCTGCCCTCCCATCGATTGCCAAACATTCTGGCCATCCTTGATGTCCTGGCCCGTGAACAGCACCTTGCCATCCGCTGTCATGACCTTCCCAGGCACCGGTGGGGCCAGGCGATATATCTCCGACCCGTAGTAGCCCAGCACAAGGAAGGAAAGCCCGATGACACTGGTCAGACTCAACCACAATCCACGATAGGAGCTTTGCTTCTCACTCATGATCTCTCCTCGTTTCAGCTCCACACTCAGTGTTTATGCTGCGATGCGCACTCGCCATGGGCGCCATCGGGGGCCGCCGTATCGGCTCCCTCCGCATGGTGCCCGCCCCCCTGCGCCGCGCGGAGCACCCCTTCGACGTAATGGACATAGTCCACGTAAGCCGCCACGAACTGGCGCCCCGCCCCCACGTTGTGTTCGGCGTGCTTCGCCGCCTCCCGAACCGCGGCAAAGCGCCTGCGAATGCCCGCGGCTGCATCGTCTGTGACGAGACCGATCACCTTGTCCACGGAGCCAAGCTCGATGGCTCTGTCGGCCTCTTCAATGCCCGGTTCCAATCTCGTGCCTGCGGGCTTCAGGCCTGTGTAGGGTGCCCCTTCGCCCGCGCGATGCACGCGGACCAGCGTCTCGAAGAAGAACTGGTCCGCGAGTTCACGAGCATCGCTGCCCTGAGTGCGAACAGCCAGGGCCTTCGCGAATGCCGACCTGACTTCGGCCTCGCCCCCCTCGTGCACCCACTTAAGCACGGGCGTAATGTCCTTTGCCTCGAGCGCGACCTTGGCCGATCGCACGACCGGGCCATCCATCGTGTCGCAGTGCCCCAGAGCCGACGAAGGGACCAGTGCTCCCCCGCCCATCAGAACACCGGCCATTATCATTCCCGCCGATATGTATTTCATGCGCACCTTTCGCTTTTCCTTAAACCACCCGATCCAATCACCACTGACTGATCGCTCAACATGGAGCACGCGGCCTGCCCTTCAACCGCGCGAAGTGGAAAATTGGCCGTATCGTTGATCTGGATCAAGGGGCTGCCAATAGGCATTAGGCCACCACCACCGATGCGCTGCCCCAAATCCGAATTCAGGTCAGACATCATGCTCCGGTCGTCCGCCCGACGGCGGGCATTCGGGGCACCATTGGCGGTGAAAATGAGACGCAGGAGCGCGCTTGCGCGCGATTCGCGCATGGGATCGCCTGCAAGCAGGCTCCCACGATCTGGTGTTTGAGTTTTCGAGCCCGGAATTTCACGGCCGCAGGCTGTGAGATTTCCGGGTTAGGAGTCTACCGGAGTTTCCAAATTTCAACAGGCGGCTAGGCGTCAGCCAACTCGCTGTCGATCGTGATCCGCCCGCCCAAGACCCGGTGGATCGGACACTTTTCGGCGATCGCGAGAAGGCGCGTGCGCTGACATTCATCCAGATCGCCCTCGATCTGAATGCGGCGATGGAACTCGTAGAGACCCTGTCCTTCGGTATGGGTAACCTCGACGCGCAGGTTCTGAATTGGCCAACCCTTGCGCTTGCCGTACAAGTTCAGCGTCAGCGCGGTGCACGACGCCAGCGCGGCATCCAGCAGGTCGTGCGGGCTCGGGCCGACGTCGGCACCACCGACAGCTGCGCCTTCGTCCACGACCAGATGGTGAGATCGAATCTCCACCTGCTTTGCCAAAGGGTCTAGCCCCCCATGAACAACCACCGCCATTGGACCTCCTTGCATCACACACAATAGCCGCAGAAACGCACATGTCGAAGTCCCCCCATAACGCGTCAAGGCCACAGACCTGCAGCCATGCGCGCCAATCCTGTAGTTTCGAATCTCGGATTTTCGATCCATTGGCCAGATGGTGTCCCACCCGTGTTCCCCTACGCTTCCTTTCCGTCCAAATGGGGATATCGTTTTCTCCATGTTAGCAAAGCATCACCCCGGCGGATCCGGGGAGGCGTCCGCGGAAGGGCGGGAGGTATCATGACCCTGTCATCGGGAGCGCCAAAGGCACCGCAGATCCGGCATCTTTTCATATCCCCGGGACACAATTTTTTTGGCAGGCACGGCCAGACGGCAGACACCCATCCGATCCTGGAGGTGGAACGCCTCGAGTGCGTGGCGGGCCGCGGCATCGTCGGCGACAGGTTTTTCGACTACAAACCCGACTACAAGGGGCAAATCACCTTCTTCTCGTGGGAGGTGCTCCTGGCAGCATGGGAGACACTGGGCGTCGGGCGCCGAGATCCCTCGGCGCCGCGCCGCAACGTGATTATCGAGGGAGTGGACTTGAACGCCCTCATTGGCCAAGAGTTCGATTTGCAGGGTGTCCGTTTCGCCGGCATTGAGGAAAGCCGACCATGCTACTGGATGGATCAGGCGATCGGCCCGGGCGCCGAGGCGTTCTTGCGCGGACGCGGCGGGCTGCGGGCGAAGATCCTGACGAGCGGCTCGCTGTGTCGTGAGTAATTCGTGCGCCATCCAAGTGGAGGCCGCCGTGCTAGCCGGGGGAAGGTCTCGCCGCATGGGCCGAGACAAGGCCCTCTTGGAAATCGACGGTGAGCCCCTCTGGCGGCGACAGACCCAGTTGGCGCTCGCATCCGGTGCCAGCCGCGTTTTCCTGTCGGTGCGCCCAGACCAGAATCTCGGGCGTCCGGCCACCGAACAGGTCGTCGACACCAGGGTGGATTTGGGACCCCTTTCTGGCATCGCGACGTCCATTGACGCTTGCCGGGGCACGCATCTCTTGGTGCTGGCGGTCGATATGCCCGCGCTGAACAAGGGAATCATATCGCGGCTGCTGGCCCGGTGCGGCGCAAACTCTGGCGTGATCCCGCACGTCGATGGCGAGGCCCAGCCGCTCGCGGCCGTGTACACGCGGGACTGCCTGGATCCCGCAACGCGCGCGCTGGCCCAGGCCGCGCTCTCCGTCCGCGCCTGGGCCGCGGACTGCCTCCGATTGGGCTTCTGCATGCGCTGGGATGTCCCGGCAAGCGACGCGCCTCTGTTCGCTAACTGGAACTCGCCGGACGACGTGCCTCCCGGCGGATTTCGCGAAAATCCAACTTTTTGACGCAGGTCAAGCCGCCACAGCCGATCCTGGGCTATGTTCCCGGCATGAGTCAGGTCACTGTCTTAGACGTGCGCGAGGATCTGCGATCGGGGCGGCACCCTCTGCCCCAAATCTTGGCAGCTGCGGCGGCTCTGCCCCCAGGCGGCCGATTGCGGGTGATCGCGATATTTGAACCCATGCCGCTGATCCAACTGCTCCGCTCGCGCGGTCTCGGGCACAAGAGCCGCCAGGTGGGACCCGAGCATTGGGAAATCGAATTTGGCGACGATCTGCCAACCGATGGGCCGATCTCTCAAGGTGGACCCATGGCCCCATGCGGCGCAGCGGCCGGCATGATTGACATCGACGCCCGGGGTCTCGAACCGCCGCAGCCGATGATGCGAATCCTGACCGCCCTCGAGACGCTCCCGGCAACGGGTTCCCTCAGGGCGTTGACCGACCGGAGGCCGATGCATCTCCTCGACACGTTGGCGGAGCGCGGTTTTGCCGCAGAAAGCCACGAACTGCCGTCCGGTGGCTGGGAGACAGTGATCCGAAAGGGTTGTGCCCCGGGGGCATGATCCGGAGAAAAAAAGGCGATGGTCTCTGGGCGCCAGGCACCCCCGACCGTAATCCCGCTGCGGTTTATCCTGTTCGGCGTGGCGTGCATCCTGGCGGCATCGTTCTGGCTTATTCTTGAGCCGGGAACGATCGCGGGACCCTACTATCGTCCCCACACGGTCGCCCTCGCCCATCTCGTCGTCTTGGGTTGCGCGATGTCGGTATGCCTGGGCGCGATGTACCAACTGGTGCCCGTGGCGCTTGAGGTATCGCTGTTCAGCCCGCGCATGGCCTCGGCACACACCGCATTTCACCTGCTGGGCGTCAGCGCCATGGTTCCGGCATTCTTCGCATGGGAGATGCGGGGCGTCGCGCTCGGTGGCACACTCGTGTTCTGTGGCGTGCTGATGTTCGTCCACAACATGGTCCGGACGCTGGGAAAACTGGCGCGGTTCGACATAACGGCCGCATTTGTCACAACGACGCTCGGGTGGATGCTCGCGACCACCGGGCTGGGGCTGACGATGGTCACCGCCAAGTTCCGGCCACTGTTACCGGGTGACCCCATGGGCTGGTTGCAGGCACATGCCCATCTCGGGATACTGGGCATCTTTATCAACCTGATCATCGGGATCTCGCTCAAACTCGTGCCCATGTTCACGCTTGCCGAGTGGCGCGAGGGACGTCGCGCGTGGTGGCTTTGGGGACTCGTCAATGGGGGGCTTGCCGTCTTGGTCATATCCCTGCCCCTCGGTTGGAACCTCGGCGCCGGCCTGGCCGCGGTGGCCATCGCGATGGGCCTCTCCCTCCACGCCATCGAACTCGTCGCGATCCTCCGAATCCGAAGGCGCGCCGAAATCGACTGGGGGCTGATCACCTTTCTCGGGGGCGTCGCCATGCTCCTGCCGACCTGCGCCCTGGGGATCGCGGCGGTCCGGTTGGGCGGCGGGCAGCTTGGTCAAAGCTTTCAGCTCGCGTATCCATTTGCCGCGTTGTTCGGCGTCGTGGTTCCCTCGATCGTTGGCATGCTCTACAAGATTCTCCCTTTTTTGGTCTGGCACAGGGTGTATGGACCGCGCGTTGGCCGGGAACCGGTCCCGGTTTTCGCCGACATGGTTTCGCCGATCCTCCAGTCCGCTGCGGCCACCCTCCTCCTAGTCGGTTTTCTCTTGCTGGTCGCCGGCATTTTCGGGACCGAGACCGCACCCGTGATCGGGGGCGCCGTCGTCTGGTTGTGCGGCATGCTCTGTTTTGCGGGCAACGTGGCGCTCGTGATGCGACATTGGTTCGTGGGAGCCAATCGGCCCACCACCGAAGAATCAGGGAGGAGTGTCTGACATGGCGGATGACCTTGAGGAAGAAGTGACGCGAAGGCTCAGGAAACTGATCGATCCCGAACTCGGATTGAACGTCGTGGACCTCGGGCTGATCTACCGGGTCGAATTGGATGGGCGCTCCGGAGAGTTGAGAATCGATATGACGCTGACCACGCGTGGATGCCCCCTGGAAGGATTCATGGTGGAAGGCGCGCGCAACGCCCTTTCGGATATCCCAGGCATCGGGCGCGTCGATGTGCGGTTGGTGTGGGATCCACCATGGACCCCGGACCGGATCAATGCCGCCGGCCAAGGCCAACTGAATTTCCGGCAGATCGGCTGAATCAACGAACAAATCAGGGTCCCTGCGCCGGACGCAGCGCGGCATCATCGAGGTCCAGGCGATACAGGATCTGGTTATAATCATAGCGCGGCGTGGGTTCCTTGGCACTGCTGAACGTATGGGTGTACGTCCCCTCAAAGATCAGGACCGGCGAATCTTCGGGCGTGATCTCGGGATGGAGCCGAGGGTTGTAGAAGGTGTATATGTCATGCGTCAGCACCTTCACGGCTTTGCCCCATGGCCCGGTGGGTGAATCCGCCTCCGCATACCATAGCTCGCCCAGCGCAGACGGCTTGCCGCCATTCTGCATGAAGACCGTCACCCAACGCCGGCGAAATGCGTTCCACGCGATCGAGCCGCTGTGCGGCTTCACCGGATTGCCGTCGGCGGCGGAAACGAGACTCTCCTGCGGCTTGAGCACCTCCCAGGTAGAACTGTCCTGCCAGGCCTCAAACGTGGCCGGACATCGGAGCGTGGGCAGAGGGTTGCCAAACAGCACCCACTCCTTGCCCCGCGCATCTTTCCAAAAGGTCGGGTGCCCCTCGGGCGCCGGCGTCGGTTTGGGCGAAGAGTCCGATTTGGCCCAAAGGACACGATGGCGCTCGAATTTCTCCGCACTGTCATTCCACACGCACAGGCCGCACTCGTACGCCTCAAGCGGGGGTTTGATCTTCACGTATGTGCCCACGAGTCGGGCGTCCCCGTCCTTGGCCGGCAGGCTGACATAGCCGCTCACCCACGTGGGGCCGCTGCCCGGCATCTTCGCCACGGCCCGTGGCACGCCCTTGTCGTCGGTGAAGTACGTGAACTTCAAACGCAGCGGCGGCTCGAACGACCCAAGGGGCCGCACTGCCGTGGTCGCGCTGGTCATGTCAAAAATGCCCAGCGGATATCCCGGCACGATGGTGTCGCCCCAGGCCCAAAAGAGCCGCCCGCGGTGCACGGCGTTCTGCACGCTGTCGCAGCCGAGGATGCCCGATTCGGTCACGTCGAGTTCGCGCCCCAATCGCTGGCTCTCTCCAAAAAGCCCGCCACCCGTCATTCGCCCCAGGCGCTTTGCGACGATCGTCCGCTTGACCTCCGCCCGAAGCGTCTTGCCGGCCTCCGGTTTCAGCCGGAAACCCACCATGCCAAACCCGTCCTTGGGAGCCTCATAGCCGTGCCCGACAACGCTGAACCACGTGACCCGCCCCATCAGCTCTGGCATGTCAAAGGCGATGACCCCCGCGTTATCGGTGACGAGGCGCACATTGTGTGTCGTGCGCAGCTCCACCAATGGGACCGGCCACCCGCTGCCCTTCTCGACGATCTCGATGCGGCACGGCTCCACCGCCGCACCGCACAAGAGCGGAAAACCGAAAATGAGAAATAATAGGATGCCCCTCCCCATCGCCGATCCCGCACGGCCCCGCGGGGGCACCGGATAGTGGCTAGAGCTCGCGCTTTTCAACATCGCCAACAATTTCGCCACATCCACCCCAACGGCAAGTCCCGCGTCTTCTCTCTTTCAATCGGGGCACCGACCCGCCCCTATGGGCGCATCAATCTCTTTCGCATCAGAAAGGACAGCATCATTTCGCGCCCTTGTTCAGCGGTGCCGGGACGACCAGGGAATCCGGAAAGTCCGCGGCATGACGGCCGCCGCGGGTCTCGAGCCGCTTGTTCTGCGATCCGCCCTTTGGCTGATTGAGTGGGATCATCATGCCACCGCGCTCCCCGAGAACGGAGTAAAGCCTGCCTTCCATCTTCCGAATGAGCTGCTGGTGCTCCTTGCTGCTGATCAGGTTGACCGTCTCTCCCGGATCGTCCTGAAGGTCGTAGAACTCGTCGCAATCCCAGAGCCCGTAATACGTCACGTATTTGTAGCGGTCGCCGCGCAGCGCGAACACCGTCGGGGACTGCGGGAAGTTCTTCTCCCAATAATACACGTACAGGAAATCCGCGCGCCATGGAACGGACTTTCCCTGCGCAAGTGAAACGAAGCTGGCGCCGTCCATGTGCGCCGGTTCCTTGACGTCGGCGGCCTCAAGGATGGTGGGGGCCACGTCGATGTTCGCCACGACCTGCGTCACCACGGTACCGCCGGGAAAGAGTTCCGGGCACTGCATCAGCATGGGCACGCGGATCGACTCCTCGTAGGCGACCCTCTTGTCGATGAGCCCGTGCTCGCCAAAAAGGAAGCCGTTGTCCCCCATGTAAAGGACGAGCGTGGATTCAAAGAGCCCTTTCGCCTTGAGCCAGGCCAGGAGTCTGCCGACGCCATCGTCGACCGCCAGCAGCGTCTCACAGTAGCTCTTGTAATACTGCGTCACATCGAGGTCGCTGTGGTACGGAAAGTCGATGCCGTGCCACGAGTTCCTCTGGTCCCGCATCCAGCGCGGCTGGTTCCGATAGCCATCGTAGGCCTGCGCCGTGCGAGGCAGTTCCCACTTCGCGCTCGCGTATCGTCCGGCGTGGCGCGCAGCCGGAACAAAGTCTGCGTGAACGGCCTTGTGGGACAGATATAGAAAGAACGGCTTCTTGAGATCGCGCGATCCGAGCCATTCCAGCGCGTAGTCGGTCAACTCATCGGTGATGTATCCCTTTTGCGGGACATGCCTGCCGTCAACGTTGAGCCCGGCTGGCGTGGGCAGGTAGCTGCCCTGGCCCCTGAAGCTGACCCAGTGATCGAAGCCGGGCCGGGGCTCGTCGCTCTCACCCCCCATGTGCCACTTGCCGATGAAAGCTGTCTCGTAGCCAGCCTTCCGGAGATACTCCGGGAAAAATCGCACGCCGGAGGGCACAGGCCGATTGTTGTCGATGACGCGGTGCCGATGGGTGTAAAGCCCGGTCAGGATAGACGCGCGACTCGGGGAGCACAGGGCGGTCGCCACCATCGCGTTGCGCAGGTGGACCCCGTTGCGCGCGATCGAGTCCATGTGGGGCGTCTCCAGGAACGGGTGCCCCATGAATCCGAGCGCGTCATAGCGGTGGTCGTCGGCGAGAATGAAAATCACGTTGCGCTGCTTCCCGCCCCCGATGCGCTCGATCTGGATGTCCGCCAAAGTGACCGGTTCCTGGGCCGAGGCCCCCGGAATCGACAAAATCGCGGCGATTGCGAGACAAGCCCCCTGTTTCATTTTGTGAGAATACAACCATCCAGATAGACGGTCAATCCGGCTAAGAAAACCCAGCGGTCGAAAGGAATTCTGATTCGAGGATCCACTGGCGCCGACAACATCCGGCCGCTCAAAGCGCCAACGCCAGGATGATGTCCGTTTTCGAGATGCTGCCGACCAATCTGCTGTCTCGGCCGACCACAGGCAGACGCTCGCCGTCGTGGTGCAGGAATTTGTCCAGCGCTTCGGCCAGCGTGACATCGTCGGCAACCGTCGGGAAGTCATCTCGCGTTATGTCGCGCGCAATGACCAGCTCCGCCAGTTCGGGCTCGTTCAGATAGCCCTTTACATCGTGCAGCGATACCGCCCCCCGAAATCGCCCGCGATCATCCGTCACGTAAAGATAATTGAATCGGTTCTGGATGAAGGCGCGCCCGATCTCCGAAAAGTGCGCGGTCTCATTCACCGTGACCGGCGATCTCCTCATGAGATCGGCAACCTTCAGGCCGGAAAGCTGGAGGCGGAAATCGAGCGCCCCCTTGCGCCTCAACGATTCGCTGTAGATGGAGCGCTTGTCAAAATGCAATGATGTGTAGTAGGCGACCACGCAAGCCAGCATCAGCGGGAGGATCATCTGGTAATCGAGCGTCATCTCGAAAAGCATCAGTATTGCCATGATGGGCGCGTGGGTTGTCCCGGCGAGAAATGAACCCATGCCCACCAGGGCGAACGCGATCGGGCTGATACCGTGACATCCCGGCAACCACGCCAGCATCGTTCCGGAAAGATAGCCGAGGCATGCGCCGACAAACAGCGTCGGGGTGAAGACGCCCCCCACCGCCCCCGAACCGAACGTGGCGCTCGTGGCGACCATTTTCAAAACCAGGACAACCAGCAATCCTTGCCACACCCAGCCACCGTGCAAAATCGTGTTCACCGTGCTGTAACCGTTTCCGCACACCTCGGGATAGTTGACAGCCAGCGCGCCAACGATAAGGCCGCCGATCCCCATCCTCACAAAGCCGGGCGCGCGCATCCTCATGAAACTCTGCTCGCTCCAACGGAGCAGCGCGAGAAACCAGGGCGCAAGGAGTCCGCCGAACAGGCCAAGCACCATACACGGGATCATCTCCCATCCCGAACTGAGCTGGAACTGCGGTATCTCGAAGAGCGGTTTGCCCCCTAGGATCGAGCGCACCGTCAGCGTGGACACCACCGATGAGAATACGAGTGGCCCAAAAATCTCCATCGCCAGTGAGCCCAGAATGATCTCGGCCACGAACAGTGCGCCCGCGATGGGCGCGTTGTAGGCCGCCGCGATCCCCGCCGCCGCCCCGCAGGCCACGAGCAATCGCCGCCGGGTGGGCGGCCATCGGCCGATCCGCCCCAAGAGCGAGGCCAGCATCGCCGCAAGCTGGACCAACGGTCCCTCGCGGCCGATGGAACCGCCCGAAGCGATCGTGAACATCGCGGAGACCGACTTGGTGAGGCTGCTGCGCGCGGAAACCACCCCGTCGCCCACCGCAATCGCCTCCATGTAGTCCGTGCTGCTCTTACCCCGCCATCGCTCGCCCAGCAGCAGCACCAACCCGGCGAGGATACCGCCCAGCGCAGGGAGACAAAAGCACTGCCATCCCGCGAGGTGCGAAAAACTCTCCACCAGCCCGCCCGTCCCCTGCTGTTGCGTGAGGGCACTATTTAGAAGGCGGGTCAGCCACCGGAAAACGATCGAGGAGCCCCCTCCGAGGAAACCGACCACTCCCGCCCAAACCAACGTGATCTGCAGCTCGCTCGGATGGATGATCTCGGCGACCCAGACGCGAAGCTTCAGCAGACGGACCAGGCGCCGCCGCAGCCTCTTCTCCCACTTTCCCACGACGTTCCCCGGCGACTCAGACATGATCCACCATCGCGTCCTTATCCATCCCTGCAAATCCCGTGGCCCAATTCTTGGGCTCCTCAAGGCATTCCGTGGGCAATTCTCTGGCTATTCTGGCCACCTAACGGGACTCCCGCCGTCCAGCGTGACCAACGCCAGTCGCAGGCAATCAGCAACTCAGGAAGGCAGGGAGAACCGACCGGCGCGGAACTTCCGACCCCTTCCTGAATCCCTGAGTTCCTGATGAGAGCGCCGACGCCGATTCCTCAAGGTCTTGTCCTCTACTAGCACCCATGGGGGCGTGACGCCAGAATTACCAGACCCAAGACCCAGCGGGCAAGCCCGGCACACGCACGGAGGATGCGTCCGGTGCTCAACCGCCGATCGCGGTCATCGGTCGACCGGGCTCGTAGCAGGCGGCGAACTCGTGATTCTCGGGCTTGTTGGCGATGGCCTGGAGCAGAGGCCCAGCGGGGTCGGTCTGCCCTGCACGGAGGGATCCCAGCAGATCGATCTCGCCATGTCGGCCCAGGCACGGCCGCAGCTTCCCATCGGCGGTCAGGCGAAGCTTGTTGCACGTCTCACAGAAACCCCGCGTTGTTAGCGCACCGATGAAACCCACCTTCGCCCCGATCGGCTCGTAGGCATAGTATTTCGCGGGCCCGTGACCGGGCCGAAAGTCGGGAAGGGGCAAAAGCATCCCTTCCCGTTCCAGGCGCCGCATCAACTCCTGCACGGATAGAAAACTCGAGCGGTCCAACACGTCTGCCCGCGAAACCGGCATGAGTTCGATGAAACGGATCGGCATCTCCCGTTCCGCGGCGTATCGGGTCAAGGGGAGCACTTCCCCCTCGTTGATCCCCCGCATCAGGACGCAGTTTATCTTGATTACCTCGAATCCGGCCCCCAGCGCGGCATCGATTCCCGCCAGCACCGATTCGACCCGCCCGCCGGTGATCCGCCGGTAGAGTTCGGGAGCGAGCGCATCGAGGCTGACGTTGATCGAGCGGACGCCGGCCCGTTTCAGATCTTTCGCCACGGATGCCAATCGCGTGCCATTCGTGGAGATGCCCAGCGTCTGCACGCCCGGCAGATCCCAGAGCCGCCGCGCGATCTCCGCGATGTCCGCCCGGACGAGCGGCTCGCCCCCAGTGACCCGGAATTTCCGGAAACCCAGGCGGGTGGCGGCCTCCGCCACGCGAATGATTTCATCGGCGGTCATGTGATCGTCACGCTGGACCCAGCCCCTGTAGCCTTCGGGCATGCAATAGAGGCACCGCTCATCGCAGCGGTCGGTGACAGAGATGCGCAGGTAATCCACCGTGCGCCCGAAGGAATCGGCGTTCATTCCATCCCCTCCCCCGATGAATAAGGCCTGCCAATCATGGTCGCTCTAGCCTGCATATTTCACGCTTCCGCGTGAAATATGCAGGCTCAAAAGAAAACCGCGCTCCGAAGAACGCGACTTTGAAGGGTCTGGGGCCACCGGTCCGCGAAACACACTCCGCAACCGCGAAAAAACCCAGTCTTTGCCTGACCTTTCCCAATAAATGGCTTTCATGGCGCGGTTTTCCCAGAGCCCGGAATTTCACAGCCGGCAGGCTGTGAAATATCCGGGCTAATTCTCGCGTCCACCACCTCCCTTGCGGAAGGTGGCGGGCCCACAGCCCATGTGGCGTTTGAAGGCGCGGCTGAAGTAGTAACGGTCTGGGAATCCGAGGGATTCGGCGATTTCGTCGATGGGCCGTTCGGAGAGGGCGAGTTGGCGGCAGGCGAGCCGGATGCGGGTGGTGGACACGTATGCGGCCGGGCTCATGTCCACATGGAACTTGAACCATTTTTCGAAAGAGCGCAGGCCGAGGCCGGCGAGGGTGGCGAGCCGGGAGTTTGAGAGGTCGGTTGAGGGGTGGCGGGCAATGTGTTCGAGGATCTTGAGGATCCTGGGCGGGTAGCCGTGGTAATGAACGGCAGGCATGGCGGCGAAAACGGCATGGAGCAGGGCGATGCACAGGTGGTGGAGGCGCCGATGGTCCACGGCCGCTCCACCAGCGTCACAGGACTTGGCGCAGGCGGAGAGCAAGGGCCGGATCGGGCCGGATACGCGGATGGCCAGCGGGGTTTTCAGGGAAAGGGCGAATTCATGCGCGGGGGTGAAGTGGACCCACATGTGCGGTACGGTCCTCCTCCCGATGGTGTCGAAGGTGACGCCGGGCGGGGTGATCAGGACGGACCGCGGCTCGAGCGGAAAGGTGTTGCCCGCGGCGCGGAGGGCGTTGCCGGGTGCGCCATTGTGGTGGAGGCGCCAGTAGGGACTGCGGATGCCGCGGTGGTTCCAGTCCTCGTAGCGCATGAAGCCGCACTCGTGCACGACGAAGGCGGGTTGCCTGCCGTGGTCCATGTCCGCAAAACTGGTGCCGAGCCGAGTGAACGGGCTGCGGTAGTCGCGACGGCAGGTGTGAGGTGGCACGGCGATTCGTAAAAGGACACAAAATATGCGCATATCGGCATTGGAATGGCAAGGGAACTGTAGGAAAAAGATATAGATGAGTGGGTCGTCGTCGGGCATCGGCAGGAAGGATTTTTGCATGCGGCTGGCGGCGCTGGTGGCGGCACCCGCGCGTGCCCTTGCGGCGGGGGACTATCGATTTCGATACATCCTGGCCTCGCCGATGTACGGCAAAGCGCCGCTGGCCGAGATCGTGCCGGAGGTGCCGAAGATTGGCGCGGGGCATCTGGACATCTGGCCGGCGGCGCACGGCAACCAGCGCGAGCAACTGACGGAGATGGGCGAGGAGAAGTTCGCGGCGCTGCTGGTGCAACATGGGGTGAAGCTCGGCTGCATCACGCGCTATGACCTCGGGCCGTTCGGGCTGAAGGAGGAACTGGCCCTGGCGAGGCGCCTTGGGGCAGAGGTGATCGTCACCGGAGCGAAGGGGCCGAAGAATCTCGCGGGCGAGGACCTGAAGAGGGCGGTGCGGGAGTTCGCCGGGGAGATGATGGTGCACGTGGAGGAGGCGGAGCGGCGGGGCGTGACGATCGCGATCGAGAATCACTCGGGATCGCTGCTGCACAGCGCGGATTCGATGCGGTATTTTGCCGAGGCATCGGTTTCTCCCCGCCTCGGTCTGGCGTTCGCGCCGCACCACCTGCCACAGGATGGGGCGATGCAGGGCGCGCTGGTCGCGGAACTAGGTCCGGCGATCAAGTTCTTTTACGCGCAGGGCGCGGGATGGGCCACGGGCCCGCAGCCCAAGGGGAAAGAGCTGATGCAGATGCCCGGTCGCGGCCCTCTGGATTTTGGCCCGTCCGTGGCGGCGCTCAAGAAGATGGCCTATGGGGGTTTCGTGGAGATCTTCATGCACCCGTTCCCGCGAGGCATACCGATCCTTGAACCGGCCTCGGCGGTGACCGCGGAGATCAACCGCAGCCGGGAGTATCTGGAGAAGATGCTGGCAGGGGTACCTTGAACTTTTCAACACACATGCGCGGTCTCGTCAGTGGGGCGCGGTTTCCAAAATGCGCCCGTCCGTAGGAGCGCGCTTGCGCGCGATTCGCATCGCCTGCAAGCAGGCTCCTGCGGGGGTCTGGTCAGGCGCTGACGGGTTTGGTCGATCAACAGACAGAAAAGGAGCAAGCATATGATGAACAAGGTGATCATCGTGGTGGGCGACGCCACGGAGACGGTGGACACGCTATACCCGTTCTATCGGGTGCGCGAGGAGGGCTTCGAGGCGGTCGTCGCTGGCCCGATCAAGCAGCGCTACAACATGGTCATGCACGAGGTGAAGCCGGGCTGGACCATCACGCGCGAATGGGAGGGCTACACCATCGAGGCGACCGCGGCCTTCAAGGACATCCTGCCTGAGCACTACGACGAGTACGCGGGGATCTTCTTCAGCGGAGGGCGGGCGCCCGAGTACACGCGCTACGACAAGGATCTGGTGAGGCTGACGCGGCATTTCTTCGAGGCGAACAAGCCGGTGGGGTGCGTGTGCCACGGTGTCGAGATCCCGGCCTACGCGGGCTGCGTCAAGGGGCGCAAGATGGCGACCGTCGCGAAGTGCCAGTTCGACCTGGAGGTCTGCGGGGGCACCTTCGTGAACGAGCCCTGCGTGATCGACGGGAATCTGTTCAGCGGCCGGACGTTCCACGATCACTGGGCGTACTGCGGGCCCTGGATCAAGGCGCTGATCGCGCAGCGCGAGAAATCCAAGAAGGGCTGAGGGTCGAATCGCCCTCGGGAGGCTTGGCATGAGTCTGGATGTCACGCGGAGACAGCTGGTCAGGACGTTTGTATTTGGCGGGGCCCTCGCGCCGCTGGCGGTACATCGCCGGGCGCGGGCGGCCTCGCCCAACAGCCGCCTGAGGCTGGGGTGCGTAGGGGTCGCGGGCAAGGGATGGGAGGACCTGATCGGCGCGAGCGGGGATGGCGAATTGCACGACGTGGTGGCGCTGTGCGACATCGACCATCGGGACGGTGGCGACCAGCCCGACAACCTCGGCAAAGGTCAGGCCGCGCGCCCGCTTGGGATAGGCGCGGCGGCGCGCAAGTTCCCCGGCGCGACGCGCTATGCGGATTTCCGGCGGATGCTGGAACAGAAAGGCATTGATGCGGTGACGGTGGCGACGCCGGACCACATGCATGCGACGATCGCGCTTTCGGCGATGGCGCTTGGCAAGCACGTCTACGTTCAGAAACCGCTGACGCAGACGGTGCACGAGTCGCGCGTCATGCGGGAGTTTGCGAAAGCCAAGGGCGTCGTGACGCAGATGGGCAACCAGGCCCACTCAAGCGCGGGCTACCGTTGTCTCGTGAAGGTCATCCGCGATGGGGTCATCGGCAAGGTGAAGGAGGCCCATTGCTGGGTCGGACGATCGAACTGGCCGCAGGGCATGGGCATGCCTCCCGGGGAGGATCCTGTCCCGGAGGGCATCCACTGGGACCTGTGGATAGGGGTCGCCAAGCCGAGGCCCTACAAGCATCAGGTGTATCACAATTTCAATTGGCGGGGCTGGCGGGAATTCGGCTGCGGCTCGCTGGGCGACATGGGGTGCCACGTGATGGATCCCGTCGTGTGGAGCCTTGAGCTGGGGGCGCCGCGGAACGTCTCGGCGCAGGTGAGTGGCGTCAACGACCAGACCTATCCGGAATGGAGCATCGTGGGCTACGAGTTCGCGGGCACGAAGTTTGCCGCGGAGGGCTTCCGGCTCACGTGGTACCACGGGGGCAAGCTGCCGGCCGTGGAGATCGCGCGGATGCCGGAGGGACAGAAGCTGCCGGGCGCGGGTTCGATCTTTGTCGGAGAGAAGGGGACGCTGGTCACCGCGCATTCGCCATCGATACCGCGGCTCTACCCGCAGGCCGATTTCCTGGATTACAGCCGCACCACGCTCAAGCAGGCGTACGCCGAGATGGAAGCGCAGGACCACTATCGCATGTGGACCGACGCGATCCTCGCGGGAAAACAGGCGAATTCGAATTTCGACTATGCCGGGCCACTGAATGAGACCGTGGTGCTCGGGACGATCGCGCAGCGACTGCCGGAGCGCAAGCTGTCGTGGGACGCCAGGACCATGACTTTCGACGACCCCGCCGCCACCGCCCTCGTACGGCGCCAGTACCGCAAGGGCTGGGAGATTGAAACGCTCGTGGGGGCGTGAATCGGGACCAAGACATTGGAGGGATCCATGAAGAGCATCGCATGCCTCATCTTTGGGGCCGCGGCATGGGGCCTGATCGCACAACTGCAGGCCGCCGCCCCCGCAGACACCGACGCGAATTTCATCGCCTCGCCCGCCGACCTTAAGGCGCGAATACCGTCGCAGCTTCGCATCACGAAGCCGGATTACGTTGTCTTTGTCCCGGAGGTCACCGACGTGGGCGTCAACGACACCGGCAATGAGCATTTTCTCGTTTTCGATGGACCGGACGGCTCGCTGATGGCGGTCTGGACGCAGAGTTCCGCGGAGGCGCAGCCGGACCAGCACATCGCGTTTGCGCGCAGCGCCGACGAGGGCGTCACGTGGACCAAGCCGCGCATCATCGCGGGGCCCAAGAAACCGGGCGATGGCCACATCGCGAGCTGGGGCTACCCGCTCGTGAGCAAGAAGGGGCGGATCTACGTGCTCTACAGCCAGCACATCGGTCGCGTGGACAACTTCCCGCACCACACCGGCTGGCTGCACGGCATTCGCAGCGACGACAACGGCGCGACGTGGTCGCAGCCGCAGAACGTCCCGATCGCGCGCAGCATCAACGACAACCCCGATCTGACCATGCCGCCGAACATGCTCTGCTGGCAGAAGCCACTGCGGCTCGGCAAGGGCGGGAGGTACTTCGCGGGCTTCACGCGATGGACGAGTTTCGCGGTGCGCAAGAACCCGACGAAGTCATGGATCTCCGCGGACTCGCGCGTCGAGTTCATGCGCTTCGAGAACGTGGACGAGAACCCGGAACCGCAGGACCTGAGGATCAGTTGGTTCGCCGCGAACGAGAGGGCCCTGGCGGTCCCATTCCCGGGGCATCCGGACGTCAGCGCCTGCCAGGAACCGACCGTCGTGAAGCTGCCGGACGGGCGGCTGTTCTGCGTGATGCGCACCGCATCGGGCAGCCCATTTTGGAGCGTGAGCGCGGATGTCGGAGAAACATGGAGCCAGCCGCGCCCGCTCCTGCGCAAGGACGGCGGCGCGCCGTTGCTTCAACCCCTCTCGCCATGCCCCATGTACGACGTGGGAGGCAACGAGGCCGGCAGCGGTCGCTACGCGCTCTTCATCCACAACCACGACGGCCATTACAAGAATTTCGGACCCACGGACACCAGCTACCACCGTCGCCCGATCTATCTCGTTCCGGGCCGCTTCCATGCGAGCGCGGATCAGCCGGTGTGGTTCGACGAACCGAGGTTCTTCATGGATCACGATGGCGTGAGCCTCGGCAAACCCGGCACCAAGGGCCGGCTGGATCTTGCGCTCTATTCCAGCTTCACCGTCCGCAACGGAAAGGCAGTGCTCTGGTACCCGGAGCGAAAGTTCTTCCTCCTGGGGCGCGTCATCGGCGAGGAGTGGTTCAGGTCCGCGGCGGGCCCTGATCGCTGACCTGAAACTTCGCACGCGTTTGGGCTAGCCAGAAACTCCACGTCGCTGTTCGCGGGCGCGGCTCGTGCCCCGACCCAGGATCCGGGCCTGGAGGGCTTTGGACTGCGGTGGCAGAGTCCGGCAACGGCCGGACGGCGCCACCGCTTTGGCGGCGCGCGAAGCGGGAGCCGGGGCCATCGGCTTCGGCTCCGCCGGGGGCAAAAGCGGTGTCGCCGCTTCGCTTTGCCAACGCACTCCAAAACGGCTCCGCCCCCAGAAATTTCATTCTGGATTATCCCGCGCTGACTCGAAGATTCAGACACCGAATCGTAGGAGCGTGCTTGCAGGCGATCCCATGCGCGAATCGCACGCAGGCGCGCTCCTGCGTCTCATTTTCACCCCCGGTGGTCCGGCAGCCGCCGGATGGGATCATCCGGTGATTCAAATACAATTAGATTTCCAAAAAGCGCACGGTGGCGGCATGCTCTTGCGCACTTCGGCGGCGCGTGGGCGGCGCGATAGAGAAAGAGGGTGCAGGTGAAGACATTGGCGATGAAGAGCGGCGCGCGACGACGCGCGCCGGGGACAAAGCGGGGATGGGGTTCGCCGTCGATGGGCGTCCGCGGGCGGACGGGATGCCGGTGCCTTCCGACGATAGGCCTTCTTTTCGTCGCGTTGGGGGCCATGGCCGCGGACGACGCCGTGTTTCTCGCCCCGGCGCATTATGTGGGGCCGCCACAGGCGCAGCACGCCGTTACCAACCGGGCTTTTCAGGGGATCCCGAGCATGGCCGTCACGCCCGGCGGGCGCCTCTGGGCGGACTGGTATGCGGGCAAGACGCCCGGCGAGGATCAGAACAATTACGTGGTGCTCAGCACCAGCGGGGACGCCGGGAAGACTTGGCGCGAGGTGCTGGTGGTTGATCCGGATGGCGATGGCCCCGTGCGCACCTTCGATCCGGAACTCTGGATGGCGCCGGATGGGAAACTGCGCGTGTTCTGGGCGCAGACGGTCGGGCACGAATCCACGGTCGGAGGGGTCTGGTGCATGGAGATCGCCAACCCGGAATCGGGGCAACCGTCGTGGGGCAGGCCGGCGCGCATCTCGAACGGCGTGATGATGTGCAAGCCGCTGGTCCTCTCCACAGGCGAGTGGGTGCTGCCGGCCTCGACTTGGCGGCAGACGGACAACAGCGCGAAGATGGTCGTGTCCACGGATGGGGGGAAGACGTGGTCGATCCGCGGGGGCTGCAATGTGCCGGTGGCGGCCCGCCAGTTTGACGAACACATGTTCGTCGAGCGCAAGGATGGCTCTCTCTGGTTGCTGGTCCGAACGAAGTACGGGATCGGGGAGAGTGTATCAACGGATCGTGGTGCAACGTGGCCCGAACTGGCGCCTTCTGCAATTGTCCATCCTGGCGCGCGTTTCTTCATCAGCCGCCTGAATTCCGGCAACCTCCTGTTGGTCAAACACGGCCCGATCGCCGAGAAGACGGGCCGCTCGCATCTGACTGCCTTCGTTTCGGCGGATGACGGCAAGACGTGGGGCGGCGGGCTGCTGCTGGACGAGCGCAACGGCGTGTCTTATCCCGACGGCCAGCAGACCGCCGACGGCCTGATCCGCATCATTTATGACTACAGCCGCACGGGTGATCGCCACATCCTGATGGCGAGTTTTCGCGAGGAAGACGCGTCCGCGGGCAAGGCGGTCAGCGGTGCCGTCCGACTGCGCCAGATTGTCAGCGAGGCGTCGGGCGGGATGGAAGCGCCCAAGGCAAAACCGGTTGCCCCTCGGGACAACAAGGATAGCGAACCGTTGCGCAAGGCCCCGGCCGCCGCGCTGGCCATCGAGGGCGCGGGGGCTTTTTCGTTGGACGTCGGCGAGACCCTCTTCACCGATCGCGGTTACGTCGCGAGCGATGTTCCGGAGGCGCTGCAGGGCGCGAGGTTCTTGCGCGTTGCGCTGAACGGTTCGAAGGCCGTTCGGTGCAGCCGCGCCGGGATGCTGCACTTCCTCACGCCGGCACCCGATCGAAACAAGGACAGTCAGGCGGAGGCGCTCATCAAACAGGGCTTTAGGAAGGTCGCCGTGCCCGAGGTGCCGTTGTTCAACCCTTCCTCCTCCGGGAACTTCTGCACGCTCTACCAGAGGGAATGCGCCGAGGGTGATTCTGTCACCATCGGCAAGTGGGCGGTGCCGATTTGGTTTCCTTGAGCGGCGGTATTGGAGAATCGGTCTCGGGGGTCATCCGGCGATCGCCTCCTCGGGATGCCCTTCGCGCGCGACGTAGTCCTCGATGCGGAAGAGATTGTCTCCGGCGCGCCGCGTGATCTTGAGCAGCGTATCCATGCTGGAGACCTCCTCGAGCTGCTCGGCAAGGAACCACTGGAGAAAGTTCTGCGTTATGCGGTCGGATTCGGAGGCGGCCTGATTGTAGATCGCCTCGATCTGTTTGGTGACGCGAACCTCCTGCTCGTAGGCGAGTTGGATGGCGTCCTCCACCGACTTGAATGCGCATGCGGGCTGCGGGATCGGCGGGATGGCGACGGCCTGATCGGTGTCGTTGAGGAATTTTATGAATTTCAGCGCGTGGACTTTTTCCTCCTCGGCCTGCTTGGCGAAGTAACGCGCAAGTTTGGGAAGGGCCAATGATTCAAAATAGGCGGAGACGGCGACGTACTGGATGAATGCCGCGAATTCGTGCCCCACCTGTTCGTTGACGAGCTGGCTGATTTTTTGGCTTATCATGGAGAAATGTAGCGCCAAATGCCCGTCGGGCAAATGGGCGCCCCTTGGGTCGGGGGTTTCGCCGGGGTCCCGTGTCCGCCGCAGGCAGGGGCACCCGCCGAGCGTCACATGTCGAGTCCGGCCAGGGCTGGCCGGGCAGTTGCCGGAGGCTCTCTTTCGAGTATTTCTGACGCGCGCGTGAGCGCCTCGCGCGTGGCGAGCAGCGGATTGCCGCGGCCGCTGATCAGGACGTTGGGCGCGCCGATCGCATCGATCAGGCCCGAGTTCCGCAAAGCCCCGCGCACCTCTCGCGAGGCGCCCACGATGATGAGATGGCGGCCGGAGCGGTGCAGGAATTCGAGAAGTTCGCGAATGGCGATCAGGCTGCTGGCGTCCAGCGCCCTGGGCGCACGGAGCTGGAGTATCACCACCCGGATTCGGCTTTCGTGGCAGACGCGGCAGACTTGCGCGAAGAGGGCATCGCCAGATCCAAACGTTCTCTCCCCCTCGATGTGCAACATGGTGACGGCCGGCTCTGCGCGTTGTCCTTCCGTGGCGAGGGGCGCGAGTTGGCCGGAACGGTCGATGGTGTACTCGGCCAGGCTGGGCTCCGGGAGCCGGCGCAGGACGAACAGCACGGATGAGCCGATTCCGAAATAGAGCGCGATGTCGAGCGGCGTCAGCAGCGTCGCGAAGAAAGTGGTCAGGAACACGATCGAATCCTCGACCGTGGAGCACGCGGCGATTCGGATGTCCGACGGGCGGACGAGGCGCACGCAGATGCAGATCGCCACCGCGGAGACGGCCGGCAGCGGTGTCCAGCGGAGCATCGTGCCAAAGAAGATCACGCCCGCCGTCAGCAGCACCCCCGTGAAGAGGCAGCTCATCGGGGTCCTCGCCCCGCCGCTGAACCTCACCCGGCTGCAGTATGGCGAAGCGAAGGCGGGCATCGCCATGAAGAATGAGGCGACCGCATTGGCCACCCCGATGCGGAACATCTCGCGGTTCGTGTGGTCCGGTTCGCCGGCCTGGGCGCCGATGCGCTTCGCCACGAAACTGGATTCGGCGATGCCGAGCAGCGCGATCGCCACCGCCGAACTCGCCACGGAACTGAATTCCGAAAGGCTAAGGTTGGGCACGTGCGGCCGCAGGGCGTCCACGTGGACCGGCGCGATCGTGGCGATCGCGACGCCATGGGCCTGCAGCGCCGCGCCCGCGATCGAGGCGAGCGCCAGGACGATCGCGCTCGATGGGGAGGCCGGCCACTTTATCGAGATGAATAGCCAGGCGGCCGCCGTGCCCGCGCCGACCGCCAGCGACGGCAGGCACCCTTGACCTAGCCGGCGGAAGGTCTCGTCGCACACCTCATAGAACGTATCGACCCTCGGGATATCGAACCCCAGCGCCCAATGCAGTTGGCTGAAGAGCACCAGCAGGCCCGCCCCGCAGGCGTACCCCACGAACACGCTCCTGGAGATGAGACGCGCGGCGCGGCCCAGGTCGAAATACGAGGCGACCACCAGCAGCACGGCGACCAGCATCGTCAGGAGACTGACCACTTCCGCGGGGTTGGAATCAGGGTGGCGGGTCAGTAGCAGGCTAAGCAGCAGGATGGCGGATGTCCTCGTTGGCAGCAGCACGAGGTATCGGGATGTGGCGAGCAGCGACCCCATGATCGAGCCCACCGCCGCCCCCACCAGGCCGAAAGACACGGGCAGTCCGGCGACGAACGCGCAGCACAGCGCGCGCGGGAACGACATCAGCGCGGACTGGATCGCCGCACCCGCGTCGCCGCGGAAATCGGCGCCCGTATATCCGCTGATGACGCGGATCAGGGGGAAGGGGATATGCTTCAGTCGGCCGAGCTCTCTGCGAGCACCCAGGAGCCACCGCCGCGAGGCCATGCCTAGAGTTTACTCGCGGGGCGCGGTTCGTCCAAGGGGAAATGCAGTTCGAAATGTCGCGTCTCCGTGTCGGGGCCGGGCGTTTGTCCCGCTGCCTCTCCTGGCTGCGTGTTGTGGCTTTTCGTGGGCGAAGAAGAGGTGGTTGTTGGTCGTGGGCCAGAGCCCGGATATTTCACAGCCTGCGGGCTGTGAAATATCCGGGCTAATACGGAATCAGGGCGGGGCCACCGGATTCGTCTGGCATGAGGAGCCATGGTTTCCGGTCGGGCATGCTTTCAATCAGGTGGCTGTCCGCGGTTGGTTGGATCGCCCTGGCCCACACGATATGCGCGCGATCGATGTCAGGGTGGTTGTACACCCACTCTTCATGCGGGGAGTGTCCGGCGCCGTACCTGACGAGGATCAGGTGCTTGCCACCGAGCCGCTCGAGGGTGGACTCCAGAATGGTTCTGTGAATGGCCCAGACGGGTCGGTGGACTGCGGCAGCGATCGCGCCAGTTCCGGCATTGGTGAGGGATCCTCCGATGGCGAGAACCAAGAGGGGGGCGACCGACAAGCGATGGCGAGCGAGTGCCTTGGCCGCGGCGCGCATCCACGAGATGATCGTCAGACACCCGAGAGGAATGGCGGGCGCCGCATACTGCGGGGTCAGCCAAGGTACGGCGAGGATGGCGCAGAAGACCCCCCCGATCGCCACGAGGGCAAACCGGGATGGGCGGGCGGTCCAGAAAGGAGCGAAGAGGGGCAGGAAGGGCAACCAGCACCCGAAAACCGCCTGGAGGAAGCGCAAGAGTTTGTTGGGCATACCCTTCACGAAACCATCCGGGGTGTGCAGTGCGCGGTAGGCGTCGGCTTCCCAGCCAATGTAAAAGTCTCTCATGATGTCATGCCTATAGGCCTTGACCGGGCCGATGGTCTGCCAGAGGAAAATCGGTGAGTAGCCATAGGTGTCCTGGTACGCGGCGTACGGCAGACGGGCGGGGTTGTTGGTGACCCTTGCGTTGTGATACGCGATGGCGACCCCGGATGGTAGCGCGACAGTCATCAAGGCGATCCATACCCGGATCGAAAACAGGGCGCGCCGAAGCCTCGCGTCCCAGAATGCGCGCACCGACAGCCAAAGGGCGGAAATGGCGGCCAGGACCAACCCCTCGAACGGTCGACTGATGAACAGGAGGAAACATCCCAGGGCCATGAGGGCTGCATTGCGCGCGGGTCGACGGCCCGCGATGCGGCGCAGCGCACCGAGCAAGATGGCGGCGCCCATGATGGCCACGTGAGCGCCTTCGTATGTCTGGCTCCATGCCAGAACCTCGGGGTGGGTTGCCGCGACGACGCCACCAAAGACAGCCCACCTGGGCGTGGTCCAGCCCCGCAGCATCCAGCAAACCGCCGCCGATGAGAGCGCCGCGCCCAGCCAAGCACCTGCCGCGGGATGCCCAAAGATCCTCCATCCCGCGGCCAAGAGCAACCCCTGGCCCGGGGGATACTTTGACGAGCATGTCGGCTGCTGCAGGATGTGAAATGACTCGAAGTGGATCCAGTTCGGATGAGGAGGCGCGGTGACGTTGCCAGAAGCGAAAGTTTCGGCGGCGAGCAAGTAGCTGAACTCGTCGTGGATCGCGGGCGTCGGCAGACCGCACCAATATGATATCGCCGACGCGAGGGCACCGGCCAGCAGCGCGGCACCCAGCTCGCCTAGTCCCGGTCGGAGCCAGAGGCGCCAGTTCGCGTGCTGATCGCTCTGCCGGGGGCGGTTGGCGGTCGCGCCGGGATTTACGTGCCCCATTGGGAGTGAAGCATGTAAGAAAAAGGAGAGGGTTCAAGTGCTTGAATTCCTCTACTGCAGAGTCTATCCGTTGCGTGATGGCTGGAGGCTGGGGTGCCCGTTCGATATGTGGTCCATTTCGCCGAATCTCTGGCGTGGCCGTCATCGCCGCCACAGTCCTGATGATCGGCTGGGGGTACCTGCAACCGCGCGCTGGCCTGGGCGGGCATGCGGTGGAAAGTGATGCGGTCCTCGGCAAGCGCCCGCCCTTTGGTGCCGAGACATTCATTCACTTTTATCTGGGCTGTCGGGCGGCTCTGAGCGGAGGAAACGCATATCATCCGGAGGACACGTTGGGGCCGAGCGAGTATGCATACCGGCCCCTGTTTCACCCGCCGCCTTCCCTGCTGCCATTTTTGGCGATCTCGCAGCTGGATTTTCGGTGTGCGACATGGATCAATGTGGCGGTCAATGTGGTTCTGCTTGCAGTGTCGGGATGGTTTTGGGGGGGCGTGGTATCAGGCACCAGACGGAACTGGGCCGCGTGCGTTCTGTGCGCTTGTTCGTGGGTCCTTTGGCTTCCCTGTCTCAATTTGCTGGGCACGGGCCAGTGCAGTGCGTGGGCCTTGCTAGGGGTCTCCGCGTGGTTGGCATACCAGTCGCGCGGGATGCCGACGGTCGCCGGTGCGCTGCTGGTGGCAGTCTTGGTCAAACCCCATATTGCGGCGGTAGCGGTGGCGTTCTCGCTGGGATACGGGTGTGGCATGCGACGGACAAGGACGGTGTGGGCATTTGCGTTTTGCGCCTTGGTTTGGTGTGCGATTACGACGTGCTTTGTGGCCGAAGCCTGGGGTGATTTTTTGGATTTTGTGCGGTCCAGTCGCCCCTCAAGCGTTCAGGCGGCAACGCTGGCTGCCTTGGCCAGTCGCGCGCTTGGGGGGGGATTTGCTGCCTTTTGGTACGGTGCGTGGATCTGCGCGGGGCTATGGGGATTTGTTGCGGGCTGGACGCTTGGCCGACGCCACCTTGTTTCCGACGATACGCACAGCGGCAATGGCCTGGCCTGCGGCCTTGCCATGGTGTGCGCGGTGGGTTTGGTGCTCGTGCCGCATGCATACAGCTACGATTTCGTTCTCTTGTTGCCCGCCTTCTGGACTGCATTGACTGCGCTGGTGCTGCAGCATCGTGTGCCGCAGGCGTTGGCTCTTTTGACGTGGCTCACATTGAGCGTGGTCTGGTTTGCCGCCAAGGTCCAATCGGTGGACGGGGAGACCGGTCTCTGGTGGATCCCCTGGGTAGGGTTGCTGATTACCGCACAATCGATACCGCTCGTTTCCGCCCCGATACTCTATAAGAGAAACCCAGCAGGGTGTTAACTTAGGAAAACAGTGTGTCACGATAAGTTTTCACTACTGCCCACATTTAGAGCATCTTCCCAACGGACATCGCGATTCAGTTGGGCGACCGGATTCAACGGGGCTGGTCGGCTATCCCTTTACAGGAAAGCAGTCGCCGGGGTGATGACTGCACAATACTATGCAGGTGAACTAGTTAGCAAAGATAGCAGGTCCCTGGCTCAAGGTGGCGTTCGGGCGATCCCTCTTCTCCCTCATGCACAGCAACCAATTAAGTGCCAAGCGGTTTTGCTTACTAGCAGCCTATCGAACTCTCGAAAGTCTGACAGGCTGCTAGGGCATTGGCACGGAAGCTGCTGCTGTTCTGAGGTTGAATAACGAGGTCCCAAGCCTGAAAAGGAAGAAGCGTGGACAAACGCTTGTGGAATACTCACTGATCATCGCGCTGGTGGCGGTGGCGGTGGTGGGGGCACTCTTGACACTCTCGACAGCCATTGAAGGCAACATAGCGGACAGCAACAGCAAACTCCAGAAGGCGTATTCAGGCAGTACTCCTTAGATAGAGATTTTCGCGGCACTGATTGACGATCGCGCGTTTTCGGCATCAAGCACAAGATTGAGCATAGAGAGAGAAAGGAGGTGAGAAAATGAAAGCACTCGTACTAAGGGACAGCAAGGGTCAGACGCTCGTTGAATACGCTTTGATCATTGCGTTGGTTTCTGTTCTTCTGATTGCGGCGCTCACGGCACTGAAGGGTGGTATATCCACGGCCTTCGGCAAGGCTACGTCGCACCTGAGCGGCACGTAAGTTCGGCTTGCATCTTGCGCCGTTTGCGACACGCAAACGTGCTGGCTCCTAGGGGCGGTGGGACTTCCCGCCGCCCCTTTTTTGTACCATCCGTGGGGCCGGGGCCTGCCTTTGGCCACGACCCGTTGGGGTTTGGGACTGTCACGCTAAAGCAACAGTTTTTTTGGTTGCAAACGCCATCCTCTGTTAGTAAGTTGTTGATACTATGGGAAGATCGAGATCGACACTCCTCCTGCTATTAGTGTCGGCGGCCCTGGCGGGTTTGGGGATTTGGCTGATGAAAGACGTGATCGAGCGGCGTTCTAAGCAGGTCGTGGGACCCCAGGCGCCCGAAGAAATGGTCAACGTGGTTTTCACGGCCCGCGACATCCCCATGCGCACCGAGATCCACTCGGACATGCTGACGATTAAGGCCATCCCCAAGAAGGCGGTACAAGCGATGGGCGTGGAGGCCGACGTTTTCTCCACGCCGGAGGAGACGAGGGCCCTGTTTTCCAAGGTGCCGATGGTGGCGAACGAAATCCTGCGGCGCGGGAAGCTCACGACCCGGGAGGAGGCGACCGCGCTGAGTTTCCGGATCCCCGAGGGCAAGCGGGCGGTGACCGTGGGCATAGACGAGGCCAAGGCGGTGGGGTATGCGATCGTGCCGGGCGATCACGTTGACGTGATCGGCCAGTTCAAGCTGGACGAGGAGGGGAAGGAGTCGACCGAGCAGACCCAGACGGTGCTTCAGGACGTGGAGGTCCTGGAGATCAACATGGGCAACAGCCCGAATCAGACGACCAGCCAGCGGCCGGTTGTGACGCTTGCGGTGAGTCCGGAGCAGGCCGAGGTTCTGGTGCTCACCGAATTGGCCGCCAGGATCCACTTCACATTGCGCAATTTCCGGGATAGCGCGGAGGTCCAGTCGGATGGCACGTCGATCAGCGAGATGCTTGGGAGGACGAGCGCGCCGACGATCACCGAGGTGCCGGCCCCGAAGCAGCAGCCGACGATCGAGATTTTTAGCGGTGCCAACAAGACCAGTGTGTCGGTGCCCCGTTAACCAGGAACGGAGAATATCATGAGAACGCAACGATCAACGCGCGTGGGCCGCCGTCTGGCGCTGCCGCTAGCCTGCGCCTTGGCCGGCGCCCCTGTCGTCGGCCTCTGCCAGCTGACCTCGGAGCCGCCGCGCGCCGCGCTACCCGCGCAGCCGGTCCAGCCAGTGGCGCAGCCCGTTCCCCAGGTGCTGGGGACCACCGTCCAGGTGGCGCCGCCGGACAAGCCAACCCAGACGTATCCCGTGGTGGAACCCGAGACTGTCCAGATCTTCCTTGGCGAGTCCCACAAGCTGAGCGTGGCGGGGGTCCAGAAGGTGGTCATATCCGACCCCGAGATCGTGGAGGTCGTGCCCGTGACGACCGAGGTGCTGGTGCTGAACGCGAAGAAACCCGGGACCACGATCATCACGCTCTTCGAGCAGTCGGGCGAGCGGCAGGTCCGGGTGCTCGTGGCCCATAACGATCTGGCGCTGGCCATGCGCGTCAAGAGCGCCATCGGCTACCCGAACGTGAACGTCCTCATCGCCGAGGAGAACATCATCCTGGAGGGCGAGGTCGAGGATCAGGACGAGCGCAATCGCGCGGTGTCGATCGCATCGGCATTCCTGTCCGCGGTCCGCCCGTCGGAGGCCAAGTCGACCGGCGCTGCCAACGTGTACAACACCACGCAGTTTCCCGCCGGCGACAACACGACCGAGGGCGACGTCTCCGACGCCACCTCATACACCCAGCCCACGCCGCAGGGGATCCTAGATTTCATGAGGATACGCAACCAGAAGCAGGTGCGGCTTCGGGTGGTGGTGGTGGCCCTGACCAAGGAAGGATCCAAGGATTTCGGGCTCCGCTTCGGCGACCAGGTGACCTATGGCATCAGCTATATCGAAAACATCCCCGGCCCTGGCGCGGGCGGGCAATGGCTCTCGGACCAGGTCCGAAGTCTGACGCATGGCACGGTGATGCCCGAGGGCAGCGACGCCGCGTACACCGTGTCGTTGCGGACGCTGGAGACCAGCGGCGATGCGAAGATCTTGGCCAAGCCCGTGCTCGTGACGCTCGATGGCGCGGAGGCCTCGTTCCTGGCGGGCGGCAAGGTGATCCTGTCCACATCCTCGATCATCGGGGGGATTTTCCAGACGACGACGCAGACAGAAGAGTTTGGCGTGAAGGTGTTTTTCCGGCCGAAGATCATGCCCAATGGCAACATCAATCTTTTCGTGACACCCAAGGTCTCGGAGGTCCCGGTGGAGTTCGCCGACGGGTCGTTCCGGATCGACTCGCGCAACACCCGGAACAACGTCGAGGTGAGGTCGGGTGACACGATCGTGCTCTCGGGCCTCTTCCGCGTGGACGAGAGCCTCAATCAAAACAAGTTCCCGTGGCTCTCGGACATCCCCATCCTGGGATACCTGTTCAAGAACACGATCCGCGGGCATCGATTCTCGGAGGTCATGTTCCTAGTGACGCCGGACATCGTGCACAGCCCCGCCTATGCCGCTGTCGATGCGACGATGGAGACGGAGATGGGTGAGACCAAGGCGCTGCTGCAGCGCGAGCGGGCATTTGGCACAGCCAATCCCGACATGGCGTCCAAGGGGCCCCGTTTCGAACCGCGGACATACGCCGCCGCGGCACCCATGACGCTCGCCGAGGCCGAGCGGGATGCGCGGATCGCCCGTGGGCAGTCCGGCCCCTACACGATCGAGGAGATTCCCGTCGAACAGGCCGCCCCGAAACGCGCCCCGGCCCCTAGGAAGGCGACCGTGGCCAAGAAGGCGGTCCCGCCTCCGGCGCCAGCGGCGCCAGCGGCGCCACCGGCAGAGGCGCTTCCGGCGGCGGTTGCCCCGGCAGCACCGGTCCCGGCGGTGGGCACCATCCAACCGATTCCCATGGCTGATGTGCCGCCCGCACCCGTGCCACCGGCGCAGGTCGTGCCGTCGTCCGGTGCCGCTCCGGCGCCTTCGGCCGAAACGCCGCTGAACAACCTGCCAAGGCCCACCGCGCCCACGCTGAGGCCACGGTAACGTCCGCGATGGCCGCCATTTCTCTCGTCAACGACGACGAGCTGCAGTGCTCACAGATCCGGGAGGCGCTTGCCGCCATCGGAAGCCACCAGATCGTCAGCGAGTCCCGGTCGGCGCAGGAGGCGATGTTCATGCTGGCCACGGGGCGCGCCGACGTGGCCTTCATCCGCGTCAATCTGCCGGACATGAGTGGCCTCGACCTCGTGGCCAATCTCGCCCAGCGCAAGCCGGGCCTGCAGTTCGTGTTGACCCTCGAGGGCAATGAGGGCCCCGACGTGTGGCAGCGGATCCTGCAGCTCGGCCTGCGCAACGTCATCACGCCCCCCCTCGACGTCGAGTCGATCCGGCAGGCCATCGCGCAGAGCCTCCAGGCGGTGCCTTCGTCGGCGGAGCACGATCTCGTGGCTGGCAACAGTTATCTGGTGACGATTGCCTCCGCGCGCGGCGGCGTGGGGAAGACGCTGGTGGCAACGAATATCGCCGCCTGCCTGGCGCAGTGGAACCCCAACGTCACCCTGGTCGATTTCAGCGGCCAGCCCAATGACTTCTCCGTGATGCTCGACGCCGTCCCGCGCAACACGGTCGCGGATCTCCTCAGCGTCGGCGAGCAGATTGACGCGGAATTCCTGGAGACCCTGATGGCGGACCATCCCCTGGGCTTGCGATTTCTGGCCTCGCCCTCGCAGGAGTTCGACGTCGCCGAGTTGACCAAGCCCATCGCCCGCGATGTCGCGTCGAACCTCCGGCAGATCTCCGAGTACATCGTCATCGACACCGGGCGACCCGATGTGCCCGCCACCGAGGCCGCCCTGGCGGAATGCGACCTCGCGTTCGTGCTCACAACGCGCGACGTGGTGCGTCTCCTGGCGACACAGCGCTTCATCAAGAAGCTCGCGGATTGGGACGTGACATCAGAAAAGATCAAGGTCCTCGTGAATACCGCCGAGGTCGGGGCCGAGATCTCGGATGGCGAGATCGAGTCCATCCTGGAGCATCCCGTGGCGGCCTATCTGCCCTCGAATCCAGAGCCGGCGACATATTCGATCAATAGCGGCAAGCCGCTCACCATCAGCGACCCGAAACAGCCCCTCGCCGTCGTTTTGTCAAAACTGGCCGAACTGACCTTCAACCGCTGGTCCGACGAAAAGAGGAAGGCGCCCGAGAAGGGCTCGGGACGCTCATCTAGACCGACCTCGGGCACGGGCGCCATCTGGGGCAGCGTCAGGCAAGGACCGCGATGAGGAATGCCAACAGGGTCGGCGCCTGTCTCCGATTTCGCCCGCGGAGCCCACTTGAAGTCGGGGGCGTCAGGGCATAGACTTTCTACAGCAGGGACGAAGCCGTGGCACTTGTCAATCCAGCCCAAATGCAACAGCAGCAACATCGGCCGGCGCCAGGCTCGCAGAACCCCGCCCCGCCCGCCGAGGCGCGCGCCCCGAAGATGCAGGTCCGGGATCCGTCGCAGGAATTCTGCCTGAAGTTCAAGGAGCAGGTTCTCCCCCACCTCATCCAGAACATCGATCCCCGCCTGCTGCAGCCGGGCAATGACCAGTTCTTGCGTGCGAGGATCGAGGAACTCGTCGACGAGCGACTGAAGGCCGAGCGCATCCCCATCGGACGCCACCTCCGCTCGAGGCTGCTGACCGAGATCGTCGATGAGATGGTTGGATTCGGGCCGCTGGAGCCCCTCCTCCGCGACGACGACATCATGGACATCTTGGTGAACGGCCCCTTCAGCGTGTACGTCGAGCGCTCGGGCAAGATCGAGGCCAGCGACGTGAAGTTCATGGATGACGCTCATGTCCGGCGGATCATCGACAAGATCATCTCGCCCCTCGGTCGGCGCATCGACGAGTCCAGCCCCATGGTGGACGCCCGCCTCCCCGACGGATCGCGCGTTAACGCGATCATTCCGCCCCTCTCCCTGAACGGGCCCACCATCACGATCCGGAAATTCCGTTCCGACCCGCTCAAGATCGAGGACCTTCTGCGGTTCAAGAGTCTTTCGCAGGGCATGGCGCTGTTCCTTTCTGCGGCGGTCCGCGCGAAAATGAACGTCTTGATCTCCGGTGGCACGGGCTCTGGCAAGACGACCATGCTCAATATCCTTTCGTCGTTCATCCCGAACCACGAGAGGATCGTGACCATCGAGGATGCCGCCGAATTGCGGCTCCAGCAGGAGCACATCGTGCGATTGGAGAGCCGGCCCAAGAACATCGAGGGCAAGGGTGAAGTCACCATCCGCGACCTCGTGAGAAACTCGCTGCGGATGCGCCCAGACCGGATCATCGTTGGAGAGTGCCGCGGTGGCGAGGCCCTGGACATGCTCCAGGCCATGAACACCGGCCACGATGGCTCGATGACCACCCTGCACGCCAACACGCCCCGGGACTGCCTCGCGCGCTGCGAGACACTCGTCATGATGGCCGGGATGGATCTCCCCCAGCGCGCCATACGGGAGCAGATCTCGGCCGCCATCAACTACGTCGTGCAGACGACCCGGCTCGCCGACGGCAGCCGCCGGGTGACCAGCATCACCGAACTCCAGGGAATGGAGGGACAGACCATCACGATGCAGGAGCTTTTCCGCTTTGAGGCAAAGGGCGTCAACGCGGAGGGAAGGATCTACGGCGAGATGAGGGGCACCGGCATCATCTCGCGCTACCTCGACCGGTTCAAACGCCTGGGATCACCGGTGCCGACCGACGTATTCCAGAGCGTGATGGAGATCTGATCGCATGGCGGGGCTCGATCTAAATGTCTGGGTGATCGCGCTCCTGTTGTTTGCGGGGGTGGCCATGTTTCTGCTCACCCTACAGGCCGCGTTCACGGGCGGCGACGACAGTGTCAAGAAGAGGCTGATGCAGCTTCAGAAGGAGAGGGTCACCGCACAGAAGGACGTGCCGCCGGAGTGGGAGAAGCTGATCCGGGAGGAGGAGGGCAAGCAGCAGGTCGATTTATCGAAGGTGCTCGCCAAGGTGACGGGCGCATCCTACGTGGAGAAGCTCGACCGCTCGCTGGCTGCGGCCGATATTCCGATGCGGTGCTCGGAATACATACTGATGAGGTTCCTGCTCGCGGTCGGTCCCCTCCTGATCTTCTGGTTCGCGTTCCACAATTTGATGCTGGGGGTCTTTCTCGGGATCGTGGGGCTCGTGCTGCCCCCGGCGATCCTGAAGGGCCGGTCCCAGGCGAGGATCACCAAGTTCAACAACCAGCTGGCGGAGTTCCTGATCCTCCTCGTGAATGCGCTGAGGGCAGGGCAGACGTTCCTCCAGGCGGCCGACCACGCGACCAAGGAATCGCCCGAGCCGATCGCCTCGGAGTTCAAACTCCTTATCCAGGAGACCAACCTTGGCCTTCCTGTTGAGGCGGCCTTCCAGAATTTGGTGCAGCGCGTTCCGAGCCCCGATCTCGAGATCACCGCCACGGCGTTTGTTATCCAGAAGAACATCGGCGGCAATCTGGCGGAGGTGATGGAGAAAGTGGCCGCCACGATCCGGGAGCGCGTCAAACTCCAGGGGCAGATCCGGGTGCTGACCGCGCAGGGGGCGCTCTCTGGGTGGATCGTCGGCCTGCTGCCTATTGCGCTCGGCCTTCTGCTGTACCAGATGAACCCCGACTACATCGGACTGCTGTTTTCGACGGAGCTCGGAAGAATGCTCGTGGGCATTGGGGCGACGATGCAGCTGTGCGGCGTCCTGGCGATCAAGAAAATCATAACGATCGACGTCTGATGGAAACCTCGTTCATCATAATCGGTGTCTGCTTTTGGGGCTGCCTTTTCCTGCTGTTCCAGGCGATGTTCGCCCCGGCGGCCAAGACCGTCTCCGTGGCGGAACGGGTCAAGAAGGTGCATCGTGGCGCCGTGGTTCGGGATGAGGAGGAGCTGAATCGCAGTTTCTTCGAGCGCGTGCTGGTGCCCATGTCGGACAGTTTCGCGAAAGTGTTCGGGAGGTACACGCCCTCGAGCATCACGCAGGACTCGGCGAAGTTGCTTGCCGAGGCGGGGCTGACGAATCTTCTGAGCGGGGCGCAGCTGGCGGGATTCAGCTGGATTCTGTGCCTGTGCATTCCGACGATCATCTGGGTGGCGTATCTGGCGAGCCCGATCTCGTTCGCATTCAAGGTGAGCTTCGTGATCCTGGGCGCGATGATTGGCCTTCGTCTCCCCAGCATCTTGCTCCGGGTCCGCGCGAAGCGCCGAAAGGAGCAGATCGTGAAGGCGCTTCCCTTCGCGTACGATCTGTTGGGCATCAGCGTCGAGGCCGGGATGGGCTTCGATGGCGCGATGGCGGCCGTCACCGAGCGCTCGCGGGGTCCCCTGACCGACGAGTTTTCCAGGACGCTGACCGAGATCAGGCTTGGGAAACCGCGCAACCATGCCCTCATGGACTTGGGAAACCGGACCGGCGTCGACGATCTCAAGAGCTTTGTGTCGGCGGTCTCCTTTATCTCGGATCTCGGCGGCAGCCTGACCGACGTCCTTCGCGTCCAGGCCGAGGCGATGCGCGTCAAGCGGCGTCAGCGCGCCGAGGAGAAAGCCATGAAGGCGCCGGTGAAGATGATGATCCCGCTGGTGTTTTTTATCTTTCCTGCGATGTTCGTGGTCATCCTCGGCCCGGCGGTGATCTCGATCAAAGACAAGCTGCTGAGTCCCTGATGGTGGGAGCTGGCTGAGGGGTGTGACGATGCTTGGGGGAGGGGCCGTGCGCCAAGGGCTGCTGAGGGCGCGTGATGTGACGCTGGGGGTGGAACTCGGTAATCGTATCCGTCTGGCGGCGACCCCATTGGGGCGCATGCGGGGCCTGCTTGGATGTGAGGGGCTGGGGTCTGGCGAGGGGCTTTGGATAAGGCCGACCAATTCGATCCACATGTTTTTCATGCGGTTTCCCATCGATGCGCTCTTCCTGACCCGGGATCTGGGGGTGGTGCGCGTCGTCCGCGATCTGGCACCTTGGCGGATGGTGGGTCCGGTTTGGTCCGCCTGGTCGGTGCTGGAGTTGCCAGCCGGAACCCTGGCGCGCGCCGGTTGCGCCATCGGCGATCAGATTGATATCCGGCAGGCGGCGGGCATTCGGGGCACCACCGAGGGTGAAAGTGAGACGTAGGAGCGCGCTCGCGCGCGATTCGCGCATGGAGTCGCCCGCAAGCAGGCTCCTACTGTTCGGCAACTGAATTTTCGAGCCAGACGATGCCGCGATCAAGAGGCGGGGGGCGGCCGGAAAGTGCGATTGTCCAGCGCCCAGAGTTTCTCGGTCGTGGTGCTATTCTCCGGCATCTTGGCGATGGCGTTCGAAACCATGTTCATCTTGGCATCGAGGTTGTCGATGATGTGAACCAGGAGGGCTTCGGGCGTCTGGGGCAGTATGGACGCGCCGAACTCATGTTCGCCATGATGGCTCAGCACGATGTGTTTGATGTGTGTGAGCAGCGGGCCCGTGAGCCCGGCCGCCCGCGCGTGGGCGTCGAGCCACTGGAGGACAATCTGGATGTGCCCCAGGAGGTTGCCCTCCTCCGTGTACTCGGTCCTCGGGTACGGTTCCAATTCCGAGATTTTCCCGAGGTCATGGAGCAGGATGCCGGCGACGACGAGCGACCGATTGAGGGGTGGGAAATCGGGGAGGGACATGAGGGCGGACGCCTCGCGCAGCATCATGACGGTATGTTGCAGGAGGCCGCCCCGATAGGCGTGGTGCGCCTGTTTGGCCGCGGCAGATTTCCTGAAGGCATCGCCGTGTTCTGCGAATATTCCCGCGACCGTGGCACGCAGGGGCTCTGGCCCCAGGGCGGCGACGGCGGCCTGGAGTTCGGCCCAGAATGCTTCGAGGTCCACGGGTGCCGTCTCCATGAGGGCGTCGGGCGAGTAGCCTTCCTCCGCATCGCGCGGCTCCACTGGCCGGATTTTCGAGATCTCGATCTGTCGTCCGTACTGGGGGTGCGAGGTTACGCGGCCTGCGGCCTTGAAGTGATCCCCGATTTTCCACTCTTGAGTTGCGAGAGGGCGGAACGCGGGCCGGTCTTCGAAGATGTTCGCCGCCACGGCCGTGGAGGCGTCCGCAAAAGTGGTGCGGTAGAAGGAGGTCCCGTTTCTGGCGGACCGCCGCTCGGCGCTTTTGAGGACGACGAAACCGGTCCATTCCTCCTGGGCGGCGGAGGCGAGGGCATCGGCCAGTGTGATGGGGCGTTTCATGCGGGACCGTCAATCGCAGGGATGGGTGGCGTAATCTCTCTCATGGGTCTGGGAATAGCGGAATCTGTCTGTCGCACAAGATCAGGGCTGGGGTTTTTCGGGGACTCCGTGGAGCTGTCTGATGCCGTCGAAGAAGTAGAGGATGGCCGAGCAGGCGGTGAACGCACCGGCGATCCAGACGATGGGCGCGCACGGCAGCCACGGGACGCAAACGATGGCCGCGATAACCGCGACCAGATTCAATGCGGTCGACGCCTTTCCGACGATGTGCGGCCTGACCTCCACGCGAGCGCAGAGAACGTGCAGGACCACGGAGCCGATCAGGAGCATCAGGTCTCGGCTGAAGATGAGGATCGGGTACCAGAGCGGGAAACGATGGAGGCCGGGCACTTCCCAGATGCTCAGCATCACGATGGCGGCGGCGACCAGCATTTTGTCCGCGATCGGGTCCAGGAATCGCCCGAGGGATGTTGTCTGGTGAAAGCGGCGGGCGATGAAGCCGTCAAGCGCGTCAGACAGCGCTGCGATGATAAACACAGCCAGGGCCCCATTCTTGAGCGCGGGTAGAATGATCCCGTGTCGCGCGTCCTCGATATAATAGCTCAAGAGCAAGATGAATAGGGGGATCAACAGGAAGCGGGCGATGGTGATGCGGTTGGCCAGATTGACTGGCTGCATGGGCCCCCCGAGCAGAGTCATGCGGGATGCTGGACTAGGCGGAGGCGGACCGCAAGCGGATCAGCGTGGTCTCACGGCCCAGGACCTCGAGCATATGGAAAAGGGACGGACCGGCCGTGCAACCCGACACGGCTGCCCGGCATGGGTGGATGAAGGTGGCGGCCTTCTGGCCGGATTTCGCGGCGAGATCGCGGACGGCGGCCTCCGTCGCAGCGGCCGTAAACTCCCCGAGGGATTCGAAGGCCGGGACGAGGAGGCGAAGGTTCTCGCGGTTGGCCGGGTCGGCCAGCCTGGCCGCCGCATCGGGCTCGACCGGATAGTCATCCTTGAAGAAGTAAACCGCCCGGCCAGGCAACTCGTCGGCGCGCTGGAGTTTCTCGCGGAACAAGCCGATGACGGCCTCCGTGTGGGCGGGGTCGGCGCTGGCATCGGCCAGGCCGGCGGCGGCGAGGAGCGGCTGGGCCAGTTCTCGGATTGCGCGCGGCGAAAGTGCGCGCAGGTACTGGCCGTTCATCCAGACGAGCTTGCGGAGGTCGAACCGCGCGTTGGCCCGATTGACGTTGCCGAGGTCAAACAGACGCTCCACTTCGTCGATGGGCAGGATCTCGCGGTCGTCCTTGGGCGACCAGCCGAGCAGGCACAGGTAGTTGCGGACCGCCTCGGGAACAAAGGCCGAGCGGATGTACTCGCCGATGCTGGCGCCCTCATCGCGCTTGCTCATCTTGGAGCCGTTGGGATTGAGGATGAGCGGGATGTGGGCGTACTGGGGAATGGGGGCCCCAAGTGCCTCGAAGAGCGCCATGTGTTTCGGCGTGTTCGAGAGGTGGTCTTCGCCCCGGATAACGTGGGTTATGCCCATCTCGATGTCATCGACCACATTGACCAGGTGGAACACGGGGGACCCGTCGGATCGCCGGATGACGATGTCTGGTTCCTCCAAGCGGTCGAAGCGAACGTCGCCGCAGATGAGATCGCGGATGATGCAGGGGGATTTGGGCATCCGAAACCGGATTGCGCCGTCGGCCTCATAGGCCGTGCCAGAGGAGAGCAGTCTGTCCACGTACCCTGCGTAGATTTCCGTGCGCTGAGATTGGAAGTAAGGTCCCAGGGATCCGCCGACGCCGGGTCCCTCGTCCCAGTCCAATCCGAGCCAACGGAGGCCGTCGAAGATGATCGCGACGGCCTCGTCGGTGCTGCGGGCGCGGTCGGTGTCTTCGATGCGCAGGATGAATCGGCCGCCGGTGTGGCGGGCGTACAACCAGTTGAACAGGGCGGTCCTGGCGCCCCCGACGTGCAGCATTCCCGTGGGCGACGGGGCGAAGCGGACTCTCACACTGGCCATAGCGCAAGCATAGTGCCGACCGCAGCAAATCTGGCAAACCCCTTCCTCCAGACCCTGATCGCTCGGTGCGGTATCCATGGCGGTCCGCCCATGCGCGCCGCCATCCGGCCAATGCACAGGCGGGAAGGTTCCCGGACACGGCCACTCGCATGATCCGTTGGGGACCTCTTGCGCATCTGTGGCGGAAGAGTAAGACCTCTCGGCAGATGGAAGGACCGCCACAAGAGGAGGCGTCGGCGAGGCAGCCGGGGACGGAAGCGCCCGCGTCCCGGCCGGGGCCGGTCGGGCGTCGTTGGCGCTGGTTGTTTTGGGTTCTGGGTGCCGGTGCGGCGGGCCTGTTGTTGGTATGTGCCGCGGCCTGGATCCTCGTGTTTCGGCCCGTGTGGATCCTGCGCCCCTTGATGGCCGCCGTGGGTGGTCGGGGTAACCTGATCGGACTGGATGCGGCGCGGTGGGTTTCTGCCGGTGAGATTGAAGTCTTGGGGTTGGCGGTCGGTGGCAGCAATCGGGTGGGTTCCGCCAGCATGACCTTTGATTATCGGGAACTCATCGGGCTGGAACCGCCGCACGAGGGGGGGGATCGAGAGACGCTGCGGTTGACCGATGTGTCGGTCGGTGGCCTCGGGAAGCTGGGCTCGGCAAACCTCAAGGCGGATCTGGGGCAGGCCGTGGCGGCGGCCATGAACCGCGATCGCGGGACCGTCCCCGCGGCCAAGAATCCCGCCGAGCTGGTCTTGTCGGATATCGCGCTGTTCCCCACGGGCCGGGTGGAGTCCGTCCGGATGCGGTTTGATCTGGGGGATGCCATCGCCAGCCTGCGTGATCCCGTGCGGTGGCCGGGCCGTGGCGCGAATCCGGTCGAGATCTCGATCTCCGGGATCGCGCTGGATCCAACCGGGCGCGTGGATACGGTGCGGGTCAAGTTCGATCTTGGCGGGGTTATCGCGCAGGCGATGGGGCCGAGCAACGCGGCGATGGTGGGCTCGACCAACCTCGCCGATATCAATCTGTCGGGGCTCTCAATGGGTTCCACGGGCCGGGTGGAGGCGGTGCGTGCCCGCGTGGATCTCGGGTCAGCCATCGCTGCTGCGATGGATCCATCGCGGGTGGCCATGCCGGGATCGACCGGGCTGACCGAGATTGCAGTTTCGGGGATAGCCCTCGGTCCGACGGGCCGGATCGAGTCGGTGAGCGTGCGCCTGGACCTCGCCGACGCTGTTGCCGCGGCCATCCGACCCGACGCGGCCACGCCAGACAAGACGAATCTGACCGATTTGGTGGTCTCGGGCATCTCCCTGGGCGATTCGGGACGGATCCGTTCGGTGCGCGCCCGCTTCGATCCGTCCGGGGTGATCCGTGCGCTCCGGCAGGCCGCGAGGTCGGGCGGTCAGCCGGAATTGGCCATCGACGAGGTTGTTATCGACCAGCCGCACCTGTCCATCAGTCGCGAGGAGATATTGGACGTGCAGCAGCGAAGCGCGGCCCGCGAGACTCCGTTGCCCGGCGGCCCCTTGATCGAGATCGGACGGGTGCAGGTGCGCGAGGGTCTCGTGCAGGTGAAGAATCTTGGTCCGAGCCTGCCGCCGCTGCCCATCCCCATCGACCAGGTCATTTCCAACGTGGTTTTCGGCGCGAGTCGGGATCACCGCTCGGCGACCAAACCACTGACCATCCATGTTCGCGACTGGACGTTGCGCTCGCCGTACGACCCTCTTGCGACGGTATTGCGGCTCAAGAACATCGACATCTCGTTTTCGGTGCGCGGTCTCCTCGAGAACCGCCTCGATAGCATAGAATTTGTCGAACCCACGATCTACGTGGGCCAGGACCTTTTTTGGTTCTCGGATCTCCTCAAGAAAGAGACCTCAAATCTCCCGCAGGGCAAGCCGTGGACCGTCGGCAAATTCGGTATCCGGGGGGGGCGCGTGATCGTGGCCACCCAGGGCGAGACCGACCTGGAGCTGCCGCTGGTATTCACGTCATCGCAGAAGGATATGCGGTTTGGCAGCCTGGAGGACATGCACATGAGCGCCGCGATCGATGTGGTTCCGGTGTCGCTGGACTATCGGGAGCGGTACGGCATCGCCGTGGACAACCTCCGCGGCAAGCTCGAATTCGCCCTCCCGAGGGAACAGGGGGGCGCCAATAACGTGGTCAACACCCTCAAGGCCGACCGGATCGCGTGGAGGAATCTGGCGTCGAGCAACACGTGGGTGTCTGTGACGTTCGACGTCAACGGCGTCTACGGCCGGTTTGGAGGCGAAGGATACGGCGGCTACGTCAACGGTGACGCCACGCTGCTTTTCAAGGATGCGAGGGAATGGGTTGCCTCCGTGGCGGCGACCAAAGTGGATCTCGGCGGCGTCGCGGACGCCATCGTGCCGGAGTACGTGAGGCTCACGGGCAGGGGCAACGGCGCACTGGTCGTCCGCGGCTGCGAGAGGACCATCCGGGAATGCTCTGGCAAATTTGGGCTGCTGGACAAGGGCAGGCTGGAGATCATGGCCCTGGACGAACTGCTCAAGCGCCTGCCGGTCGAGTGGGAGGCCACGAAGAAGGATCTCGCGGGGATTGTGCTGAGTGCCTTTCGCACCTACCATTACACGAGCGGTGAAACGGATTTCTTATACAAGCCACCCCAGAGCTACCTGCGCGCGCACTTCCGCGGCGCGGAGGGGAAAAGGGACTTTGACGTGACGTACCAACATGATTCGGAAAACCAGCCCAACTGATGTCGCCAGGGCCTGCGCGGTTGCGGCCGCGACCACCCTTGCGACCGCGTGCAGCCTCCCGCCGGTGCGACTCGAGACGCCCGAGCCGGTGAAGATTGATGTCAGCGTCAAGGTCAACATCGCCCCGATCAAGAAAGAGGGCGCTGATGCCGATGGGCCCGTGGGCACCAGCCGGCGCACGCGGATGGAGGAAATCCAGAACCTCAAGAACAACCGGATCGTTGGCGAGAATAACAAAGGCTATCTCGCGCAGCGAGAGATCCCATCCTCGTGGAAGGGCCAGGAGGATTATATCAGGAGGATCGTCGACGCGGAAAACAACGACCGGCAGGTCTTGTACAGCGAGAAGTCGCGGAACGAGAAGAAACCGTTCGAGGAGGTCGAGAAAATCCACGCGCAGCAGTGGCGCGAGAAATCTTTCACGGGCGAGTGGATCCAGACGCCCGAGGGGGAATGGCGGCAGAAGCAGTGATCTGGATCGTCTCGCCGATCGCGGGGAGCAGCAATTTGAGCCCGGCGGACCTGAAGGTCGCAAGGGCCTCGTCCTTGTTGATCCGGATTGGCGGGAACGTGTCGTAGTGCACGCCCACCGCCTGGTTCACCCCGACCCATTGCGCGGCCCGGGCGGCATCGGACGCGCCCATCGTGAAATTGTCTCCGATGGGGAGAACGGCGAAGTCCAGCCGGTGCATTTCCCCCACGAGCTTCATGTCCATGGTGAGCGCCGTGTCGCCCGAGTAGTAGAAGGCGCCGTCGGCGGTATCGACGACAAAGCCGCACGGGTTTCCGGCGTACGTCCCGTCTGGAAAACTGGAGGAATGGACCGCGCTGACCAGTTTGACGCGGCCAAAGTCGAAGGCGCGTCCACCGCCGTGGTTCATCGGGTGCGCGTTTTGAACGCCCTTGCCCTGGAGCCAGACGACCACCTCGTAGGTGGAGATAACCGTCGCCCCACAGCGGCTGGCGATCCCGGCCGCATCCGCCAAGTGGTCTTCGTGCCCATGGCTCACGAGGATGAAATCGGGGCGGACCTTGGATACGTCGATGCCCTTGGCCAGTTCATTGGGCGAGATGAAGGGATCGAAGAGCAGAGTCTTGCCGCCGGCCTTCACCGAGAAACAGGAATGACCATAGTACGTAAGCGCGATCATGTCGTCCCTCCTCCCATTATCATGTGGGACCGGGGCTCCATGGCAAGCCGAGAACTCCCGGGCCCGGGCGCGCGGCACCATGGCAAAAAAAGGGCCGCGCGCGAGCGCGGCCCCGAGGGTCTCGTGTTCCCTTTATTGATTCACTCGACGTTGATGGTCCGGGCGCGAGCCTCCGCCCGCTTCTGCAGGCGCACGCGCAGGACCCCCTGTTCCAGCTTGGCGTCAATCCGATTCGAATCGGCGATCTCCGGCAGGTTCACGGCCGTGCGGTATTCCGCGCCCGCGTCATCGGACTTCTCCCAGAAGTAGCGGCGCGCGGACACTTTCAGCAGGCCATCCTCGACCACCAGCCCGATGTCTTTGCGGTCGATTCCGGGCAGATCGAATTGGAATTCGAGCGCCTCGGCAGTCTCCCGCCAACGACCGGGTATCGCCGTGCCGCCACTGGCCCAGAAAGAATCGTTGAATTCATCCAGCCAGCCGAGCGGATCGAGTCGTTCCACGAATGATCGCGGGGTTGTCAGTGCAAGTTTCATAGTTGTTTCTCCTTTCATCTTGAGCTGTTGCTCTTGCCTTTCTGCCCCAGAAGAAGCAACCGCCATGCCAATCTATGAAATCATGTAAGAAATTGATAAACAACATGATAGAAAATAGAAGACCTACGACAGTCAATAGAAATAGGATATTTATGACACTATACGATTGGCCAAAAACGCCATAATGACCCATGCGCCACTATTGCACTCACGCGCGGTTTGTTGAGTGATGAGACCGGGTCAATGGTGCGGCGTATGGCGGATAGGTCCGCTTGAAGAACGGGGGCTATGTTCGAGCAGCAAGCCGATCAGTTTGTTTTCGGGCTGGGATCGGTTCCTGCCGAGAGCCTTTGTTTCAGGGCGAGATCAAACTTGCTGCGGTTGGGGACGTCGATGCGCGTGCCGGCGATGCGGATGAGGGCGCGCTCGCGGAGGGATGCAAAAGTACGCGAGAGGGTCTCGGAAGTGACGCCGAGCTCAAGCGCCAGCGACCGCTTTGTGCCGCGGATCTGGATGGATTTGGTGGATGGCCCGGACTCGCGAAGGCGGGCGTCGATCCAGAAAAGGAGGCGGGTTTCGACGTCTTTGAGTTGGAGGTCGTCGAGGCGGGAGACGAGGGTGCGGAGGTGGAGGCTGACGGAAGCGAGCATGCGGAGGGCCATCTCGGGTTTCCGGCGGATGAGGTCGAGGAAGGCCTGGCGCGGGACGAGCAGGACTGTGGAGGGCTCGATGGCGCGGGCATCGGCAGGATAGCCGACGTCGGCCGCTAGGGCGGCCTCGGCGAATGATTCTGGCGAGCGGAACACGTGTATGACCATCTCCTTGCCACCGGGGCCCATGCGATGGACACTGACGGCGCCACTCTGGACGACGAAAAATCCTGCCGCGGGCTCATTTTCGCGGAAGAGGTAGTCATCCTTCCCGAGCCGCATGGACTGGCAGACCGCGGCAATTTGGCTTAGCTCGTCAGCGGGCGAGGCGGCAAAGATCGGGCTCTTGGCGAGGGTGGACGCCACCGCCGTGAGGCGCGCCGAGGGCAAATCCCATGCCGACGTGGACATCACCTATTTTCGCCCGATGGCGACAGCGGCGTCAACACGAAGATGGGAAAGGGGATGAAATCGAAAGCTGCCATTCTTCGGCATCTCCGATAAGATAATCAATAATGGTACTGTGCTCCAGCGGTCTTCGCGCGGGGATGGGCCGGGAGCCACGGATGCCCTTATGAAGATACTGCTTTTTGCGCAGGCCAAGGAAATCGCCGGGTGCGACCACGTGCGATTGGATATCGACCGGGCGATCTCGGTTGATGAACTGTGGGATGCGCTGGTCGCGGCCTTCGACGGGCTGGCGCCGCTGCGCCGGTCTTCGCGCATCGCGCGCAACGGCCAATACGCAACGTCGGGGACGCGGCTGGAGCCCACGGACGAGATCGCCGTGATCCCCCCGGTGAGCGGCGGCTGAGATATTGCCGAGGAGAGTCGCATGGAGCACCCCGAACCCCAGATCGACGCCAGGCTCACCCTGGAACCCATACCGCCGTCGCTGCCGTCGCCGCCGCCGGGGCCGGGGTGCGGGGTGGTGCTGGAATTCCGAAGGGTCGTGCCCGCCGCGCTGGATGGTGCGCCCGTCTCCGCCGTGCGATACGACGTCTACGAGAGCATGGCCCTTGCAAAACTCTCGGAGATCGCCACGACGCTGGCCCGGACCCACGCGGCCATCGGTGTGACGCTGATCCACAGGCACGGGTTGGTACCGGCGGGCGACACCGTGGTGTATCTCGCCGTGAGGGCCCCCCATCGCAGCGCCGCCGTGGGATGCCTCAATGATATCGTAGAGGTGATGAAGCGTGACGTGCCCATCTGGCGGATGGGCGTCGTGCCGCGCGTGATGCCGCCGCCCCCGATCGGGGATGCGGATGGGTTCCCGCGTCAGGCGTAGTGTTTCTGGTACCAGGCCCGGATCTTGTCGTGGCCCACGTTCAGGATGCCCATCTCGCGCTCGGCGCTTTCAGGTGAGTCGGATGCGTGCGCGGCGTTGACCATGATGTCCTGACCGTACTCGCGGCGGACCGATCCGGGCTCCGCCTTGGTCGGGTCGGTTGGGCCGAGGATGCTGCGTATCTTGCTGACCGCGTCCTCGCCCTTGTAGACGATCGCGAGGCATCGCTGCTCCCCTTCCTTGGGGTAATCCTCTTTCTTGACGTCGGGCACCCAGAGTCCGGTCATGAACTGCACGATGCGATAGAACTGAATGTCGCCATAGAGCGGGCCGAGCTTCTCGGAGAGCATCTCGTGGATCTGCGAGGGCAGCGCGAAGCCGAGGGCCTCGCCGAGGGCCCTGCAGCCGATCTCCGCCGCCTTGTCGCGGAATTTCTCCCTGAGCATCGTCTGCACCGGCCCGTAGAATTCGAGCGCCTCGGCCACGCTCATGCGGTGCACCTGGACACCGATGATCCGCAGCGCGGCCTGCGAGAAAATATCGATGATGTTGCCGGGACGGCTGCTGGGGAATCGGAAGTTGTCGGGCTTGATGAGCACCAGAGTCTTCTGGACCCGGGCGGGGTCCGCGAAGACGTCGCCGGAGACGTCGGCGAGGCCGCCGCACGTGTCCGTGTACTCGCACCACAGCTTCAGCGTCTTCTTGACGGCATCCCTCGTGGGGCCGATCAGAACGGCGGGTTCGACGTGTATGATCTTGCCCGAATCGTTAACGACATAGTCCCCGTAGGTGTCGCGGACGGTCTCGCCCGAGCCCGTGCATTGCTTGAGGCTGCCGGCCGTGCGGTAGAGGGTGCGGATCGCATCCTCGCCCTCGAATAGCAGCATCATGGCCCGATGGCCGCGCCCCGTCTTGGGGTCCGGCGAGTAGGCGCGGAGCACGTAGTCCGCCAAGATGTCACGGGTGCCAGGCTCGATGTCCGGGCTGGCGCGCAGCTGATCCGAATACCTTTTCGCCAATTCCTGATTCGGGCAGAAGATCCGAGCCGCCACAAGGTCCAAGCCCGTCCGCAGCATCAGGCGCCCGATGACGCCGCCAGTCCGGGATTTGCGTAGCGTGTACGGATTGATGAGTGCGAATGCCAGTTCCTTTGCCATAACAACCTCTGCCCTTCAAAGATTTCCCGGCTCGTCAAAAAGATCGAGGCCGGTCATTTGTAAACAGGTCTAATAGCCCAATCCAGCGCAATTGCAAAATCGGACGTGGGCCCATCGGCGGTGGGTGGACCCTCGGGGTGGGCCTCATTCAGGGTGCGGATGCCCACCACCGGAGGATGACGATGAGACGCGCAGGAGCGCGCTTGCGCGCGATTCGCGCACGGGATGGCCCGTAGGAGCGCGCTTGCGCGCGATTCGAATCGCCTGCAAGCAGGCTCCTACTGCCCGGCATCTGAATCTTCAGGTCTTGCGCCCGGGTTCGGTATCGGCTTTCGCCTTGGCTGGGATGGGGCGGGCGCGACGGGCGAGGCGGGTGGGCTTCAGGCGGATGAAGTTGCTGAATGTCTTTTTGAGGGTGTCGCGGACGGATAGGTAGCGCTGTCGGAGTTCGCCGCCGCGCTTGATGGCGGTCAGGGTGCCGGCGAGAGAGAAATCATCGGTGCCGAGGATGGTGAATGCGGTGCCGACCGCGCTGGGGTGGTGGGCGTCGCTGGCGGAGATCATCGGCAGCCCTCGTCGGAGCGCGTACTCGAACGCGTGCCGGTTGTAGCGGCGGAAGGTCGCGGCGGCGTTGAATACCTCGATGGCATCGATCTCGAGGCCGTCGAGGATCTTCTCGCGGATCCCCGCGCGAAACTGATCGTAGGGGTGGGGTGGGATGGCGATGCCGCCCTTCTCGTGGATGATCCCGATGGCCTCGAGCGGGGAGATGCCCTTGAGGTAGGGGAGGTGGACGCCGAGCGCGAGGAGGTGCCCCTCGGATGTCGTGATCTCCTGGCCCGGGATGATCAGGAATCCCTCCACGGGCTGACCGTCCGCCCGCATCAGGCCTCGTTCGAGGTAATAATCGACGCACTCGCTGGTGTTGTGATCGGTGATGGCGATGCCCTGGAGCCCCTTCTTCTTGGCTGAGGCGACGATCTCCTCCGGGTCGGCGACGGAGTCGGCGCTGAATTGCGAGTGGACGTGCAGATCAAGCTTGTGCTTCTTCATGGCCCGCGGCCCGCCCGAGGGGTGTGTCCTAGCATCTCCGGTTTCTTCCCTACTCCACGCCGGGCGAACCGTCATGGATATCGATGTAGGTTCGCGATTTCGACAGCTCCCTCCCCGGAATCATCGTGGAGATCATCATCTGCTTGATCGTCCAGGCGTCTTTGATCTGGGCGACACCGTTGACCTCGACCCGCTTGATGACCTGGTCGTCCTTGTTGTAGCCGTCCGCGCGGATCATGAGGCAGTGGTCGTGGGTGATCCAGAAGCGCACCTTGGCATACCGGCTCGCGATGCCCTCGGGATAGGCGTCGAACGCATAGCTCTTGAACGTCTTGATGCTGTCCACGCCGACGGGTTCGATGCGGGGCCAGCTGAGGAAATGGAGACCGAGTTCCTCGTAGGTGATATCGGAGCCGAGGACGGACTCGGTGATTGCCTTGCCGGTGACCCGCTTCCACTGCTGATTGGCGCTGGCGCGGGTGTAGACCTCGGAGCCGCCGGCGTCGAGGTGGACGCGTATCTGGAGCGGGGAATCGAGGGCCTCGTAGATCATCTCGCGGCCGTTGGTCTTGAGGACGATCGGATGGAGGTTCTTGGATGCGCGGATCTGGCCCGTGAGGGTGAACGCCTGGAGGTCCATGTTCTTCCAGAGCAACCCGATGATCATTTCGGCGGGGGGCATGGGCGCTTTGGGATCCGGTGCGGCACCGAGGCGGTCCCCGGGCCGGGCGATTAGCGCAAGGGCGACCACTGCCCAAAAGACTTGTCGTTGGGTCTTCATGTGACTACCCATGAAATCGCGTGTTCGACCGATTACAAGCTTTGGATGAGGCTATCTTCCGGGCCGTGAACCAGGGCTGCGCGCACCCGGCCTGGGACTGGCTGTTCGCCGGGATCTCCAGCGAGAGGCTTTTCGCTCCGGTCATCGGCGTCGGCGTCGTGGCGTTTCTGCTGTTCGGGGGGGCGCGGGGGCGGCTGCTGGTGGCGGTGGCGGCGCTGAATCTGGCGATCGGCGATGGGCTGGTGAACCGAGGTATCCGCGCGGTGGTGCAACGACCGCGCCCGCACGAGGCGCTCGTCGGGACGCGGAAGATCGGATGGCGCGACGGGGGGCCTCAGGTGGGCACGATCCAGAGCGTTTATGACAAACCGGGCGGCAAGTCGTTCCCCTCGGGCCACATGATCAACAATGCCTCGACGGGTGCGGCGGTCGCATGGCTGTATCCGGCCACGGCGGTTCCGGTGATCGGCTGGCTCGCGCTGATGGGCGTGGCGCGCGTCTACTGCGGGGCGCACTACCCCTCGGACGTCGTCGGCTCGATCTGGCTCGGCCTCGCCAGTGCGGCCTTCAACATCGCCCTCCTCGAGGTCGCCTGGCGGCTCGCGCGCTCCCGATGGAGGCGGTTGGCCAACGCCCCACCGTCGCTGCTGGGATTGGCGACCACCCGCAGGAAAGCGTAGGTCGTAACCACGGAGGACACGAAGGCATTCGCGCCCATCCCTGGCCCAGTTTCACCGCGACTGCGCGCGGATCAACACGGCTGTCGCTCGCGGGCCCTCCTGTCCTCCTCCGTGCCGTCGTGGTTATCTCGCTCTGCCGTCGAACGAGAGCCGGCCCGCGCCCGAGAGGAACAGGGCCACGAACCCCGCGAGATAGACGAAGGCCAGTTCCCCGGTGTGCTGCCCGGAGAGCGCGGCATTGTGCACGAGAAAGAAGGCGACCGTCATCTGGATCGACAGGCACAGCGCCGCGAAACGCGTGAATAGCCCCAGCACCAGCAGCGCCGCGCACGCCACCTCCGCGTACACCGCCAGCCCGAGGCTAAACTGGGAACCGATGCCCAGCGGGTCCGGAAAGCTCCCCGCCTTCGTCTGAAAATGCACCAGCTTGTCCCAGCCGTGGTTCAGCAGCAGCGTGAGCCCCAGCCACGCCCGCAGCGCGAGCAGTCCCACATCCGCCGAACCCGGCACGAAATCCATCTTGAGCAGCTTTATCATCGCGTCCTCCCGTGCATGTCTTTCATCGCGGCAAACTGGGGCACAAAGGCCAATTCGCAAGCCGTCCCCAATTCGCCTTGGCTGCCGCCCCGTCCTGCGCTATAGGAGAAACTCATCCGCGCGGCGGTCGTTTAATGGTAGGACTCCAGCCTTCCAAGCTGGTAGCGAGGGTTCGATTCCCTCTCGCCGCATATCTACTTGGGAATCAATGGATTATTATGACAAGCAACCAACGGGAATACATTTAACATCAGATTTTAACACCGTTCCGTCTCGGATTGCCTGGCTTCATTGAAGAGAGTGGTGTGCAACGAAAGAACATCATGGTGCCATGGTTCCTTTCGCGCGCCGTTCTAGAAGCTGTGATAACGTACGCTGTTTTTCGCACATTTGATGGGGCTGGTCTGGGTTGATACAACCGGGACAGCGACAATGGAGACAGAGGCGAAGCAGAACGAGGGACTGGCGCCAGCGGAGGGATCCGGGCTGGGCAACGTGATCAACATCGACGAGGGGCGGATCCGTGGCCATCTGGACAAGATGGTGCTCGACACCGTGGAGCGGACGCTCAACGGGCTTCTGGACGCGGAGGCCGCCCGGCTCTGCGGGGCGGGCCGGTACGAGCGCAGCGCGGAGCGGCTCGACACGCGGGCGGGCCACTATGAGCGCAGGCTCGGGACCAAGGCCGGGGAGGTGACTCTGCGGGTTCCGAAACTTCGCAGCGCGCCCTTCGAGACGGCGATCATCGAGCGGTACCGCCGGCGGGAGAGCTCGGTGGAGGAGGCGCTCATCGAGATGTACCTGGCGGGGGTGAGCGTGCGCCGGGTGGAGGACATCACC
>JAKQKQ010000291.1 GCA_029560585.1 Verrucomicrobiota bacterium | reverse complement strand
GCCCCCCTGGTCCACCTTGACGATCTGGATCTCCGACATGCCGTGCTCCTCGAAATACCGCGTTCGGGCCGATCATCCGCGCCGGCATACGCATTCGCCACTGGAAATGGCCGTGGCCTGAGGGGGCTTTCGGCATCGGGGACGATTCGGGCCGGTTTTCGGGATTGACCAGGCGATCCGGCGGCACTACCTTGACGTCATGCAGCAGCTGGCCCTGCATTTAAACAAGGCAAGCCCTGGAGTCTTCTATTTGTCGCGTATGCCATCGGCTTTGCCGCTGCCGCGTGCGCCGATCTTGCCGGCACCGATATGGGTGCTGGTTGCGCCCATGCCATCGAGGCGAGTTTTCGAGGCAGGGGCGAGGCGCTTCCGTGCTTCCGTAAGCGCCCCTCCCCCGAAAGCCTTCCTCGATCGGTAGCTGGCATACCGGTCACCGCGGCTCTCACCGCCCGTTCAAGCCAGCCCTGGAGCTTCTTCCCATAGCGCCGTTCCGCCCGTAGCGGGCCGGCCGTTTCTCACCCCACGGGGGCATATGCCCCCAGTCGTGGTGCGCGTTGCCTCCAATTTTTCCTGGAGCCAACGATGCTGAATCAGAGCGTATCCCCCCGAGTTTCCCGCCCCACGCCCGTGGGCCCGGTTTTGCCGCCGATTCTTCCCTCTTTCGCGGCCAACTCGCGTCACCGTCCGGCGGCGATCCCCGATCGTGCAGCCCTGGACGCTTTGCTCGACGGCGAGGATGCCCCCGTCGAATGGAGCGAGGAAGACATCGTCTTCCTGCATTGGCGCTTGCTGCAGGAGGTCAGCCATCTGGCCGATCCCACAACGCCGCTGGAAGAAAAGTTCGACACCCTGCGCTGGGTGTTCAGCGAACGCGAGAAGGACGGCCTGCCGTTCTCCTTCGTGAGTTGCCTGCGTGTCGTCGGCTGCAGCCCGCTGTCGCCGATCGCGTACTGCGGCCGGGTCGACGCGGAGGAAGTGCGCGACCGCATCCGCCACAACCTGAAGGCCTGGTTCAACGCCACGCTCGAGCGCTACCCCGACTGGGTGTGCGACGCCGTCGTCAACAACCCCGCATGG
>JAKQKQ010000290.1 GCA_029560585.1 Verrucomicrobiota bacterium | reverse complement strand
TCATGCGGGTGGCTGCGAGTGATTGGTGCCCGTCGCGGAGGACGGTGTTGATGAATGAGACGGGGTGGGCCATAGATAAGAGGGTTGGACGGTCCGCAATGGTGAGCGGATGCGCCCAAATAAGCAACATGCCAGTGCACCACGGCGGTGTGTTTCCCGAGGGTTTGTGCCCGGCCGCGGCATCACTCGGATAGTACGATGGAGGGCTGACTTTCGAGGAGGATCCAGCTGCGGTGCGCGGGGCGGTAGGATAGCGAGTAGGTGTTTTTGCCGATGAGCTTTCCTTGAGCTCCGTCGAAGATCATCAGTCGTGTGCCGGAAGTGGTTTCGAGCGGAATGGCGATGCGCGTGGTGATGGTCTCCGGTTTGTACTGGGCGACGCGGAGCTGGCCGGCGCGCAGAGCTTCGGCCATCTGCTCGGAGGTGGCGGGCTGCACGGATTGCACTTCGGTGGCCGGGAGGCCAAGGGGCGTGCGGAATGGCCAGGAGACTTTGACGTCTTGGGCGGGCTCGTCGACGGGAGTCTTGGCGAGGCTGGCGCGCTGCGCTGGCTCGGGTGGTGGCGCTTCGGGTGGGCTCCAAGAGAGCTTTATCTCGTCGAGGGATGGAATGTGGATCTGAAGACGCCATGCGGTGAACCCGATGACCGTGGCGAGGAGTCCCCAGCTGACGAGTGCGGCGGCCCATACGTTGATCAGTCGAGGGGGCGCCGGGATGGGGGCCGGGGCGTGGGGCAGGTGAGGAATCAGGTCGATCTTGGTGTTGAGTTGGCGGAGCTCGTTGGTGGCGGTGCGGAGATTTTTGTCGGCGAGCTCGGCGTGTTCTTTTGCACAGCGCGCAGTCGTGTGTTGCCAGCGCCATGGCGCGGCGTTTGGCGCGTGAAGGGACGCTTGTTTGCGTATGAGGGCGCTTGTCGCGAGGCGGAGGGCGATGATCGCGAGGGCCGGGGTTGCGGCGGCTGCGAGTCCGAATGGACCAGGCCGTGTCAGGCTGAGGCCGAGGGTGAGGAGGGCCCAACCGAGGATCACCCATGGGAGCGTGCCGAAGAGGCAGGGGCCGGCACGGAGTGCCTTTTCGAGTCGCATCCAGAATAGAAACGCGACGAGGCGGCGGCCTTGGCTGGAGAGCTGTTCGTATTGTTGTTGAGCCCACAGTTCGTGTGAGACGAAGCCGGCGCGTTCGAGGTGGCGCTCGATCCATGCGAGGACGATGAGCTCGGGCAGGGATGGGTGGCTGTTGCGGAAAATCTGCTCCATGGCGGGCTGCGTACTGAGGGCAAAGCGGTCGTGGAGTGTGGCCCGGTTTTGCTGAAGTGCAGTGACGGGGCGGAGCGCGAGTTTCCAGAGTCTGGGGATGGCGGAGGCTTCTTCGGTCGGGTGGATCCAGTGGCCAGCGCGGGATAGTTCCAGTGCTTCGTTGGCCAGATGATGGGTTTTTTCCAAGAGCTGGCCCGCGGAGGCGTCGAGGAGTTTGAGTTTGCAGGTGATGACAGGTGTGGAAAGGAGCGTGAGCAGGGGGAGATCGAAGTCGTCGCGCTCGAGCCATTCGTTGAGCCAGGTCGCGTCAAAGGTGTGGCCGCGCCAGATGAAACGGTTCCCGGCGAGTTCGAGGAGGGCGAGCGATGCGACGACTTCGCGTACGAGAGGGATGGGGAATTGTTGGAGCGTCTCGTCACTGGTGAGTGCGAGGGTGGTGGCCCATCGCTGTTGGGCGTCCTGCAGGCCGGGGGTGTCGTGGATAAAGTTGGCGAGCGTGCCTGGTTTTTGCGGTTCGTAAACCTGCTCGATCAGGTGTGGCCAGTTGGCGGAGGTGCGGAGGGCGTCGGCGGCTTCGGCGGGGGTGTAGGCGCGGTTGCGATATCGAAACAGGCGCTCGCGGCGGCGTGTTTGGTAGTGGTCGCGGACGGTTTCGCCGCGTAGCCAGGCGGCGATGTCGTCGTAGCACCATCGGCCGTCGCGTGCGCTGGCCAGAAGGCCGCGAAGGAGCGATTGCGTCTGGTCATTTTGAGCGGGCATGAGCTCAAGGCCTCCGGCGCGGCAGATGCTGCGGTCTTGTTCGAGGAGGAGGTTTTCTGCTGCTGCCCGAAACTCGGGGCGGGCGAGGTCGACGTCTCGGTTGAGCATCAGGCCGATGATGTGTTTGCCGAGGAGGCATTCCTGGACGACGCGGCCCAAGGACCACCAGTCCCATGCGCATAGTGGGTGGCCGGGCTGGTGGCGGCTGAGCCCGGTGGCTTCGGGGGGGGCGTAGAAGGGGGATGGCTCGATGGGGATGAGCTGGTCTTGCTCAAAAAGGGTGGTGCGAGAGAGGCCGGCCAGGACCGGGTGGATGTCGCCATTGTGATCCGTGAGATGGATGGTGTCCGGCGAGATGTTGAGATGGACGATGCCGAGTTGATGAAGTCGGTGAATGGCTTCGGCGAGGGCGTGGACGAGGGTGTGGAGTTGTGCGGGGCGGAGTTCGGATTGCGTCTGTCGCCAGGCTCGCAGGCTCAGAGATGGGGGCGCGGCGTACACTTCGACGCGGAGGCCTTCGCAGGTGTGGGCGGACTGCGCTTGCTGGAGGGATGCGAGCTGTTGGGCTCGCAGAATCTCCCATACGCGGGTGCGGAGGGGATCGTCATCGCGGCGAGCGAGGAGCTCCAGGGGGTCGTCGGTATCCGTACGGTGCGCCTTCCATGCGTGGAGAGCGCCTTCCGGGGGCGGGGCGACTTCATCGATCTGGTACGCGCGTTGCCAGAGCTTACCGACCGAGGGGAGCGAGAGCGCTTGCTCGATAGGGGCGCCCTGCGGGGATGATGCGGGTTGCTGGGGTCCCGACATGGGGATGCGGTGATTACCCTATAATATCGGCACTTGGCCCGTGGGGCTGAACCCAAACTGGGCTTGTTCGTTTGCGGGCGTGCCTCTGGTACAGAAAAGCCGCTAACCACGAGAGGTTAGCGGCTTAAATTGGAGGCGCGGGTCGGAATTGAACCGACGCATAGAGGTTTTGCAGACCTCGGCCTTACCACTTGGCTACCGCGCCTTGGAATAAAGGCCGGTGAGTACTAGGGGGCCGGAAGGGCTGCGCAAGCAAAATGACCGGAGTTTTTCGTGGGTAATCGGTGGTTGTGCGCTTGTCTCTGGGTTGAGTTTTTTACGTAGTTGTACGCCCTCGCGGCTTTTTGAGCGCGGGGTGTTTCTCTTCATGAGCTTCCTTTTTTATTCCGTTCGCGGCGTGGTGTCGCAGTTGCGATGGCTGTGGTGCGTCGCGTGGTGGCTCGTGTGTATCGCGGGCTTTGGACGGCTTTGTGCCCAGGATGTGGGTGCGGGTGATGCGACTCCGCTTGTTACGAAGATCGCGCAGTTCTGGCATTTGCACGATGCCGGGAGCCAACAGCCGGTGCCGGTGAAGCTGACGATGCGCGTCAACTATTACGACCCTCATTGGCGGTTGTTTTGGGGCGAGTCCGATGGCGTCGGTTTTTTTGTCCCGTGTGGAGACGCGCCGTTGCCTGTGCGCGCGGGGCAGCGTGTGCAGTTG
>JAKQKQ010000289.1 GCA_029560585.1 Verrucomicrobiota bacterium | reverse complement strand
TCATGCGGGTGGCTGCGAGTGATTGGTGCCCGTCGCGGAGGACGGTGTTGATGAATGAGACGGGGTGGGCCATAGATAAGAGGGTTGGACGGTCCGCAATGGTGAGCGGATGCGCCCAAATAAGCAACATGCCAGTGCACCCTGCCGGTGCGTTTTGCACCTGGCTTGGTCGGTGATGCGATTACTCGGCGAGCACGAGGGCGGGCTGATTATCGAGGAGTATCCAGCTGCGGTGCGCGGGCCGGTACGAAAGCGAGTAGGTGTTTTTTCCGATGAGTTTGCCTTGGGCTCCGTCGAAGAGGATCAGGGCGGATCCGGAGGTGGTCTCGATTGGAATGGCGATGCGGGTGGTGATCGTCTCCGGTTTGTACTGGGCGACACGGCGCAAGCCTGCGCGTAGAGCTTCGGCCATTTGCTCGGTGGTGGCGGGTTGCACGGATTGCAGTTCGGGGGCCGGGAGAGAAAGGGGGGCGCGGAATGGCCATGAGACTTTGACGTCTCGGGCGGGTTCGTCGATGGGAGCCTGGCCGATGCTCGTGCGTTTCGGATCTTCGGGCTGCGTTTCCGGGGGGCTCCAGGCGAGTTTTATTTCATCGAAGGTCGGTAGGTGGATATGGAGGCGCCATCCTGTGAATGCGATGACGGCGGCGAGGAGTCCCCAGCTGGCGAGAGCGGCCGCCCAAAGGTTGACCATTCGCGGCGGAGTGGAAACTGGAGCCGGCGGGGGCGCGAGGTGGGGGATCAGGTCGATCTTGGTGTTGATCTGGTGGAGTTCGTTGAGCGCGGTGCGGAGGTTTTTGTCGGCGAGCTCAGCGTGTTCTGCGGCACAGCGTGCGGTGGTGTGATACCATCGCCATGGAGTGGATTGCGGGGAGTAGAGGCTCGCTTGTTTGCGGATGAGTGCGCTTGTCGCAAGGCGGAGGACGAGGATCGCGATGAGCGGGACGGTGGCCACCGCCAGTCCGAACGGGCCGGGGTGGGTAAGACTGAGCGCCAGGGTGAGGATGGCCCAGCATGGAAGCATCCATCTGGGGTTGGCGAAGAGGCATGGCCCGGCACGAAGTGCCTTTTCGAGTCGCATCCAGAAGAGGAAGGTGGCGAGGCGGCGGCCCTGGTTGGAGAGCTGCTCGTATTGTTGTTGTGCCCAGAGTTCGTGTGTGACGAAGCCGGCTCGTTCGAGATGGCGCTCGATCCATCCGAGGACGATGAGCTCGGGCAACGACGGGTGGTTGTTGTGGAAAATCTGCTCCATGGCCGGCTGTGTGCTGAGGGCAAAGCGCTCATGGAGGGTGGCGCGATTTTGCTGAAGTGCGGTGACTGGCTGCAGGGCGAGTTTCCAGAGCTTGGGGATGGCTGAGGCTTCCTCGGTCGGGTGGATCCAGTGGCCGGCACGGCAGAGCGCGAGTGCTTCGTTGGCGAGATGATGGGTTTTCTCCAAGAGCAGGCCGGCCGGGGTGTCGAGGAGCTTGATTTTACAGGTGATGACGGGCGCGGCGAGGAGGGTGAGGAGGGCGAGGTCGAAGTCTTCACGGCCCAGCCATTCGTTGAGCCAGGTGGCGTCAAAGGTGTGTCCGCGCCAGATGAAATGGTTCCCGGCAAGCTCGAGGAGGGCGAGGGAGGCAACGACCTCCCGGACGAGGGGCTGGGGGAATTGTTGGAGGGACTCGTCGTTGGCCAGGGCTAGGGTGGCGGACCATCGTTGTTGGATTTCCTGCAAGCCGGGCGTGTCGTGGATGAAGTTGGCGAGCGTGTCTGGTTTCTGGGGCTCGTAGACGTGCTCGGTCAGGTGCGGCCAGTTGGCTGCGGTGCGCAGGGCGTCGGCAGCTTCGGCGGCGGTATAGGCGCGGTTACGATATCTAAACAGCCGCTCGCGCCGGCGTGTTTGGTAGTGGTCGCGGACGGTTTCTCCGCGGAGCCATGCGGCGATATCGTCGTAACACCAACGTCCGTCGCGGGCGCTTGCGAGGAGGCCTCGCAGGAGCGATTGCGTCTGGTCGTTTTGCACCGGCATGAGTTCGAGCCCTCCTGCGCGGCAGATACTGCGGTCTTGTTCGAGGAGGAGATTTTCTGCGGCGGAGCGGAATTCGGGGCGGGCAAAGTCGACGTCTCGGTTGAGCATCACGCCGATGATGTGTTTGCCGAGCAGGCATTCCTGGACGACACGTCCGAGTGACCACCAGTCCCATGCGCATAGAGGGTGCCCGGGCTGGTGGCGGGTGAGCCCGGCGGCCTCGGGCGGGGCGTAGAAGGGCGAGGGCTCGATGGGGATGAGTTGATCTTGCTGAAAAAGGGTGGTTCGCGTGAGGCCGGCGAGGACGGGGTGTATGTCTCCGTTATGATCGGTGAGATGAATGGTGTCCGGGGAGATGTTGAGGTGGACGATGCCGAGCTGGTGGAGTCGGTGAATCGCTTCTGCAATGGCGCGGACGAGGGTGTGAAGTTGGGTGGGGGTGATCTGAGATTGGGCTCGTCGCCATGTGCGCAAGCTTACGGGCGGGGGGGCTGCGTAGATTTCGATGCGCATGCCTTGGCAGGTGTGGGCGGATTGGGCCTGCTGGAGTGAGGCGAGCTGTTGGGTGCGCAGGCTTTCCCAGATTTGGGCGCGGGGGGGCGCGCTATCGTGGTATGCGACTATCTCCAGCGGTTCGTCCGTATCGGTGCGGTGGGCGGTCCACGCATGAAGCGCTCCGTCGGGAGGTGGGCGGACTGCATCAATCTGGTAGGTGCGTTGCCAGAGTTGGCCTACGGTGGGGAGCTGGAGCGCTGGCTCGGTGGAGGCGCCCTGCGGGGGGGAGGCGGGTTGCTGGGGTACCGACATGGCGATGCGGTGA
>JAKQKQ010000279.1 GCA_029560585.1 Verrucomicrobiota bacterium | reverse complement strand
CCCCAACCGCCCCAACCGCCCCCAGCGCCTTCACCCGCCGCCTCACCCAACGCGGGATCGGCCAAATTTAAGGAGAACCAATGAAACAGGGTAAACTCATCACCACCCACAACGTCGCCGCCGCCAACGCCTGCATCGCCGAGCTGCAAACCCGGCCAAAGCTCGAAATGGTCGGCCTCGGCCTCATCTACGGAGCCCCCGGCCTGGGCAAAACCACCTTCGCCCAGCGCAGCGCCTACCGCCACAAATACATCTACCTCCGCCTTGAGTCCACCACCACCACCAAAACCTTCGCCCAGGCCCTCCTCCGCGCTGTCCACCGCCATGCCGGCCTCGGCGACGTCCCCACCTCCGGCACCGCCAACGGCCTTTTCAAACGCGCCATCGAGCTCCTCACCGCCCACTCCGATGCCATCATCATCATCGACGAGATCGACTACGCCTTCAAACGCCCCGACCTCCTCGGCGCAATTCGTGACATCGTCGACGAGACCATCGCCATCGTGATCCTCGTGGGGATGGAAAACGCCAAGGAACGCCTCCTCCAAATTAACCGCTACTACTTCGATCGCTGCTCCCAGTTCTACCAATTCACCCCCGCCACCCTCCCCGATCTCACCGCCCTCGCCCAGGCGGTCATGGAGGTCCACCCCGCCGAAGACGTCATTGCCTACATCCATCGGCTCACCGACGGCAACCTGCGTCAGGCCGTCAATGTCATGGATGCTATAGAAAAGGACGCCCGCGCGCGTAAGCTCTCCGCCATCTCCATGGCCGACCTGGAGGACCGCCCCGCATGAGCTCCTCCACCCGCCTCGCTCATTTCCTCGCCTCCCATCGCCGCCCCTATTCCCTCGCCCTGGCCGCCGACTTTTTGGGCCTGTCCCTCGCCGATCTGCGCCCCCTGCACGATGCCGCCCTGGCCCGCGGCATCGTGCAGGGGGCGAGCCCGGCATCTTTATTTCCGCCCGCGCCCATCGCGCCAGCGTCACCGTCAATCCCTCCGCCCGCCCCTGCTCCACCTGGCGCTTCGACACCACCCTCGCCGAGCACATCCTGGACGTCCTCGCCTCCGGATCCTGGCGCTCCTCCCGCAAGCTCGGCAAGCGCCTCCACCTCTCCCACCAGCTCGTCTGCCAATATCTCACCGCCCTCATGTCCATAGGTGCCGTCGGCGTCACTTCCGATGGCTACACCGTCCTCTCGCGTGACCTCACCCGCCTCGGCCTCGATCTCGAGCGCGGCATCATCTCCGCCCTGCGCAAAAAAGCAAAATTAGGGAGCAAACATGCAAACTGGAACCATGTCCCCGACCACGAATAGCGCCCTCGTCGACGCCGCCTTCACCGGTCCCCGCGCCCGCGGCCTCCGCCAGGCCATCCACCGCCGCCGTATCCGCCTCGGCTGGTCCGAGTTCATGCTCCGCTACGTCCTGGACAAGCTCGGCTTCGGCCCCAAGCTCACCCACCTCCCGGACTACCGCCTCGAACAGGCCCTGGAGATCCTCAACGCCTACTCACCCCCGCGCCCGGACGGCTGGGCCTACGACTCAGGCGCTCGCTACATCTGTTTCCTTCAGCACCAGGCCGGCTGGTCCGACGCCGATCTCCGCGCCTACCTCACCCTCACCTTCAAAAAAACCCATCCAAACCTGCTCTCCGAGCAGGAAAGGAACGCCCTCGCCGCTACCCTCAAATCCATTATCGACCCACAAGGAGAACCTCAATGACCGTGTCCCTTCCCCTCTGGGCCTACATCGCCCTCCTCGCCTATTCGCTCATCTTTTCGGGACTGTTTCTCGTGTTTTTCGCCGCCCTCGATGCCGAAAAACGCTCGCACGAACGCACCCAATCCAAGCTCCGCGCCGAGGTCAGCTATTTTTGCCACCGCTGGCTGGACGCCAAAAAAGAGCTCGAACAGCAGGATCAGGTCACGCCACCCTCAAAACTCTCGCCTGACCTGAACTTCGTTCCCCCCGCCCCTCGCGAGGTCGCCCCATGATCGCCCTCTCCTGGCCCCAGCTCCGCGCCGAATTCACCCATCTCGGCTTCCCCTTCTTCGGTTCCCCCCTGTCCCTAAACCTTTTCGGGATCCGCGCCGCCAACCCCCGCGCCGGCTGTTTCGACGACACCATCGGCCTCGCCTGGATCGATCTCGACGGACATCAGCAGCTCCTCCAATTCCCCGCCACCACCGATCCCGGCGCCTACTACCTCACCCACCCCCTCAACTCCTCCGGCACCGCCATCCTCGCTCCCGGCCACTATCCCGCCATGTACCGCCCGGGTCTCCACCGCGGCCGCTACCGGGCCCTCGTCCAGGCCGGGCCCTGCACTGTCATCCGCGATCGTAACCGCGATGACCGCCTGGACTTCACCGGCCGCCGCCAAACCGGCTGGTTCGGAATCAACCTCCATCGCGCCGCCGCCCGCGGCACCACCCTCACCGTCGGGCCTCACTCCGCCGGCTGCCAGGTTGTTCAGCGCGCCGCCGACCTCTCCGCCATCCTCGCCCTGGTGGATCTCCAGGCCAAACACCTCGGCACCCCCCAGGTCTCTTACACCCTCCTCTACGAACCCGAGCTCGTCTCCGGGAGGGCCTCATGAAGTCCAACGCCGCCCGCCTCCTCGCCCTCGGCTTTGCCCAGGTTGGCGACGAACGCTGGATCCATCCCGACCACAACTGGATCGTCGAGCTCCGCCGCGAACGCGCCTATCGCCACCCCACCACGACACCACCCCACCACGACACCCCCACCTTCATGGTCACCCACTGGCGGCTCTACAAGCGTGGCGCTCTCACCGCCACCCTCCTCGCCCCCAACCTCCAGGCCCTGCTCAAAAAGATGGAGGTCCTGCCCGCCCTCATAAACCCAGGAGACCGCCCATGATCAACGCCAAACTCGTCACCATCTCCCGCTGTGCCGACTGCCCCGTCGTCCTCTGCGAACACCGCGTCCCCTGCGGCTCCATCCCGCCGGAATGCGAGCTCGAACCCGCCGCCCACGTCCCCATCCTCGTCAGCTACAAATGCGCCGAATGTCACGCCGTCTACGAGCAGATCCCGCTCAAGCGGCCCTACTGCCCCATCTGCGGCACCACCCACATAATTCCGCAATAACCACCAAGGAGAACCAAATGCCAAAAGGCTACATCACCTGTCCCGTCTGCAAGGGAGCGGGACGCGTCACCGAAAACTACCGCAAATACGACTTCGTCACCCGTGACCCCCGCACCTCCGGCTGCCTCATCTGCTCCGGCACGGGCCAAGTCCCCACCAACCATCTGCTCCCGGACGGCACCCGGGCCCGCGACCTTCCACTCAAACTCGCCAAGGTCACGGACACCAAGCGCCGCGCCATTCCGGAGCTTCCCCTCGAAACGCCGCCCCCCGTGGCGCAGCATTCCAATGCTGCGGATCCTGAGCCCCCCGTGGCGCAGCATTCCAATGCTGCGGACCTGGAATGGGCCACCACCGCTACCGAAGTCTCGGATCTCCTCACCCTCGCCCAGGACGCCCTCATCATCGAATCCACCCACCCCGCCTATCCCCAGGTATATGCCTCCCTCCGCGCCTTCGAGCGCGCCCGCGGTACCTGGGATACCCGGGACGAGGACGCCTACATTGCCGGACTGCACGCCCACATCACCCACCTTCAGGACCAAATGGAGGCCCATCATGGCTAAAACCATCAAACGCGGCAACCTCACCCTCTGGATCGACGGATCCGGCCTCGAGGTCCCCGAAAAATACATTCGCGACGCCGACAAAACCCGCGACAAACTCGTCACCAACCTCATCGCCCGCGCCCGCCGCCTCTCCCAGATCATAGCCTCCGAAAAGCAGCTCATCGCCAGCCAGATCGCCGCCTATCTCTCCTCCGTCGCCGAAGCCCAGGGCGAGCAGTGGAGCGGCGGCACCACACTCTACAACTTCTCCATGGACCAGGCCATCGTGGTAAAAATTGCTAAACGCTGGACTTTCGATGAGAAGCTCTCCATCGCCAAACAAAAGATCGACGAATGTATCCGCATCTGGTCGCCGGGCTCAAACGACAAGCTCGTCGCCCTGGTCAATCGCGCCTTCGATGTGGACTCCAAAGGCGAGGTCGACGCCAAGCAGATCATCGGCCTCCGCCAGCTCGACTTCGATGACCCGCTCTGGAACGAGGCCATGGACCTCATCGCCGACTCCCAGAAGGTCCAATCCACCAAAACGTACTTCTATTTCCAGGAAGCCGATGACGATGGCAAACTCAAATCCATCGTCATGGACTTCGCCGCCCTTTGAGGTTTATTATGGCCACCCTCAAAGAACTCTGGGCCATCGCGTCTGAGCTCCTCGGTTCCGAGGAGCTCACCCGCCGCTACCACGCCTGGATCACCCAGCTCATCCGCGTCTCCCGCGCCAGGCAGGCCCACCTCGCCCCCGATGCCGCCTTCGACGCCGAGGTCCTCGCCATCCTCGCCGATCTCAATTCCCGCGTCGGTTCCCGCTTCCGCCCCACCGACGCCGTCCGCGCCCTCATCCGCGCCCTCTTCGCCGCCAAATATGTCCGGGAGGACTTTTTCAAGGTCCACGCCGCCCAGCACGCCCTCTGGGCCGAGGATCCCCTCATGCGCAAATACCTCCGCCCCTCCACCCTCTACCGCCCATCCCATTTCGACGAATATCTCTCCAATTGGTACGCCGCCGCCAACGCCGCCGCCGAACACGACCAAAAACGCGCCGCCGCCCGCCAGCGCGCCCAAAAGGAACAGCCCGCCATCGACGCCGCCGCCGGAGAAGCCGCCCGCAAGGCCCGCCTCCTGGCCGCCGAACTCTCCGCCCTCCCCTGGTATTCATTCCCCTCCTGGGCCCACTTCGTCCGCCACTGCCTCCAGTTCCCGGACGCCCCCACCCTCAATGCCTACCTCGCCCAGGTCCCCGAGCGCGTCCGCCGCATGCGCACCGCCACCAAAATGGGCATCCTCGTCCTCACCAACCAATCCCCCGCCTGGGCTGAATCCGAATACGCCGCCCTCAAGGCCAGCCGCCCCCCCTCTGCTGGAGTCGAGCGAGGCACGAGCCTGGACTCCAGCCAGACCACCACCACCCCCAGCCCATGATTGATCTCATCCTCTTCACAGACCGATGCTACCGGCCTGACGAGGTCGCCCGCATCCTCCACGTCCATGTCCGCACCGTCTACCGCCACGTCAACGACCTCGACGACCCTCTCCCCGCCCTCCGGCTCTCCCCCGGTGGACCCCTTCGCATCCCCGGCCTCGCCGCCAATATCTGGCTTGCCCGCCGCCGCGTCAACCCGCTCGAAAGCTGACCGGCTGGAGTCCAGCGAGCGAAGCGAGCATGGACTCCAGCCCCCCCCCCGTAGCGCAGCATTCCAATGCTGCGTCTGCGTCCCACCCCTTGAGTCTCACCCCCGGCCCCGGCCGGGGTTCTTTTTTAACACCCCTCCCGCCAAATGGCCCCCTCCATTCGCTGGCGGCAATTTTTTTCACAACCACAAAAACAATTACTGGCCTGCGTTAACCCTATGTCCGCCTCTCGATTTTCTATTTTTTTCTATTTTTTTGCATTTTTTCCTTGACAAAAAATCCGCCCCCTCTATTTATGAAACCAGATAGCGTGTAACACAAATTAAAAGGAGATTATCATGAACGCACTCACCGGTTACCATGCCCCTTCCAAGACTACGGAGAAGGCCATCTGCCTCACCGGCTTGTTTATTGTTGGCAAAATTGAAAGCCGCTTCAATGTTTGGATTCCTAAGAGTTTGGCGGTCGAAAAAGAAGGCAAGTGGGCCGTCCAGTCCTGGTTTGCCGACAAGAAGATCGCTGAAGTCGAGCAAGAACGTGTCGCTCACACCGATCGCGCCTATTGGATCGGATCATTTTGCTGTTTCGAGGGATAAAATGAAAACCTACACCGTCCTTGAGGTCGCTGGCATGTTTAGAGTTACCACCAAAACAATCTACAACTGGGTCGAGGCTGGCACCATCCCCGCTATTCGCACCTCCAAAAAACAGGGGTCCAAACTGCTGTTCGCCGCCGATGATGTCCACGCCCTGCTCACCCCCAAAATTCAGGATTTGCGTCGCCAGGCCAACGCCGCCCTCGCCGCGGGCCTGGCCGGATTGTTTGTCCGTTTATCAAACGGCGATACCGACGTGATCATGGGTGTTGAGCAGGACCCCAATAGCCACGTGTGCGTCCTCACCCATCATCATGGCTGGTTTGCCATGGCGGGCCCTTCCATCGCCGCCGGAACAAACAAACAATTATCCATAGTCGGATACTACGTCGACCCCCGTCACGCCGAATAATTTGGTTATCACCCCAGCATCCAGGCCGGTCCCCCCGGCCTTTTTTAATTCGTGTAAATTCATGTAATTCATGTCCCCTCCCAAATTCACTGACACCCCGCCACATCCCGCCTTGACGCCTTCCGCCCCGCTTCCCAGCCTGTCGTCATGTCCAATCACG
>JAKQKQ010000276.1 GCA_029560585.1 Verrucomicrobiota bacterium | reverse complement strand
GCTGGCGGATGTGGGGGTCGTGCTGCTGATGTTTTCCCTCGGGCTGGATTTCAATCTGGGCAAGCTCAAGCGGGTGGGTGGCCCCGCCGTCATCGCGGCATTATTGGAAATCTTCGCCATGGGTTGGACCGGCTATGAGCTGGGCCGGCTCTTTGGATGGGGGACGACCGACAGCCTCTTTCTGGGCGCCATGCTCTCGATGTCCTCCACGACCATCATCGTGAAGGTCCTTGCGGAGTTCGACCAGATGAGGGAGCGCTTTGCACAGCTGATCTTTGGCATCCTGATTATTGAGGACATCCTGGGCATCGCGATGATAGCGCTGCTATCGGGCATCGGAACCACGGGGGCGCTGGGTGCCGGGGCGGTGGGGGTGACGCTCGGCAAATTGGGCGTATTCCTCGTGGTGGTGCTTGTGGCCGGCCTGATTCTGGTCCCGCGTCTTCTCGGCTATGTGGCGCGCTTCAAGCGCGACGAGATGCTGCTGGTGACCGTGCTGGCCCTGTGTTTCGGCGTGTCCTTGCTGGCGGCCAAGATGGGCTACAGCGTGGCGCTCGGGGCCTTCGTGATCGGAGCCGTGGTGGCGGAGGCAAGGGAGATCCACAGGATAGAGACGCTGATCGGGCCGGTGAGGGACATGTTCAGCGCGGTATTTTTCGTGGCCATCGGCCTGATGATCGATCCCGGCATGCTGCCTGGCTACTGGGTGCCGATTCTCGTGATCACGGTGGCGGTGCTGGTCTGCAAGGTGGCCGCGTGCTCGGCCGGGACTTTTCTTGGCGGCAATGATGGCCGCACGTCGTTGAAGGTGGGGATGGGCGTGGCCCAGATAGGTGAGTTTTCTTTCATTATCGCCGCACTGGGGCTCAGCCTCAAGGTCACGAGCGATTTCATTTATCCGGTCGCGGTGGCCGTGTCGGCCATCACAACGCTGCTGACGCCGTATATGATCCGGGGATCCGATGGATTGGCGGATCGGTTGGCACGGCGCTCGCCGCGGTGGTTGGCGGACTCGTTGGTCCTTTACACGCGCTGGGTTGGAAGCATGGGTGGATCGGGCCATCGGAGCCTCGCGATCAAGCTCACGCGCCGATGGCTTGCGCAGATGGGGCTCAACCTCGCGATGATGGCCGGAGTTTTCATCGGGGCGGCCTACCTTGGCCGAAAGCCGCCCCCATGGCTCATGGGCATTGGGGTCACCGGCGACCGGCTCAACGCCCTGCTCTGGCTTGTGGCGATGATCTGCTCCCTGCCGCTGATCGTCGCGACGTTCCTGAAGCTGAGGGCGTGGGCCATGCTGATCGCCGAGACGCGCGTGAGCCCGCACCGGGCCGGTGAGCACACGGGAACCATCCGCGCAATCGTGACCCATGTCGTGACGATCGCCGGCTCGGCCGCGCTCGGCCTTTATGCGATGGTACTGACCTCGTCGATATTGCCCGCGCCGAAGGTATTCGTGGTGCTTGTTTTCGTCGTGGCCCTCGTGGCGTGGTTGCTTCGCCGCTCATTCGTCCGGCTTTATTCCACCGGCCAGGTGGCGCTGATGCAGACATTCGCGCAACCGGCCGACCCGCGGCCGGAGGCCCGGTCGCTCACCCTGCCGCCGCCCCTTCGCAACGCCGAGATGGAGACCGTGGTCGTCCGGACCGGCTCACGGGCAGCGGGCCAGCTCATCGGCGAACTCATGCTCAGGAGCGAGACCGGCGCGAGCATCGTTGCCATGGAACGCGCCGGGGTGAGCATCGTCAACCCGGGCCCGGATGAAGAATTGCTGTTGGACGACCAAGTCCTGTTGCTGGGAACCGAAGACCAGCTCCGGGCCGCGAAGGCATTCTTCGATGCGCGGAAAGCCGCTTCGACTTAGCCTGAATATTTCACGCATTAGCGTGAAATATTCGGCCCCGGGGACCCGGTGGCAGACAGGATTGTCTGCCCCACGGCCACCGGTCGCATCACGGTTTGGTGGCAAGTATCAGCGGCGAATGGGTTCCGACCTCCAGCAGGCGCGGTCTGCGGAAGCCGGCCACGCGCAGCCAGCCGCGGATTTCTTCAAGACTGAATGCGTCTCCCACATTCGTGTTAATGAGCATGGGCGCGGCCCCAAGCCAACTGCATGATGTGTTCCGCGGTCGGCGCTTTTGATGTCATGGCATTAGATAACCGAATTGCCGCGTGGCGCAACGGGGGGTCGCTGGGGCCGATCTTCGTGATCTTCTCGGCAGAACCCAACTCAGCCCAACTTCGCCAGTTTGAGGACTGCGGAGAGCTTTTTTGGCGGCGTGGCAAGGCTCGGATGTTGATAAGTGCTTGAGGGACGGGGCTCGGCGATATTCGGGAGTGCGCAGGGGGGCTGTAGTGGAGAAGAGGCCCTTGAAGGGAGCCGTGCCGGATGGGATGGTGGGCCATGTTTCTGCGGCGCAATCGGCGCACCATCGGCGGGGAACTCTACGAATATTGGACGTTGGTGGAGAGCCATCGCACCGAGCGTGGGCCGCGGCAGCGGGTGGTGGCGACGCTGGGCAAAGTCCCGGGCCTGGATGAGGGTGAGCGCCGCGGCTGGGAAGAGATCGGCTGGTTGCTGGAAGGCCGGCGAGGCCCGAAGCAGATGGAGCTTGGGGCGGCCGGTGAGGTGGAGGCGAAGCGCCCGGACTGGGCGCAGGTGGATTTATCCGGCGTGCGGGTGGAACGGGTACGAGATTTCGGTGCGGTGTATCTGGCGTTGTCGCTGTGGCGGCGCCTGGGCTTGCACGAACTTTTGGCCGAACTGATCGGGGTGGGACGTGAGGATGTGGGCTGGGACCAGGTGGCCTGCGCCCTGACGGCGGCGCGATTCTGCGCGCAGCGCAGCGAGCTGGAGGTGGCCGAGCGATGGTACAAAGAGAGCGCGCTGGAGGACCTCTTGGGCGTGGCCCTCGAACGGGTCAACGCGTCTCGGCTCTACCGGGGTCTGGACGTTTTGCGCCGGCACAAGGAGGCGCTCTGCGCCCATCTCATGGAGCGCTATCGCTCGTGGTTCGGGGTGGGATTTGAGTTCCTGCTCTACGATGTGACCAGCACATTCTTCGAGGGGCGGGCCGCGGCCAACGCCAAGGCGGCGCGCGGTTACAGCCGGGACAATCGCCCCGATTGCAGGCAGGTCTGCATCGGGCTGGTGGTCAGTCCCGAGGGGCTGCCGCTGGCCTACGAGGTCTTCGCCGGCAACCGCGCCGACGTGACCACCGTCGAGGAGATCGTGGGGGCCATGGAGGCCAGGTACGGGCAGGCCGGGCGGATCTGGGTCATGGACCGGGGCATGGTCAGCGAGGAGAACATCGCGTTTTTGCGCGCGCGCAACGCCCGCTACATCGTGGGCACGCCCAAGGCCCAGCTGCGGCGCTTCGAGCGGCAGCTCTTGGAGAAGGAAGATTGGGCCGAGGTGGTGCCCGGGGTGGAGGTCAAGATGATCGCCCACCCCGACGGGGCGGGCGCCGAACAGTTCGTGCTGTGCCGCTCCGCGGCGCGCAAAGACAAGGAGGCCGCGATGCTGCGCGGCCAGTTCGAGCGGCTGCTGGGCAAGCTCCAAGAGATCGACCGGGGCCTGCGCATGCGCCCCGGCCGCGACGCAGGCGCCATCGAGCGACGGGTGGGCCGCTGGCTGGGCCGCTTCACCGGAGCCGAGACGATGGTCGATGTCGTGGTGCTCCGCGACGGGCGCGGGGCGGCCATCGGCTTGGACATCACCCGGCGTCCCGGGCGGCTGGACTGGGCCAGCCACGCCCACGGGGCCTATCTGCTGCGCACCAACTGCACGGAGACCGACCCGGCGGCATTCTGGAAATGGTACATGCAGCTCGGGCAGGCCGAGTCGGCCTTCCGCACCGGCAAAAGCGACCTGGGCCTGCGGCCCGTCTTCCATCAGAAGACCCATCGGGTCGAGGCCCACATCCTGGTCTGCTTCCTGGCGCTGGCGCTCTGGCGCACCCTGGAGATGTGGATGCGCGGCAAGGGCCTGGGCACCTGCGCGCGCCAATTGCTCAAGGAGGTCAACACCGTGCGCAGCATGGACGTGGTGCTCCCGGTCAAGGATCGCGGCGAAGTGCGCCTGCGCGTGGTTGCCAAACCCGAGCGCCCCGTCGCCGAACTTCTCCACCGCCTCGGCGTCATCCTGCCCAACGCACCGAAATTGGTTGAAAATGTAGTGGAGAAAATCACCCCTTGAGCGACGTAACTCACTGCACGTCAACACGCGTCCTTCTCAAACTGGCGAACTTGGGCTAGCCGCGGCCATGCTTTCCTGACGTAGAATTTTGAAATAAAGACACCGCAGTATCGTGCTTGATTTTGATACAAGTCATCCAAGTGCTCATAAAGATTTAGGCCGACAAGTCGATGTCTCTCCCAGTCGTCATAGAAGACCCGCGCGCCCCACGCGTCCAAGAATTCAGCGACCTCTTGGACAAATTCTCTATCTTCACCTGCGAATGAAAGGACCAGGTCGTATTTTTGATTTTTCCGTTGGCATCTTCTCTTCATGTTTTCACGCTGCATACAGCAGCGATTGGAGTTGATTGACAGCGGCGCGGAGTTGGTCCGCCCCCCCAAACTTCCCGACGATCTCATTCACATTCCCGTGTTGCGAAATGGGCGGGACCTTAAGCACATCGGGCAACGTGAACTGGATCTCCCCGTCGGCAGCGTATTTTTCCAACAGATCCTCGAGAATCTCGCGGGCCTCGGGGGAGAAGAAGCGAAAGAAATTTGTTTCCTGTTTTTTCACCCGGTCGGCGCGCTGGCGGCGGGTGAGGAGCGGGGCGTTGAAGGCGAGGT
>JAKQKQ010000272.1 GCA_029560585.1 Verrucomicrobiota bacterium | reverse complement strand
CTCTGCGAGATGCCGTGCATTGTCGCGCGCCGCACACCATTGGAAGTCCCCTCTATCATCAGATGGGCATTGATTGTTGGGTGTTCCGTGTTGGGCGTTTGAGTTTTGAGACAGCCTCAGGCCGCGGGCCCTCCCCAGGATACTCAGATGCCGATCCCCCTCACCCGCGCGCCGCTGCGAGGGCCGCTTCCCACACCGCGCGCAGCGGGGCGCCCGAGGCCTCCGCCACTTTGCGGCAGGACTCGTACTCCGGCGCCGCCTGCACGCGCTCGGCGCCCAAGAATCCGATCTTCACCGACACATCGCCATAGGGCGTCGCCACATCGATCCACTCGCGGCGCAGCACGCGGCGCGAGGCGCGGGTCTCCCGCACGCCAAAAGCGGTTGTCAGCCGCAGGACCATCTCGCCCAACCGCGCGGCGTCCTCGGGGCGACACAGCACGCCAAGCAATACGCCCGGGCGGCTCTTCTTCATGGACACCGGCGCCGCATAGACATCCAGCGCCCCTGCCTCAAACAGTCGCCCCATCGCATCACCGACAACCTCGGGCGGGCAATCATCCAGGTTGGACTCCAGTATGCTCACCTCGTCATGTTCCGCGGCCGAATCCGGCACCGCCAGCGCCGCGCGCAACACATTGGGCCTCGACCTGAGTTCCCGCGTCCCCAGCCCATAGCCCACGCGCTCGACCCGGAGCCCGCGCCACGGGGTGACCCGCGACACGAATTCCGCGTACAGCGCCGCGCCCGTCGGCGTGATCAGCTCGTGCGGCTCGTCGGTCTGCGTGAAGGGCACCCCCTTCAGGATCTCGACCACCGCCGGCACGGGGACCGGCAGCGCCCCATGGGCGCACTCCACGAACCCGCGGCCCTCCTGTGGCTCCGACGCCCAGATATCGTCCACGCCCAGCGCCTCGATCGCCACGCAGGCCGCGACAATGTCCGCTATGGAATCCAGCGCGCCCACCTCATGGAAATGCACCTCTTCGGGCGACATCCCGTGCGCCCGCCCCTCGGCCTCGGCAATGCGACGGAATACCGACACCGCCCGCTCTTTCACAAATTCACTCAGCGCAGCCCCCTGGATCATCCCCCGGATCTCGTCAAAGCCCCGGTGCCCGTGACCCCCCTCGCCGCCATGGGCCTCGTGCCCGTGACCGCCGTGCTCGTGATGCCCGTGGCCATGCCTGTGCGCCTCGATCGGGATCACCTCGAACTTCGCGCCCTCCAGCGCGCCACGCCTCTCGCGCCGCAGCTCGATATCAAACTCGCCCGCGCAAGACAACTTCCCCAGCTCGGCCCGCAACGTCCCGACCTCCACGCCCAGGTCGCAGAGCGCGCCGACGAACATGTCGCCGCTGATGCCGGAAAAGCAATCGAGATAGAGGATCCTCATGGCGTTGCGGCAAGGTGCCCTGTGGTGTCCCGATGGGGTCCGCCGGATCAATCCAGCTTCACCGTCTTCATGAACTTCAGGCTCTGCGGGATCTGCTCGTTCACTATCGGCGACTCGTCCTCGATGAAATAATGCTTCACGCCGGCCTTCTTCGCGGCCCTGAGCACCGCGGGATAATTCACCTGGCCAGTGCCGAGCGCCACGTCGTTCCTCGTGTCGGTCTTCCCGGTCAGCGCGCCCGTCTTCACCCCCTTGGCCAGATCCTTGAGATGCATCAGCTCCCACCGCGAACCATACTTCTCCAGCAGCTTGACCGGATCCTGCCCGGGGAACTGCACCCAGAGAATGTCCATCTCGAAGGCCACGAACTCCGGCTTGGTCTCCTTCATCAGCAGGTCGAAGAGCGTCCCGTCCCCATGCGGCTGAAATTCGAAACCGTGGTTGTGATAGAAGAAGCGCAGGCCGTGCTTGGCGAGCGCCTCGCCAGCCCGGTTGAACACCCCGGCGATCTCCAGCGTCTGCTTCTCGTCCAGCGGATCCTTGTGGCCCGCCCACGCGCAACCCACGTACTTCAGCCCGAGCGCCTTCGCCTCCTTCGCCACCGATTCGATGTCATCGCGCAGCTGGTTGTACGGGAAATGCGCGGCCACCGGCACCAGCCCCGCCCCGTCGATCAACTTCTTGAATGCCTCTGGCGGCATCCCGTACGTCCCCGCCAGTTCCACCTCCTTGAACCCAAGGGCCTTGATCTTCTCGATCGTCCCAGGCACGTCCTTCTTGAAATCCTCCCGGAAGCTGTACATCTGGAGGCCCACCTCCCCCTCAAAGCCGCCCGAGGCAACGGGCTGCGTGCATCCAAGGACCAGGGCCAATGACGAAAGATAGGCCAAACCAACGCGGTGTTTCATGGAAACCTTCTAGCCCCCGCGGCCAAAGCCGCAAGGGGCGAATTGCCAGCGACCCACTCCCACTCTCGAGCAAACGCCGCCGGGGACAGCGGTGGCGCCGTTCATGCCTGATCAGACCCCTCCCTGATTCCCTGAGTTCCTGATGAGATCGCCGACGCCGATTCCTCGAGGCCTTTTCCTCTCCACCACCCTTGCGTGCGAGGCGCGAAAATTGCCAGACCCAACACCCAGCGGGCAAATCAGGGACACGCGCGGAGGAGAGGGCCGGACGGATCCATATCCCACCCCCGGGAGGAACGCCGGCCCGAGCGTCCGGGTGTGACAGGCCCGCGAGGCCGTCGAAGCGGCCCGCGAGGCCGCGGGCCCTCCCCGGACCTCCGCATAACGGGGTCGGACCCCAATGGCGCTAAGTTAATGGACCTTTCGGATCGTGGCATGGGCATCCTGCCCATGGCCAGCCCCACGGCCAGGATGGCCGTGCCACTGTCGCGACAAACTTAACTTAGCGCCATTCGGGTCGGACCACAGGCTTTGCAGCATGTGCCGATTCGCTCGCGCCATATCCCTGCCCTTACAGACAAAAAACGGGCCAGAATATCGCCACTAAGACTCCCAAGCCCATAGTATCTGCCGCGTAATATGCTTTCATTTCAAAATAACCCGTGGTCCGAGCCCGATCTCAACGATCTCAACAGAGGGCTGGTTCAGCTTCAAGGCCGCGGGGTATTTGTGAAAGCACCCGCGGAACGCTTCCAGCCCGCACCGCCCGACCAACTCTTGACCCCACGGGCGCTGACGTTCAGCATGCTCCAATCCTCCGGGCAACGGCGATGGTATAATCATGGGTTCGACAGCCGAAACAAGAGAGGAGAGGTCATGAAGAAAGCTCTCGCTTGGTCCGTCTCGATCATGTGTGTATGCGCCGTGCCAACCCTCGCGCAGAACAAGGTCATCTTCGACAACCAATCCGGCGAACCGGCGCTCGTCAAACTGATAGGTCCGACAGAGACACAGGTCGAAGTGCCAAATGGCGAAAAGGCCGGAGTGGAAGCGGTGGCGGGGCGCTACACCATCAAAGCGCGATACGGAACGCCCGGTAGCTTTCGCTATTCCAAAGGCGAGGAGTTCGCTGTCTCAGAAACGGGCACAGCCCGGTCAGAGACGACAATCACGTTGCACACAGTTGCTGCAGGCAACTACGACGCTCGTCCGATTTCCGAGGCAGAATTCGGAAATATCCCCACGGGGCTTGCTCGGCAACCGGAGGAGGGAGTCCCGAACACGGGTTTTCCCGTCGCGCTGATTGTTTCAACCAATGTTGACGAGCTGCCACTTTCCCCGCGGGGTACCGGGTTTTCAGGGGCAAGCATGTGGCAAACTCCCTTGTTCCCGATTTCGTATCAGAAGACCGCATACAGTCCTACTAATGCAATCCTAGTTTTGGATCTGGAGGTCAAGGATGATCCGGAACAGGCGGCCAAAGCATATCCACCGAGGCCCGCATTAAGGCGACTTTCTCTCAGTGCCGACCAGGGAGTCTCTGGTCCGGGGGGGACGTTCATTTGTCAGTTCATCGACCCCTATGAAAATTGGATTTACGCCGGCCGAGGGACCTTACGGGTCCAGCTCAAGGACAAGGCGACAACCAACCAGATTAGCAACATCCTGACGATTCCTGTGCACGCAGTCGTTCTCGCCAATGATCACGTGTGGCAGCTCTACGAGAAAAGATTCGGCGTCACAAAGACGCAGGATGGGAAATGACCTGCGCAACAACAGCCGAATTGGGTCCCCGACACTGACCCAGCACGTCAGCCCCGGCTCCCACGCTACCCCGCCTGCGGCTCAGTAAGAATGGAGTCTGCTCAATTCTCTGGCAACTTGACCTTGCCACCTCGCATCGGTTCTCAGGGACCAAAGCCAGCGCGACTCGATCTGCCAGACCCTACGCATCCGACAGCCCCTCCTTGACCACGTCATCATCGCAACGCCCTCGGCGGCGTACCCGCAAGGGAGGTTTTCCTTCAGGGCGGTGGGTACCTGTAATGAGACCCACAGCCTAATCCACCTTGCGCATCGCACCCAAACCGCCCACCCTTCCCGTGGCATGAATCGTTCCTGGTATTATGCTCATGGCGACAGTCCCACCGGTCCCCTCCAGGAGAGCGAAATCCTCGCCCTTCTCGCCTCCGGCACAATCACGCCTCAGACGCTCCTGTGGACAGACGGAATGGAAGGGTGGGTGCCAGCCCAACAGGTACTTCCACCACCCCAAAGCCCACCAGCCGCTCACCAGCACCTGTCGCCTGTTGATTCCAGACGCCAGGAAATTAATCCGATTTCGGCCCCCACCGCCCTCGCCCCTTCTCCCCCTGCTCCCTATCAACCACCAAGGAGAAATCTGGCACTGCTTGTCGGTGTGCCGGTTGCTTGTGCGCTGCTTCTTTGTCTTGCGATCATGTGGTGGTTGTTGAGTCACGCGACGCCACCGGCGAAGGAACTCGCAAGCAACAACGTGCCTCCTCCGCCAACCACAACGGCAACTCCTGCTGTCAATACCGGGAAGCACGGCCAAGTCACTGCGGCTGAGGTTTTTCCCAAGGCGCTCAAACAGTCATCTAAGCCACCACGTGTGGCCCGCCAATCCGTGCTGCCCGACGAGAATCTGGTCGGCGTGTGGGTAGTTGGCGGCTCTCAAGGCATGTCCATAGAATCCGGAGAGAGTAGCTTGCTCGAGTTTGCCGAAGATGGCACTTTCCGCTATTTCGGAGAGGACGAGAACGGCAAGCGCGTGCCTTCGAAGCGTTTTGGTACCTATTCAATCTCCGGCTCCATGCTCGTGATGCAATACGACGGGTCTGCTCGCCCAGATGAAAGCGAGTATCAGCTAAAAGGGCATATGCTTCTTGTGCGGCAGACCGGGAGCCAACTCGACCACTACGGACAACCCTACTGGAACGTCCACTACTTCAGACCGGCGTCTACGAAGCAGAACCCTTTCGCTTTCGAGGGAAAAGACGCCTTGGCATCCCTACGTGATCAGGTCGTGGTGGCGGGTTCATTAACGATGGAGACAAAGTCGTTCAGCACCTGGAATTCGTCGGGAACCTTCACCGAATGGATCCTAGATCTCACACTTACCAACGGACTCCTGTGCTCTATTGACTTGGGCAACACCCTGCTTGTCGCTCAACTTGGGGAGAACGGTCTGCCTATCGGATTCGTCCGCATTAGGGGCAATCATCCGTTGATCGGGAAGGAGCATACCGCAGCTCAGCCTAATCTGAGTTACATGCTTGATGGATTCGACAGCACGGATGGCGGTCGAACGATATCGATCAGCGGCGCCACCATGGTCAGCAACTGTGACGGTGACCATCCGCCCTACGCCGGCTTTGGACAGATTCACGAAAAAGCAGAACACTATTTCTTCGAAACGATGAGCCCCAGCACCTGGATGAAGCCAGAGGCCGTTGTGGGCACGCTCGCCGTGCTGCCGGAATTCATTATCACCACCGATGACGGAATTGAGCGCTACCAAGCCATCGTCTGGTTTGGCGAGGTAAACGCCGAAAGGGATAAGCACGTTTGGAGCGTGAAGCGAGTGGAGTTCTTCCCGGTACGAAAGGAGGCCCTGCACGCGATCCTCACAGGCGCCGATGAGACCTTGTTCAAGAAGATCCTCGCTATGAACTGGCTCGCGCTGTCCGACATGGACGGGGCCGCGAGCCTCTTTGCGAAGGCGTTCACGGGAAAGACGCCCGGCAACCTGTTGGGCGCGACCCTAACATGCTATTCCCAGCATGGATTGACGGGCTTAGGTGTCTTCGCGGCGCAATTGGAGTATGATGCTGAGACTCCCGTTGGTATCCAGACGAGAGCCTCGCAGTACCTGGATAAGATCGGCTACGAGCGATCGGGCGTCGCCAGTTACGCCAGCTTTCGACAAACCAAAGATGGGGAAAGCACCAAAGCCTTTGGCGAAGAGGATCCAAAGCTTGGACACAACCAGCGCCTCGCCGTGCCGTTTATGGTCCAATCTGACACGACACTGCGGCGGGTCGTGCTCGACGTGGCACGCTACGAAAGAGTGTCGATGGCAATTCACAGCGACAACGCCGGAAAGCCTGGCCCAGAAGTCGAGCACTTCGAAAGCAGTGGGACCGATTGTCGCGGCACGACCCGCCTATCCGCAGGCAAGACTTACTGGGTCGTCGTAGCCGGCGAATCCGCGCCCGGCTGGGCCGACCCCTATTGGTCTCGCTGCAAGGCCTTTGGCATCTTCGGTGCCTATGCCACCTCAAGCGATGGTGGCGCCACTTGGGCTCCGGGGGACAAGGAGCTAAGCCTAAAGGTCACAATCTATTGCAAGGCGGACTGACTGGGAGCAACAACAGCAATCTGCCGAATCGGGTCCCCGTGACTGAGGGTTAGTCAGTCACGGGTCCCACACCACCGGACATGCGGGTCCGCATCCGGCGGTTCCAATCAGACACGGGCGTTGGGCCCGTAGTGAAGAACAATCCACGACGTGCGCAGGTCGGGGACCCCGTGGTCGTGGAGTCAGCGGTTGGTCAGGGCACGCTGGAGGATGCTGTTGGCACTCATCCGCCAGTACCCTTTGCGGCTGCGCGTGGCCAGATGCACTTCCTCGGGCGGGACACCCAGGGCCAGCAGCTGGCGGCGGCGCGTCCGCGGCTGTTTCCACTGCTTCCAGTAGTACAGGCGCACTCTTCGCCGGACCCAGTCCCCCAGCACCTCCAATTCCGTGTAGGTATTGCTGATGCCGAAGTAATTGAGCCAGCCGGTGACATAGCGGCGCAGCTCATCGACGACGTCCCGCGCGTTGTGTCCCCGGTTGCGGCGGGTGATTTCGCGCACCCGCCGCTTGAAGCGTGCGCGGGCCTTGGCCGTCCACACCGCACCGCGAGGGCCGATCTGGAAGCCCAGAAAGGCGCACTCTTGGAGCGGGGCGCACTTGCTCTTGGCCCGGTTGACCACCAGTCTGAGTCGCCCTTCGACAAATCGCGTCAGGCTCGCCATCACCCGCTCGGCCGCCCTCGCGCTCTTGACCATGACCAGGAAATCGTCGGCGTAGCGGGCAAAATGGTGCCCGCGCCGTTCGAGTTCCTTGTCCAGGGGATCGAGCGTGATGTTGGCCAGCAGCGGCGACAGCGGCCCACCCTGAGGCACGCCCTGGGCCGTCGGCTCGCGGGTTCCCCCTAGCCTTCCTCCCCCCGGTCGGTTGCCCTTCCGGGGTTGGCTTCGGGTGGTAGTCTCTTCATGTTTCCATGTCTGGTTCTCCTGCAGGGGACTTGCAACCCATTTCCAACGCGCCCATGCTGGGCGCACACCAGCGCCTCCAGCGAACCCTCCGCAACGCTCGGGTCGCTGGTCCGCGACGTTGCCATAATCCGAGAAACTGATGACACGCCTTCATGACTACCCTGACGGCCAATTTCGCGATGCCCTAGGGACGGTGATCGGCCGGTTATCGTTGGTGTTCGCGGCCGTGCTGCTCGGATCGATCCTCACTGGACTGACAGCCACGAGATCGTTTGGAGGCCTGATAGTGGGAGTTGTCGGATTGCCGGGGATCAGCGCGGCCTCGCTCTTCTGCGGCATCGGTATTTTTGTTCTGCCGCTGGTTTTGGTATTTGCGATCATGTTCGCGCGTAGCGAATGGCCGCTTTGGCTGCCTGTGATATGCACGCTGCTCATGTGGTGGAATCTGCACGGCACGATTCGCTGGACGGTCTACGACAGCCCATCCGCCCGGCAGCGACAACGGCTCATGGACGAAATCCAGGAAAAACTGGATGGAGCAGACCGACAGAATCCACGGAAGCCGTAAAATTCGATATTATCCATCGAGATTCGGAGGCGAACGGAGTGGTCTGCCGAACCGCCGCGCCGATGTCGTTCGATAGGGGCGGCAGTCCTCGGGCGTCGGTCGGTCACCACCATGGTTGGCAATGAAATCGGACACCGGAACATGGACGACACTCGATCGATTCACAGGATCCCTCTCCCCGGCGCCTTGCTGCTGACAGCGGTTTCCGCGCTAGTTGCTGCTGAGCCGGGTCACCCGAGAGTGGATTCCACACCCTATGTCGCTGGCAAGGAAGGGTACGCCTGCTACCGCTGTCCCACACTGGCGGTCAGCGCGAAAGGCACGGCACTGGCGTTCTGCGAGGGGCGCGTCAACAGCCACAAGGACGAGGACGACATGGATGTGGTACTCAAGCGTTCGACCGACGGCGGGCGCACCTGGGGGCCGCTGCAGGTGCTGGCCAACGACGGTCGCAATCCATGCAAGAACCAATGCCCCGTGGTCCTGCCCTCGGGGCGGATCCTGCTCGTCTGGCTCTGGAACAAGTGGATCCCCACCGAGAAGGACCGAACGACCCGCGAGGTCTTTGTGATGCACACCGACGACGACGGCGCGACGTGGTCCAAACCACGGAACATCACTGCATCTGTCTACGGCCCAGACTGGGGCTGGTACGGGACCGGTCCCTGTCATGGGATCGTCAAGCGGAGTGAACCGAACAAAGGGCGGATCGTGGTGCCCGCGCGGCACAACGCCAAGGGGACGCGCATGGTCTCCCATCTCATCTATTCCGACGACAGAGGCGATATCTGGCACTTGGGCGGGAGCGTGCCCCGTCCAAGGACCTCGGAGTCTTCGGTCGTGGAGCTGAGCAACGGCGACCTGATGCTAAACTGCCGCAATCAGGACGATAACGAGCACTATCGCGTGGTCTCCATCAGCAGGGATGGCGGGATGACGTTCTCGGAAGTCTGGCTGGAAACCCAGCTGGTCGAACCGCGCGGCTGCCAAGCGAGCCTGTTGTTTCATTCGTCCAATGACCGCACTGGCAAAGGAAATATCCTCTTCTCCAATCCGGCCAACGCTGAATGCCGGTCCGACGGCACCTTGAAACTGAGCGAAGACGATGGCCGAACATGGGTCAAAGCCTTCTGCTACGCCCCGAAATCCGCCCCGTATTTTACCGGCTACTCCGACCTCGCTTTGCTGCCCGGTGGAGACATCGCCATTATCTACGAGCGTGGGGATCTCCGCGCGAGCGAGAGCAAGAAAGAGCGTTACGATGAGGTCGCCTTCACTGTCGTGCGGTTCGATGAGATAAGCGGCCTTTTAGCGACATCCGGTCACGACACCGAGAAACGATGAGATCATGTTGACAAGTCGACCACGGGAATTACCGCGCGCTAAACCAGTCGCTGCACCGGACGTCAATCCCGCGACGCCCCGTTGCCATCGGCGAGCTTGGTCGTGCATGGCTACCAGTTAAGGCAACCGAGAGTTAGTGGGCGGCGACTATGGGTTGGGTTTGTCCTGCGTGCTGGTCCTCATAGTGCTGCGGCGTCCGGCAGTCGAGCGCCGAGTGAGGGAAGTCGGTGTTGTTGGCAGTGATCCAACCTTGGAGGGAGGCGTGGAGCTGCCGGAAACTGAATCACTCGTTGGGCCAGCTCACATCGTCCTTTAAGGCGCGCAGGCAGCGCCCGGTGTCGGCGCTGCCCTTGGGCGTTTCACTTGAGTCAACTCGCGATTGCAGTTTTCACGAAATTCCCCTTGACACTTTCCGACAGCGTCGCTTTCCTGCGCCCGTGCTAGGGATTTTGGGACCGGCGTGTATTGCGCTGGCGTTGGGCGTTGCCTCATTCGAGACGCGCCAAGACGCCGCGCAGCAATCATCCACAGACGGGACATCGGGCGGGAAAGAACAGGTTGTCTGCGACATCACACCCGCCGATGACTCCTCTCCAAAGGACTCCTCTCCACAAGACTCATCGGACGAGAGAGCCCCCGTCGATCCCAACATCATCGGCAGTCAGCCACCCATCCGCCAGTACGCCCTCCTTGAATTGGGCGAATCCCTGCTCAACTCGGGGCGTTTCCCGGAGGCTGAGGCGCAACTGCGCTCATTCATCGCGTCCCACCCGAAAACCCCCCGGCTCCCCAGGGCCTATCATTCTCTTTCCCTGGCGCTCCAGCGCCAAGGCCGCGCGCAAGAGGCACTCAAGCTCTACCGCGCCGCCATCGAGGACCTCGGCGATGACCCGACAAACCGGGCCGTCGAGTCCATCCTCCTGGCCTGCGCCAAGCTGCACAAAGCGCCCGCGGATCGTATCGCTCTCGAACGCGACCTCTCGGCGCTCTGCTCGAGGGCCTGCTCGGCCGGCCGGCGCACGCTCGCCGCCCGATGCGCGTGGCTGCTCGCGCGATTCGCCAAAAGGTCTCACCCCGAAAGCACTCACCAGACCTTCCTCGGCCTCGCCCGCGATATCCCGGCGGAGCTACTCCCCCCAACCATCGCCATCGACATCGCCGAACACCTCATCGCCGCCGACTGTCGCGCCGAGGCCGAGCCGCTGCTCCGCCACCTCGCCTGCCACGACGACACCCCGCAGGGCCGACGCGCGCTCGCCGCACTCGGCCTCATCGCCGCCGAACGGGGCGACTCCGACGAAGCCCTCGCGATCTTCGAGACCTTCGAAAAGGAAGACAACGTCAAGTCCGCGTTGCTCCCAAATATCCTCGAGTGCCACGCCCGAATCCTCATCACCCAGGCACGCCACCCCGAGGCCATAGCCGTTCTCGAGATGCTCCTGAAATCTCCCAAGACCAAGGGCCCCACCGCGGCGCGCGCCCTTTGCAGCATCGGCGAATGCCACGAGGCCCTCGGCCAGCCCGAAAAAGCCATGCCTTACTACCAGCGCGTTCACGCCATGTACGGCGATCAGCGCGACGCCGCCGCCACCGCCTACTTCGCCAGCGGTCGCATCTTCGAAAAACTCCATCTCTGGGAAAGCGCCCGCGCCACCTACGAGGAATTCCTCCAACGCGATGATCTCGCCGGCCGCGAAGAATCCGCCCTCGCAAGAGAACGACTCCAGTCCATCCCGTGAATACCCGGCGCCTGCCATGCCCATCGCTATCCGTATCAGACCCGGCATCGGATTCGGCACCGGAGCCGCTCTCGCCATCGTTATCGCGATGGCTCCTCCTGTCGCTCGCAGCCCTCATTTCCGTCAGCCCGCAGCCCGCGAACGCTAGCCGCCGTCGCAACGAACCAACCCCGGCGGACCGGATCCCCGTCAGCCGTGATGAGAAACCTCGGCCCGCCGGATTTCGCCATGCCACCAACACACCACCGGCCGCGCCCGCCCAAACCATCCCAGATGATGCTCCCCCGGCCGATCTTCTCCTTACCACCGGTTACAGCGCCTACCAGTCCGGTCGATATTCGGACGCCTCCTCGGCCTTCCGGCGCTTCTTCGACCTCTATGGCCAGAGCCCAGAAGCCCAGGCCGCGCGCGAGCGCATCCTCCCCATGCTGGCCGGCTCCTTGCTCGCAGACGGCAAAGCCGCCGAGGCCCGTCCGTTCCTCGAGGAATACCTCTCCCTCTTCCCCGCCGGAAAGGCGCGGCCGGAGATGTCGTTCTGGCTCGGCCTGACGCTGTTCCTTGGGCAAGGCTGTGCCGCGGCCGTCCAGGAACTCGACCGCTTCACCGCCGCCTACCCGCACCACGAGCAGGCTCCCAATGCAGCTTTCCTCGCCGCGCTTGCCGCCCGCGGGGCCGCCGATCTGCGCGGCGCCGCTGATCGCTTCTCCAAACTCACGACGGCCCCCGACCCCCTCATCGCCGAGCGCTCAACCCTATTGCAGGTGCAATGCCAGATGGACCTCGGAGAGGCCGATGCCGCGCTCGCGCTGCTCGCGCAATTCGTGAGTCGCGATCCCACGCCGCGGCAACAGGCCTTGCCCGCCGCACAGGCCCTGCACCTCGGCGACGAATTCCTCGACCGCGGAAACCCCGAGAAGGCCTGGCGCTGCTACCTCCTTGTGCCCACGCGTGGCCGCATCCTCCGCCGCCACTCGTCGGCGCTCGCGGATGTCGAACGTGACCTCGCGGCAAGCGCCGCCTCCGCTCCACCCTCCGGTCGCCACCAGCACCTCGCCCACATCCGCGATGCGATGCTCGCAGAAAAGACCGCCATAGAAAGAATTGTCGATTTCGACGCCGCCCGCCACATGCGGCTCGCGCGCGCGGCATTTCAACTCGAATGGTATCGCGAGGCGTTCGTCGCCGCCAGCGAGGCCGCCGCATCGGTCCCAGATACCTCGCCCTTGGCCGCCGATGCCACCTTCCTCTCGATCCTGTCATGTATCGAATCCCGACGATGGGATAAGGTTCCCGAGCAATGCGCCTCATTCCTGAAACACCACCCGGCCGAGGCCCGTGCCGCCAGGGTGGAATTCCTCGCCGCCCACGCCCATCTCGAACTCCGCGACCATCGCGCCGCCCACGACGCATTCCTCGCGCATAACCAGAGCCACCCGGACTTCCCCGAGGCCGACCGCGCGCTCTTCCTCGCCGGATATTGCGCCCTTTCCCTCAACCTGAACGACGAGGCGACAACGACTTTCTCGGATGTCTGCCACCGGTATCCGGCCAGCCCACTCTGCGAGCAGGCCCGATATTGGCGCGCCATGGCCGCCGTTTTCGCCAAGGATTACGACGCCATCGCCGAACGCTTCGACGCCTACCTCGCGGCCCACCCGACCGGCGCTTTCAAGCAGGAGGCCCTCTACCGGAAAGCCGCCGCACGGTACGGCAAACGAGAGTTTCCCGAGGCGCGAAAGGCGCTCGACCGCTGGCTCAAGGATTTCGCCGGACATGCCCTCACGGACGAGGTCCGCGCCTTGCACGGCGATGCCTGCCTGGCGTGCGGCGAAATCGACGCCGGGCTCGAATCCTACCGCGCCGTCACAGCCGCCCAGCCCACACTCCAGCATTACGCCCAGTTCCAGATCGGAAAAGCCCTGCGACTCACCGGTCGCCACGCCGAGCTCGAGTCCCACTTCCGGACCTTCGTCGCAGCCCATCCCGAAAGTCCGCGCATCGCCGAAGCCTTCCACTGGCTCGCATGGGCCCTGCGGCAACAGGGCCGACATCCCGAGGCCGCCGACCTCTATCGCACCATCATTGCGCGTGTGGGCCCCGACCCGGCCAATCGATCGGTCGAGCCCCTGTTGTTGGATTTCGCGGCACTGCACCGTACCCCGGAAGATCGCTCCCGCCTCGAGGGGGAACTGCGCCGCGCCGCCGCCGAGGCGAACGCCGCCTCACACCCCGCCCTCGCCGCGCGCTGCACCTGGCTCATCTCAAAAATCGCCCGCCGCGAACCGGCGCGCGCCAGACAGGTGCTGCTCGAACTTACCGAGGGATTCCACCCCAATATCCTGCCACCGACAGTGGCCATCGATCTCGCCGAACTCCTCGTCGCCCTGAACCGCGCGCCCGACGCCGAACCATACCTGCGCCACCTGCTCGACGCCGGCCCCGGAACCCCCGAATTCCCCCGCGCCCTCGCGGGCCTCGGCCTCATCGCCTCAGCCCGCGGCGATTGGATACACGCCCTCGAACTGTTCGACCGATTCGAGCGCGAGGCGGGCCAATCCCTCCTCAAGGCCCGCGTCATCGAGGCCCGCGCCGACATCCTGCTCGGTCAGAGACGCCACGCCGAAGCCATCGCACAAATGGAGAAACTCCTCGAGGCCCCCTCTGCCACGGGCGCCGCCAAGGCTCGCGCACTATGCCTCATTGGTGAATCCCACGAGGCCCTCGGACACCCCGAGAAGGCTATGCCATGCTACCAGCGCGTCTATGTCATGTACGGCGCGCACCGCCCATGGGTCGCCAGAGCCTACCTGGCCAGCGGCCGTGTCCTGGAACAGCTCAAGCTCTGGGACGGCGCACGCAAAACTTACCAGGAATTCCTCGCGCGAGAGGACCTCGCCCCTTTCGCTGAACACAGCCTCGCCCAGGCGCAACTCGGCAGGCTCCCGTGACACAACTGTCCCTCCTGACCCTGTTCGTTTTCGCCGCCGTCGCACAAAAGGATCGCGTCGTCCTTTCAAACAACGATACGCTTGAGGGTCACCTCCTCGGCGTGCGGGATGGCCGCCTGCGCATCGAAATGCGCATCGGCAACGGCCGCGCCGAATTGGCCTGCGAGATCTCGCGCATCGCCCGCATCGAACCCGGAACGCCGTTCACGCCCGCGCACCTGCCCACCGCGGCAGACCAGCGGTTGCGGGCCTTGCGCCCCCTGTGGGCCGCCCAGAAACCCCTCCTCTCCGTGCGCGGATCCGACGCCGGCCCCATCGGCCTGGCCCTGGCCCAGGCATTCTTGGATACCGGCGCGTTTTCCGAGGCCCTCTCCCTGCTCGACCCCCTCTCCGCCCTCCATCCCGACCCCACCCTCCGCCAACGCGCGGATGCCATGCGCGTGCAAGCGCTGGCAAAACTGGGCAGGCTCGATGCGGCCCTCAACCTCGCCCGCGCCCTCGGCAGAGAGACCGACGACCCCTCCGCCATCGCTTTCGCGAGCCTTGCCAAAGGCCGCGTCGAGGTCGGCCTCACCAACCTCGATCTCGCCATCGATCACTTCCTCCACACCCGAGTCCTTTTTCCCGACCTCCGCGAAGAGGCCGCCCAAGGCCTGTGGGAGGCTGCCCAAATCGAACTGGCGCGAACCAATCGCGACCTCGCGCGCCGCTGGCTCGAAACCATCGTCGCCGATTACTCGAACACCACCAGCTTCGCCCGCGCCGCGGGCGCCCTGACCCAAAAACCCACTGCCGAGTTAAAATAACCCAGACATCAGGAAATCCCCAGATGAAGAAGATCTTTCCATGGCTCGCCATTTGCGCCACGGCCGTGGCCCTCGACGCCGCGGTCGCCGCCGCCCAGCCAAAGACACAGGATGAGAAGCAGACGGAGGAAATCGTCGCGGAACGCCTGAAGAAAAAGCAGAAGGACAAGTCACTGCTGGACATCTACTGGGCCGGCGGTTGGCTCATGCACCCGATTGCCGCGTGCTCGCTGGGCACCGTCGCCGTCGGTGTCTACTCGTGGTTGCTCACCGGGCGCCGCCGGTTGTCCGCGCCCCATCTCATGGCTCACCTCCAAAGGACCCTGGCAAATCGCCGTATCGACGAGGCGTTCGAGACGTGTCGCATGCATCCGGGCCTCCTGACCGACACGCTGGGGGCCGCGATCATCAAAGCCAATTTCGAGCGCGATCACGCGAACCGGGCACCCATGGAGCAGGCCGCCGCCGACACCCTCGCCCACGGCGAAACCCGCTTCATGTATTGGATCAACTACCTCAACTTCTTTGCCACCGTCGCCCCCATGCTCGGGCTCCTCGGCACCGTGACAGGCATGATCCAGGCCTTCGACAAGCTCTCCGCCGGCCTCTGCGAGCCCCAGGATCTAGCCGGTGGCATCGGCGAGGCGATGATCACCACCGCCGGCGGCCTCATGGTCGGCATCCCCGCCATGCTGATGTACATGCTGTACCGAAACAACGTCCAGAGCGCCGTGACCGAGGTGCAAAAAGATGTGGTCCTTCTCCTCGACATCCTCACCGGCGAGATTGCCGTCGAGGGCGTCGAGCCGCGCGCCGCCAGCACCGAACGCGACGTTCTGGCGGAACCCGCCGTCGACCGGCTGACCGCCTGACCCCAAAAGCCCCGCAAACCCACCCCCCATGTCCCTTCGCGCCCGCCGACATCAGCCCGACGAGGTCGGCTTTCAGCTGGCACCCATGATCGACATGACCTTCTTGCTTCTGATCTTCTTCATGGTCACCACCCGCATCACCGACCAGCAGCGCCTCATGGAAATCGATCTCCCCATCGTTCGCCACGCGGCGATACCCGACGATCTCTCGGATCGCGAAATCATCAATCTCGACCCCACCGGGGGCATCTTCCTCGGCGAACGCCCCGCCGACATGCCGGCCCTAAAGGATTTCCTCCGCCGCCGCTACATCGAATTCCCGCCGCTGCGACTGTACATCCGCGCCGATCGGCGCACGCCGGCCCGCCGGATCAAGGAGGTCATGACCGCGGCCGCAGAGGCCGGGGCGCTCGAAGTCATATTCGGCTCCCAAAAACAGACAGACTGAGGGATTTCATGGCAACGACGTGGCGCAGGCGCCGATACGAAACGGTGGACATCCCCATGGGCCCCATGATCGACATGGTGTTTCTGTTGCTCATCTTCTTCATGGTCACGGCACGACCCACGAAGCCCGAGGCTGATCTTGGCCTCCGCCTGCCCGGCACCGTCGAACAGGACGAACCGATTGACCTGCCCGACGAGCAGCGCGTCGAGATCCGCGCGACCGGCCAGATCGTGCTCAATGATCTCCCGCTCGATCACCCCACATCGCACGAATTGCCGCAACTGCACGCCACGATGGCCCGTTTCAAGCAGGCCTGCGATGCCAACAAGACCGAGGCGCTCGTGACCATCGCGGCCGACGACGATGCCCCCCACCAGCGGATCGCGGAAGTCATGGATGCCTTGGCGGCAGCGCACATCACCGGACTGACTTTCGCGACCGAAACCGGCGACGAGGGCCCCTTGTGACCGGCCTCGTGCACCCCGCTGCTGCGCTCACGGTGCGCCAGAGACGCAAAACCATCGCGGCCGCCGCAGTGCTGAGCGTCGGACTACATGCGGCGGTGGCCCTGGGCGCGGCTGCGTGGATCGTCGCCCGCTATCTCGCGCCTGCGCCGGCCAAATTCGAATGCCGCAACATGGTCCGCATCGAACCCGAGGCGCGCGAGCACAGCATGGCCTTGGCGGAATTCGAGGGCGCCGCCTCCGCGCCAGCCTTCAACGACCGCCTGACCACCTCCCGCTTGCTGGAGCACGGCATGCCAGCACTGCCCAAACTGCCGGTCGACCAACTCATGGCCGTCAACCCATCCTCCATGATCGCCGACAGCATCGCGGCCATGGCGGGCCAGGGCCTCGCGGGCCTCGGCACCGGCGTGGGCGCCGGCGGCGGCAACGGCGACGGCATGAGCTTCTTTGGAATTCAGGACACCGGTCGCTCCGTCGTCATCATGATCGATGTCTCGGGATCGATGTTCCTTCGCCTCGGCGACGCGGCCTTCGGCGCGGTCAAAGAACAGGCGACCTCGCTGATCACGGGCCTCGGGATCAATAGCCGTTTCGGGATCGTCGTGTGGAGCGGCGGCGCCGGCCGATGGAAAGAGGAATGCGTGCCCGCCACCGACGCCACCAAAGCCGCCGCCACCGCGTTCGTCCGCAATGACCTCGGCCCCGACGCGTACAGGCGCCTGGGCAGCATCTGTCGCGATGTGCTGCGGGAAGGCCCCGGCGGCACCCGCCACGACCTTGCCCTGCGCCAGGCCTTCGCGATGCGCCCCGAGATCATCTACATGCTCTCCGATGGCAATGCCCTCGTCGAGGACACCCCCATCCCCACGGATGACATCTTGGGGCTCACCGCCCAGCTCCAGCGATCACTTCCCAAAGAGGCCCGCCTCCACACCATCTATTTCATGACCGGGCCCAACAAACCGGCCGAACGCGAACTCCTCAAGAGCCTCGCCGCTCGCAACGGCGGTCGATTCACAGACTTCGATGCCAAGGCCCGCAAGTAGCCGGTGGTCCCTCACTCTTTTACAGTGCCAAACACCCACTCGGTCACTTGGACGCGTGCCGAACGCTCCTCCTCCTTCCGAGAACGCAACTCCCCCCGATATTCGGTCGTGGCATGGAATTCGTCCGGCACCCACACGTTGCCCTTCTCGACCTTTGCCAGGTCGCTCACCTTGGCCAAATTCCTCAGTAAGGCCCGCAGCCACCAACCGCCGGCCTCGGCCCCTTTGCGGATCGTGACCACCAGCTCCAACGGGTCGGATGCATCGCCGGCACCCATACCCTCATCCCCCAACTCAAAGTTCCGGATGTCCGCAAACCCCACCATCTTGTCTTCCCTCGGGATGCCAAACCGCGCCGTCAATCGATACCGCTCGGCCTGATTCGCTTCGCGAACCAGTATCACGTCCAGACCCCGAGGATCATTGCGCGCCGCATCCCTAAGGCGGAACATGACGATTTGCCTGGGCTGATGCCATGTGGACCCCCCCAGCCCATCGAACGAGAATCTCACCCGCGCCTGCAACAGAGTGCCCGAATCCAATCGTGTGCCCCGTTTGAAAACCACTCCCGGCCCCTGCGCTGGCAGATCCCTGCCGAAAAGTATCGAGCCGCCCCCCGCATCCACCAGCCAAGAGGGGCCATGCAGCGCCTGCCAATCCGGATGATTCCCCAGATCGCCCTGCGCATACCCCTCATCACTCGAAAAACGGACCACGCTCAAACGCGCCGCGGGCTCGCTCGCCGCAACGGGCACCGACGCAGCCACTTCCCCTTTCGCCGCGACCGCAACCGGCGCCTCGCCCCCCGTGCCGCCCAGCAGGTCTCGCCCCGCACGGAACTTCAGGGCTAACCACGCACCCCCGCCCAACAGCAGGAATACCGCCGCCGCAATGGCCAGCCACCGCACCGACCACGCCATGTCTCGCTCGGCTCCGATGACGTCCGGGGCCGACACCGGCACCACCTCTGGAGCCGTCAGCGCCTTGCGCTGCGCCGTCTCCAGCGCCTCAAGCAGCTCGAAATAGCTCCCGAACCGGGCGCCCGGAGCCCGCTCCAGGCACCGGTTGATGATCCAGGCAGTCTCCTCGCTCAGGTGAGGCGCAAACGTCTTAACTGAGGCCTTCCGAGCCTTCAGAGTCTTGGCGGCCAGCGCCACAATGGAGTCCCCTTTGAATGGCGGCCTCCCCGCCGCAGCGTGAAAGAGCGTCGCCCCCAGACTGTATATGTCGCCCCGAAAATCCTCGGGCTCACCCCCCAATCGCTCGGGCGGTATGTAGTACGGCGAGCCCCACGCCGAACCGCTGCCTCGCCTCGCCTCGTCGGCCGGCATGGCAAGCCCAAAGTCCACCAGCTTCGCCCGCCCGTGGGCGTCGAAAACAATGTTCGCAGGCTTCACGTCCCGGTGCAGCAGGCCCTTTGCGCTGGCAGCCTGCAATCCCCGCGTCACATCCAGCGCTATCCGCAGCAGCTCCCTTTCACCGAGCGGCCCGCCCTTCATCCGTGTCGCCAGACTCCCGTGGTCCAGGTACTCCATGACCAGGAAATGCGTCCCCCCCTGTTCAAAGAAGTCGTACACCTCCGCCACGTTCGGGTGGTTGATCCTCGCCGCCACCCGCGCCTCCCGCCCCAGCTGCTCCACAAAATCACTCCGCCCAAAGAGATCCGCCCTCAGCATCTTGATCCCCACCAGCCGCCCAGCCACCGAATCCACCGCCTCGGCAAAGCTCCCCAGCCCCCCGCTCGCCACTTCCCGCAATAGCTGGTAATGGCCCACGAGTGCCCCCGGCGCCACCGGCATCCCACATGCGGGACACGCCATCTCGGGACCCCATTGATCCGACGCGACCTGCCACCCCCCCCCCACACGATGCACACCGGGCGTGCCTCGTGCCCATCATTTGCCCATCGCTTTCCAAACCCACGCAATTAGCCTATGTTGTTATTTTGATGACCGCAAGTTTCCGCCCCTAGGATCAAATTCGACCGCGACTTGCTCACGCCAAAACCGTTAAATAGTGGTAACGACATATGAAACGCTCTCTCTGGATCCCCGTCACCCTCTGGGCTGTCTCGTTGGGCCTCTCCTTCTTCGCCGGCCGGTCATTCGGCCCTGGCTCCTCCCGCGATGGCCGTCGGCTGCCCGCCAACCGCTCGTCAGGCGCCGGCAGCGCGCCCTCCGTCGCTGCCTCCGCCACGGCAGGGAACAAGGGCACCACCCTGGCCGCCTCCAAGACCGCATTCAAACCGGCCGATTTCGCGAAGGAACTCAAGGCCGCGCTCGAAGATACCGACCTCATCCAACGCGGCATGCGCCTCCTCAAACTCCTCGAGGGCCTCAACCCCAATAATCTCGACTCGGTCCTCGCCGCCTTTAACGAAGTCAGCGGCGATTCGTTCGAGAACTTGGAGGCCTACCGGTTTCTCATCTACGCCTGGAGCCGTTTCGACCCCAAAGCCGCCATGGGCTATGCCATTGAGAAACTCGGCATGCGCGGCACGTTCGTCGCCCAACCCGCCATGGCAAATTGGGTGCGCACCGACGCCGAAGGCGCCCTCGCCTGGGCCAAGAGCCTAGGCGGAAATCAATCCCAGTTCGCCGTTGGCGGTGTCCTCTATCAGCTCGCGTCCATTGATCCGGCACAAGCCGCCAAGCGTCTTGCCACCATCGAGGGGGGCACGTCCAACGCCCGCTATGCCGAAATGATTGCCGGCCAGTACGCCCGACAGGATCCTGTCGCCGCCGCGGCCTGGGCCCAGACCCTCACCGATCCCGCCGCCCAACGCGATGCCCTGGACCGGATCGCCCGCGAATGGGTCAACAAGGACCCCGCCGCCGCCGCCCAGTGGGTCCAGCAAGGTGCCGCACAATACGACATGTCCGATGCGGCCCGAAGGGTCGCCCAACAAATGGCCCAGCAAAACCCCGCGCAGGCCATCGCCTGGGCCAACCAGTTGCCGCAGGGCGACGAGCGCGTTTCCGCGATCGCCTCGGCAGTCGGCCAGTGGGCCGAGAAGGACCCCAATTCGGCGGGTACCTGGCTCAATAGCAACGTGACCGCCGGCCCAGAAGGCGACCGCATCATCAGTTCCTACGCGCGCAACATCGCCAACCAGGACCCCGCCGCCGCAATCCAATGGGCCAGCAGCATATCCGACGCCAATTCCCGCACCCACATAACGGTCGATCTTGCCCGTGACTGGTACCGCAGAGATCAGGCCGCCGCCGAATCCTGGCTCCAGTCCGCCCCGCTCACGGAGGAACAAAAACGCGAGGTTATGCGGCCAAGCCGCTACGGTGGACGCGGCGACGGCCCACCATGGCGCCGCTAGCTCGAAAATTCAGACACCGAATCGTAGGAGCCTGCTTGCAGGCGATTCGAATCGCGCGCAAGCGCGTTCCTACGTCCTATTTTCTTCCCCGGTGGTGCCCCGCCGCGCGGGGCACGGGATCAATCGCTCGAAAATTCCCGTAGCCCGTGAGGCAGGCAATCCCACCTGCCACCGCGTGCCTTGGCCGACGTCGCGGGCAGGATTGCCCGCGCCACGTCTGAGTCGGTCCCACCCCCGATGCCGCCCATCGCGCAGCCCTGTCGCGTCTCCCGGCAAGGGTGTTCCCTGGACCAAAACACCCCAAGTTGACAAGCCGCCCACATTCGCAAAGACTGAGAGTTAGCGGTTGCCGCCCCATGCGGTCCCCGGGACGAAAGAAATGCCCATGGATATCTTCAGCGTGCTGAGCCAGCCCGTAATGAAGGGCTTGATCCTCGAGTCCGCAGCCAAAAATCTCGCCGCCACCTACAATAGTTCCGCCGATGGATCCTGTGCCCGCGCCTCCATAGAGGAGCTTCTGGAACAACGTCTTTACCGCGAGATCAATGACCGCTTCTACCGGACTCTCGCCTTCGGCACCGGCGGTCTTCGTGGCCGCACCATCGGACGGCACGTCACAAAGGCCGAAGAGGGCGTCCCCACCGCCCTCGGGCGCCCGCAGCTCCCCTGCGTCGGCACCAACGCCATGAACGAGACCAACGTCGAGCGCGCCACACGTGGCCTCTGCCGCTACCTCCGCGACGTCGCTGGCGCGAGCACACCCACCATCGTCATTGCCCACGATACCCGGCACTTCTCTGAGGAATTCGCCGCCCTCGCCGCCAAGGTCGCCGCCAACGAGGGCATCACCGCATTCCTTTTCCCCGCCGACCGGTCCACACCGCAGCTCTCCTTCACCGTTCGCCACCTCCGCGCCTCCGCCGGCGTTGTAATCACCGCCAGCCACAACCCGCCCCACGACAATGGCTACAAAGCCTACTTCTCCGATGGCGCGCAGATCGTCGAACCCCATGCCTCCGCAATCATTCGGCGCGTCAACGAGGTGAGCGCCACGGGTGCCGTCGAGCCCACCCGCGGCGCCAAGGTCATCACCCTGGGCCCCGAGGTCGACGAGGCCTACCGGCAAGCCGCCGGTACCTCCATCGTCGATCCGGCCGTGCTCAAGAGTGAGGGGTCGAAATTAAAGATCGTCTATACGCCGTTGCACGGCACAGGTATCCGCGCCATCCGTCCCCTCCTCAAGGCCCATGGTGTCCAATTCTCTGTCGTCCCCGATCAGGAGAAGCCCGACGGCCGCTTCCCCACCGTCTCCTCGCCCAATCCAGAGAACGGCGAGGCCCTCGTCCAGGCCATCGCGCTCGCGCGCAGCGAGGGCGCCGACGCCGTCATCGCCACCGATCCCGATTCTGACCGGATGGGCGTCGCCGTCCGCAATGCCAGCGGAGCGTACGAACTGCTCACCGGCAACCAGATCGGCAGCTTCCTCGCTCATTACCGCATAAGCACCCTCGTCCGCCAGGGCGTGCTGACGCCGCAGAACGCCGCGCGCGCCTGCCTCATCAAGACCTTCGTCACCACAGAACTCCAGGCCGCCATCGCAACCAAGTTCGGCCTCAAGGTCGTCAACACCCTGACCGGCTTCAAGTACATCGGGGAGAAACTCCGAGAATACGAGGAGCAGCTCATGTCGACTGCCCCGGCCAGCGCCGACTACTGCACCATGTTGCCACACGAGAAACGCGCCGCGCACCTCGCACGAGGCTGCTTCTTCGTCTTCGGCGGCGAGGAGAGCTACGGCTACCTCGGCACCGACGACGTCCGCGACAAGGACGCGAACGCCTCGGCGCTCATGTTCGCCGAGGCGATGGCCGGTGCGCGCGCCCAGGGCCTCGGCGTCACTGACTACCTCGACAAGATCTACAGCATCTTCGGATTCTATTGGGAGAAACTCGGCCAGATCGTCCTCGAGGGCGCCGAGGGTTCCGCCAAGATCACCCGCCTGCTCGAATCGTACGCGTCCAAGCCCCCCAAAGAGATCGGCGGCAAGAAGATCGAACGCTCCGAGAATTTCGCCAAAGATTCCCTTCAGGATGTCGATGGGAAAACGATCCCGAGAGAAAAGATGTTCATGCTCCACCTTGAAGGCGGCACCCGCATCGCCATCCGCGGCTCCGGCACGGAACCCAAGGTCAAGTTCTACCTCTTTGCGTGCGAACGGCCGGCCCCAGGCAAACTCTTCGAGCCCAAGGAACTCGAGGTCGCCAAGACAAAGACCCGAAAATTCCTCGACGCCCTCTGGAGCGACGTCGAAAAGGACGCCGTCGCGCGAGCGGGATGACGCGAACCGTCAACGCCCGGTTCTCGCGACTTCCCATACGATATCGTGCGTGTTCGTGCCCCCGCCCTTTCTGACCCCGCCATCATCCTTTCCGTCGGCTCCCACGCTCCAGACCCGGCAACCGCCCGCATTCGGCCGATACATCAATTCCCCGCCCGAGCACGGGTCACGCGCCAACGCCCCGATACCTAACATGTCGGCCAGGTCCGCCGGATAAGCGCCTGTCCTCGCCCGATGCATCTCCAGGACCACTCCGAGACGCGCCACGTCCAGGAGCGCCTCGTATTCTCCGGCCATTTTATAGCACGTCTCGTAGGCCGGAACCGCGATCCTCGTCAAGATCGCACTCCGCGGCACCTCTCGGAGAAGTTTTTCGAAATCGCTCATGATGGTCGGTTCGAAGGGCTTCGCGGCCAGCTCCTGATACCTCATCATCAGGCCGAGATACGCGGCATAATCGCCCTTGAGCAACGGTCGTCCCAGCCACACGTAAGAGTCGGTCAGGCTCGCTTCGATCGCACCCTGACCCAATTGTGGCGGGCCGTTCCGGGGGTGGGCCAACAGCTGCGACCACCTCAGGCGATTTGACAGCAACCCCTCAAACGTCCACACCCCAAATCCCAATCTCTCCAGATCCAGCGCCCGCACGAATGCCGGCCGGACTTCGGCCCGCCTCGCGGCCAATTGCGCCGACAACGCTTCCAGCTCGGCCGCCGGCACCGCCGCGGGATCCATCTGCCCCAGCGCCACCCCCGCCCAGTTGAGCGTGAGCGCATCAGAACTGGCGGCGACCAGAAAGCTGATTAGCACGCCGTCGGAAGAACCAAAGCCGCCGATCCGCAACCCACAGCGCGCCGCCTTTATCGCACCCGCCGCGTCGCCGTCGGCCGCCCGTGACCACGACTCCAATGCCAGCAGCCGCACCGCCATTCGCATCCGGTTCAGATGCGGCAATGGCATTTCCGCCCCCTTGGAATAATCCAATCCGAAATCACAACTTGGCCGTTCCCCGGCACGGTGGAGTAAATCGAGGATCTCTCGGATCTCGGGCGAATCCAATAGCGCCCTGATCGCAACCGCGTCCTCTGCCGAAACGCCCTTTCGAGGATCTTTCTTCCAGAACGACTCGAATCCGGTCAGTGACGCCATCTGTGCGTTCGGCCCCGTCTTGCCCCCGGCCATGAGCAGGAATGCCCGGTTTAACAAGAGTGCGGCATTCTGCTCGTCGGGCACCGGTGCGAGACGCACATCCGCAATCCGCATTGGAACCCGACGGCTCTCCACATCCTTTATGGCGGCCCGCATCCGCACCCCAGCCAGGACGTTCCATACCGACCAGGCACCAACCGCCACGATCATGACGATCCCCATACCAACCAACAGCCACCTAAGTTTTTTTCTCATCTCGAGTCCTTCCTCCTTCTCCTATTCGATCGCCAACTCCTCCCACAGCGCCATTCGGCCCTTCCCTGGCGCCCGTCGCTCCCGAATCACGGATGCCCACCTGTCCGCGTACCCGTGGTTCAACCCGACCTCTGCGCACACTTCGCGCAGCGCCATCTCGCACGGATCCACGGTCTCGCCTTGGCGCGCGAAACACCGCGCAGTGACCGATTCCTCGCGCCAAGATATGCCGGCGCAGATCATCACGGCCGCGGAGACCACCGCCAGCCACCCGCGAACAAACTGCCAGAACGCAAGGCGCGCGACCTTCCGTCGCACCCATTCCTCACGAGCGTCGGCCAGCAACTGCGCGCGCAATCCGGGTGTCGGTCCACGAGCCTGCAACCCGGCCAATCGGCCCTCGATCTCTTTAGGCCTCATGCTCCTCCTCCGCGACCAACCAACCCCGCAGTTTCTCCACCGCATAGCGATACCGGCTCGCGGCGGTGTTGATTGAAACGCCCAGCAACTCCCCAACCTCGGCGAACGTCCTGCCCTGCAAAACCTTCAGCGAGATCACTTCCCGCTGCTCGGCTGGCAATCGATCCAGCATCCCGGCCAGCAGTGCGAGATCGTAACTCGGCGCGTCGCGCGCCGGTACGGCCGGCTCCAGCCAGCTGGGCCAATCTGCCTCGCGCCTCTCGGTCCGTCCGCGTGCGCGTATCCGATCGATCGCCAGATTCCGAGCCTTCGCGAACAGCCACGGCCCAAGTCGCCTGGCGGCCAGCAGCCGACCCGGTCGCCGCGCCAAATCCAGGAACAGTTGCTGGAGCACGTCCTCCGCCTCGTGCAAATCTCTTAGCCGCGCCACCAGAAACCCATGGAGGGATTCCCCGAAGACATCGTACAGCACCTCCATGGCGCGCGGGTCGTCTTCCTCGACCAACCTGCGTACTTCCTCCTCGGTCTCTCCGGCCCTCATGTCGGTCGCCCGCTGAATTCCACTCCGTCACGTTCTCATATACAAGGACGACCGCGGAGGCTCTTCTTGTCTAAAAGCCGGGGCGCGATCTTGGGGAGGGCCCGCGGCCTGAGTCCGCCTCAAGAGTCGCGCCCAGAGTTCGCAGCAGGCCGCCTGACATAATCGGCCTGCAGATCTTCTGATGCCGGTCACACGTTGCGCGATCATTGCGGGACTGGAGTTTCCCGGCGGTCCGCGCTAAGGAACTCCCGTGCATGGACCGGATGCCGACCCCCCCGCCACCGGCGAAACCCCTTCCCCGCCCGAGGCCCGGCATCTCCGAGAGATATCGCCGAGTCAATGGCGCTCCGGGATCGCCGCATGGCTCGGCTGGCTCTTCGACGGGCTGGACATGCATCTGTATACGATCGTGGCGGCGCCCTTCGTCATGCAGTTGCTCGACGCCGCATCAACGAGCGATGCGGCGGTCAAGGAGAGAAGTTCTTGGATCCAGGCCGCATTCCTGGTCGGATGGGCGCTGGGCGGAGGTTTCTTCGGACGGCTCGGCGACCGCCTCGGACGAAGTCGCGCCCTCTGCCTGACGATTCTCACCTACGCGGCATTCACCGGCTTCTCCTGTTTCGTGACCAGCTGGTGGCAGCTCCTGATCTGCCGCTTCCTGGCGGCCCTTGGCATCGGGGGCGAATGGGCCGTCGGCTCAACCCTCCTCTCGGAAACATGGCCCCGCCGCTGGCGCCCGTGGATCGCCGCCGTCCTCCAGACGGCTGTCAACATCGGCGTGCTGGCCGCCTGCGTCGCGGTCTTCGCGATCGCCGCCGCCGCGCCGGCCGTCCAAAGCTGGCTCGAAGCCTTAAGGCCTGCTTCGTGGGGCGATGTTCGGGTCTACCCCCGCCTCGTCTTCCTCGTCGGGCTGCTCCCGGCAATCATAGTCTACTGGATCCGGCGCCGCGTGCCCGAACCCGAGGAGTGGTGCGCCGCCAAAAATGCCGTCCACGCCGCGCAACCTGGCATCCGGGGATTGTTCCACGGGCCCACCCGTCGCACGACGCTGCTGACGATCGTCGTCTGCGCCACTTCGCTCACTGCCTGGTGGGCCTTCATGTTCTGGAACCAGCAGCACCTCCGCAACCTCCTCGTCGCCGCGGGATGGGAAGAGACCGCGCGCGAGCAGATGGTCAGCGCCGCATTCTTTCTCGTGATCGGCGTCTCCGTCCTCGGTAACTTTTTTGCGGGTTGGCTCTCCAAGTGCCTGGGATACCGTCGCGCGATTGCCCTCATGTGCCTGGGTTCCCTGCTCGCGATGCTCGGCACCTTCGGCGTCCCGCGCGATCACGCCTCCCTTCTGTTCTGGATCCCGTGGATCGGGTTCTTCTCCGGGGTCTTTGGCCTTTTCACCATGTACCTGCCACCGCTCTTTCCCACGCTCTTGCGCACCACGGGTGCCGGCTTCTGCTACAACATCGGCCGCATCGCCGCCGCCTTCGGCACCGTCTTCTTTGGGCTGTTTGCGAAAGTCGGCGATTTCCGCCTGGCGTTGCTGTATTGTAGTTTCCTGCTCGTACCCGCCATCCTCGCCGCTTGGCACATGCCGGACCACGGCCCAGAACATCAAGGCACTCCATGACCGACATATCCCCGAAAAACGCCAGCCGGGCCCTCAGGCTCTCGCCCGATGACAACGTCCTGGTCCTCCTCTCGTCAGCCGAGGCGGGAGAGTTCGTGACCGTCGAAGGCGCGCGCATAAGAATGGCATCGGCGCTCCCCCTCGGCCATAAGGTCGCCGCCCGCAATATCGCCGCCGGGGAGAAAATTCTGAAATATGGCGTGCCCATCGGTTCCGCGACGCGGGCCATCAGCGCCGGCGAGCACGTCCATACCCACAACCTCCGGAGCGATTATCTGCCCGGTCCATTGGAGCTCTGAATCGCCATGCGAGCCTATCTTCGCCCAGACGGCCGAAAGGGGATCCGCAATGTCATCGCGGTCGCCTACCTCGTCGAGTGCGCCCACCACGTCGCCCGCGAGATTTGGTGGCCCTACCGAGGGCGCGGCGCGCACCTCATCGGCTTCGGCGGCTGCTATCCCAACGATTACGCATTCCGCATGATGGCCCAGCTCGGCCGACATCCCAACGTCGGTGCGGTGCTGCTCGTCTCCCTCGGCTGTGAAAGCTTCGATCGCGAGGGCTTGGCTTGCCTCATCCGCGAATCCGGCCGCCCCGTCGAAACGCTCGTAATCCAAGACCACGGCGGCACTCGCCCCACCATCGAATCCGGCCGCGCGTGGATCGAGAAGACCCTCACGGCGCTTGAGGGCTCGCCTCGCGCGGAGATGGGCATCGATGAATTGATTGTCGGCACCATCTGCGGCGGCTCCGATGCCACCAGCGGCATCACCGCCAATCCCGCCGCCGGCCGGGCGTTCGACCTGCTCATCGAAGCCGGTGCCACGGCCATCTTCGAGGAGACCGGTGAACTCATCGGCTGTGAGCACATCATGGCCCAGCGCGCCGCGCGCCCAGAACTCGCCCCCGAATTGATCGCCTGCGTGAACAAAGCCGCCCATCACTATACAACCCTCGGGCACGGCAGTTTCGCCGTCGGCAACGCCACCGGCGGGCTGACCACGATCGAAGAGAAATCCATGGGCGCCTACAGCAAGAGCGGCCGCGCCCCGATCGTCGGTATTGTCAAGCCCGGCGACGTCCCGCCCACGGGCGGCCTGTATCTGCTCGATGTGGTGCCGGACGGAGAAGTCCGCTTCGGCTTCGCCAACATCAACGATACTGCCGAAATCGCCGAACTCATCGCCTGCGGCTCCCATCTCATACTTTTTACGACGGGCCGCGGCTCCGTGGTCGGCTCGGCCATCTCTCCAGTCATCAAGATCTGCGCCAACCCCGAGACCTACCGGCGCATGACCGATGACATGGATATCGACGCCGGTCGCATCCTCGAGGGCAAGGCCACCCTCGATGGGGTCGGCCGTGAGATCTTCGACCGAATTGCGCGTACCGCCTCCGGTGAACCCACCGCATCGGAGCGCCTCGGCCACCAGGAATTCGCCCTCACCTACAAGAGCTTCCAACCCCTCGGCCCCGCATGCCTGCCGGGGGCAATTTTGTAGCCGAACGCGTCAGCGTTTGGCCGCAGACCCGCAGGAGCCCGCTTCCGGGCGATTCGAATCGAGCAAGCGCATTCCCGCGATTGCCCCCTTCCCCGGCGTCGCACGCCGCAGGCAAGATTGCCCGGGCCACGGCCCCGCCCTACCTCGCCACGACCTTGCCATCCCCCTCTTCCGCGACGACCCGGAAGCCGGCGTTGAACACGCGTTGCCAGGCGGGATATTCCAGCCTCTGCGCACTCCGGCATCGCCGGGGCGGATCGAAAAAAGAACCTCCGCGCACCACCCTGCGGCCCGCCGGCGCCAGCACGTTGCGCCCATCGTCATCGCGATACGGATACGGGCGGTAAAGGGAACGGGTCCACTCCGCAGCGTTGCCATGCATGTCGTGCAGCCCCCACGCGTTGGGCTGCCGCGAGCCGACCGCCTCGGTCACTACCGCGTTGTCACAGAACCGCCCGTCGGCCAGCGCGCTCCCGTCCAATTGAATGTGTTCTAGCCCACCTGTTATGGTGGGTTTGGCCGGCCGATAGCCATGCTTGAACATGATGTCCGCCACATTGGCCCACGGCGTGTAGTCCGCGTCGATGGACCCGAACGACATCGGGGTCCCGCTCCCAGCCCGGCACGCATATTCCCATTGCGCCTCGGTCGGCAAGCTGAACGCGATCCCCGTCCGACCCGACAGCCACCGGCAGAATGCCATCGCGCCCTCCCACGACACGCGCACCGCGGGCTGTCTCGGCCTGTTAAGCGCCGGGCCCTGATCATCCGGCTGGGCATGGCGCTTGGCGTAGTATTTCGGGTCGTGGCCGCCGTCGAACTGCCGATACTGCTCGTTGCTCACTTCCGTCGCCCCCATCCAAAACCCGCGCTCGATCCTGACGACGGCCTCGGGCCGCTCGTCGGGCTGCCCGCCCGCATCGCCCATCACGAATGGCCCCGCCGGGATCCGAATCAGTCGGATCGTCACGCCTCCGCCCAGATCGATCACTTTCTCCTGCGGCCCGCCCGATGCCTGCCCTGAGCCTGTCGAACGGGCCTGAAGCAACCGCGCCTTTTCCAGATCCATCGGCCAGCCATCGAGCGTCACCGGCCTCGCCTCGGGCACGGGCCTCGGCGCAATGGCCTCGACCTCGGATCGCCCCACCTCGGGCACCGCCTCGGGATCGTCTTTCGGCCCGCCGAACTGTCGCCGCATCGCCATCCGCCGCGCGTGCGCGTCCCTCGGGATCGGGAACACCTCGCCCCACGTGCCATGGCACGGCGCGTTCATATCAATCCAAGTCACCAGGCGTGACCAATCCTCTTGGGCCAACCGCACCCCGCCATGCCCCTTCTTCAACAACTGGATCAGCGGGCTGACATCCGCGTGATACTCTCCGGGCACCAGCATGCTGACATCATCCTCGATGCCCACGCGCCGCACGTACCCCAACAGCGCCTCGTACGCAGGCGTGTATTTAAACACGCCGCCGGTCGCCTCCCGGATCTCGGGCAGCAGGCGATCGATTTCCATCTTGGACACCGGCAATCCCTTGTAGCCCAACACGCGCTCTTCGGGCCGGAGGTCGGGCATCGTGGGATCGCTCCCGTCGTGGCATCCGACACAATGCCTGTCCAACACCGGTTGCACCTCGCGCGCGAAATCGAACCCCCGCGCCAGCCCAAACCACGCATCAATTTCCCGCGGCGCGCGCCTCGACGCGATGGACACGCGCGGCACCGCTGTGTCCCGCGGCGTTTCGTGGCAACCCACGCACGACACATTCTCCCCGGGCTGCGCCGCAAACCAACTCCGCATCAACTGCACGGCCTTCCCCTCCGCGTCCAGCGCCTGCAGCAACAGCGGCGTGCGCGCCGGCACCCGAAACACCGCCGATCCATCCTCCTCGATCGGCACCGTTCCCACGATACGCATCACCTCCCATGGTCCACCGCGGCCAACCTTGTCGGGCCCCGCGAGCCCCCGATAACCAAAATCATACGCCACCACCCTCAGGGCCCTGATCGTCCCCCGCGGCACACCCTTCAGGCCCGGGCCCGCCTGCACATCATGTATGTAGACAAGGGCGTCATCGCGAGATGGGTCCACCCGCGATGGGATGATGGGCGGCCGCGGCGATGCGCGCAACGGTACCGGCTCGAGCAGTGCCCAGCCCGGCTCCCGTTTCACCGGCACAAGGTTGTCAAAAGCGTCGGCGAGATAGATGCCCCAGTCGCAACCTTTCGCCTCCTGGCACGCGACCAGGAAATATTTTTCGCTCAGCGGGAAAGGATGCAGGAACCGGGGCCAGTCGTCCTCCACCAGCCAATCGCGTATCACCGGCTTGATCGGATCGCCGCGCCCCGAGATGCGCCGCACGATACCGGTCGCATCGTGATACCCCGCCCCCGTGTCCAGCAGCACCAGCTGCCCCATCCGGTGCGGGCCGTGGTAGCCGGACAAGATGCACGCGATCCCGTTCGCCGCCCCCGGCATGGCCCGGGGAAAATACAGCGCATTAGGATACCACGAGTTGCTGCCATAGACCGCACGCTGCCCCGTGCCATCCGGGTTCATCACCATCAGCATCCGCAGGTAGATGTGGTTAATCCCAGTATAGTCCCAGCGGCTGTACATCACCTGCCCATCCGGCAGCACCACGGGATGCAGGTCATGATCCTGATCGAAACACACCTGTCTCACCCCAGTCCCGTCTGCCTCCATCACGTAAAGGTTACTGACCCACTTCAGGCCATGCCAGCACGGCACCGACTGGTACGACGCCGTGCTGCCAAACATGATTCTCCCGTCCGGAAGATAGCAGGGATCCATGCAATCCACGTCGGCCGGCATCCGTGTCACTTGCCGCAGACCCGACCCATCCACCCGCATCTCCCAGATCTTCCAGTTCTCGGCATCCGACTGCGTGAAGAGGAAACGCCCCCCATCCCAATTCAAATCCACCTCTCCCGCGTAACCACCCCCCGCCGGGCGATGCAGCGTCGACAGCCCGCCATCCGGCGCAACCCTCGCCAGCACCGCGATCTCGTCCTCATGCCCATCCTTGTTCAGAGACGAGTTGCACTCGTGATTCGACGGCATCGCGATCTCGAACCCCGGCGTCCGGGAAAACCAACCCTTGTTCCCATTGGGAGGAATCGCGCCCGACGCCTTCCGCTTCACCACCAGCAGCCGCATCCCATCCAGCAACGGATTCGCCAACAAAGCCTCGCGCCGCAATCCCTCGAACGCCGCCACCCGCTCGGCCTCCAAACTCGCCGTGTCACGCTCGATGGCCCCCAACCGATCCAGAAACTCCTCCCCGCGCGGGTAGCGATTGCCAAACGATTGGCGCAGATCCTCTATCGCCTGCCGCAGCGAATCAATCGCCCTCGTCTCCAGTCTTGGCACCGCATCGGCCACCTTCGCCGACTGCTCGGCACCCCCATGCGCGAGAGCCGGCACCACTGCCTTTTCTGCCACCCCTCCCGCACCGAGAACGGCGCAAGCCCAAGAGCCGACAAGCGCAACGCACGCCATTCTGCGGATCGTGCCTCGGACAACTCCGCCCTCGCTACCCCCAGACAGAAACGCCGCGATCGCGTTGCCCCGCACCGGAGAGTGCCGATAGAATTCCGAATCCGGTCGCACGCGGATCAAAAAACCTCCAAGTGATGCAACGCTATTATAATAGCACTCAGCTTTTAAATTGCACTACGAGTTTGCCGGACATCCCGAGTCCGGCGGCCCGCCAGAGATCCGACCCCGGGCACCGGGCCTACTCACCTCGCCCCACCGGCCGCGCGCTGACGCCAATCTCCAGCTCGAACGCATCGAACATCCCGCGCAACCTGGCGACCACTTCCGGGTGCGCGGCGGAATCGTCGGCCTGCTCCCCGATCTCGGTCCCAAGATCGTACAGGGCCTGTTTCGGTGAAACGTGCAACTTCCATCTGCCCGACCGCACCGCGCGCAACACGCCGTTGCCATCGTGGAAGAAGAACGCCTCATGCGGCGACCTGGCGCCCACCTCCCCAAACAACAGTGCCCGAATATCCCGCCCGTCGATGACCCTGTCCCGCGGCGGGGGCGCCCCAGCCATTGCCCCAAATGTTGGCAGCAGGTCGATCGTGCTCGCCACTTCATTGCACACCGATCCCGCGGGTATCTGCCCCGGCCCCCACATCACGCAAGGCACCCTCATTCCCCCCTCGAACACCGTGTGCTTCTGACCGCGCAGCGACCCCGCGGAACCCGGCGAGCCCTTGTCCGGCCCGTTGTCGGATGTGAATACAACAATCGTCCGCTTGTCCAATCCCAGCCTCACAAGCCCATCGAGTATCTCGCCCGTGCTCCAGTCCAGGCATTCCACCACGTCGCCATATAGCCCGCCCGCCGACCTTCCGTTGAATCTCGGCGTCACGTCATAGGGCAGGTGTGGCATCGTGTGTGCCAGGTAGATGAAGAATGGCCTTTCGCGATTCCTCTCGATAAATCCCAGTGCCTCCTCGGTATATCTCTCCGTCAGGATTTCCGGTGTCGCGGGGCGCAGAACAACCTCCTCGTTGCGCAGCAGCGGCACCCCACCCTGCCCCTCGAAGTGCTTTGTCTCCCAGTGATCCAGGTTGTGATAGATCCCGAAATAATAATCAAAACCCTGAGCGCCGGGCCGGAAGGGGGGCAGGAAACCCACGTGCCATTTCCCGATGGCGCAAGTCGCATAGCCCCGGCCCTTCAGCAGTTCCGCGATCGTGACCTCATCGGGATGGATGCCCGTCGTCGCATCCGGACGCAGCACGAACTTCGCCAGCCCCACCCGCCGCGGGTAGCAGCCTGTCAGCAGCCCCGCGCGCGACGGCGAGCAAAGCGGCGACGGCGCGTAAAAATCTGTGAAACGCATCCCCTCCGTCGCCATCCGATCAACCCGCGGCGTCCTGATCTTCTCCGCCCCAAAGCAGCCCACGTCCCCATAGCCCAAATCGTCGCAAAGAATCACGATGAAATTTGGGGGCGCCGCACCCGGCACATCCGATCCTTTCGCCAGACCCACCACGATTAACAGGAATCTCAGCCAACGAGCGATGACGCTCATTTTGTAATCACAGTCCGCCCCACGGTTGATGTCCAGCCACAATGCGCCGGAATGACTTTCCCCGCCGCGCGAGCTACAATATCATCATGACGTTGGCCCACCCGCCAGGATCCCTCCTGCTCGCCCTCGTTCTCTCGGCCTGCGGCGGAGATGATCAATCACGGCAAACGAAACAAGCCATCGAACGGATCTCGCTCTCCCCCGACGGCCGCGGTTTCGTCACCGCCCAAAGCCAACGCCCCTTCTATCCGTGGGGCATGAACTACGGAAATGCGGGGCGCCTGATGGAAGACTTCTGGGACGCCGATTGGAATACTTTCGCGGACGATTTCCGCGAGATGAGGGCCATCGGCGCAAACGTTGTCCGCGTCCATCTTCAGTTTGGAAAATTCATGCGTGCGGCCGACGAGCCCGATACCCCGGCCTTGAACCAACTCGCCCGCACGCTCAAACTTGCCGAAGACACCGGACTCTATCTCGACATCACCGGCCTCGCATCGTATCGCCCCGCAGACGCCCCCACATGGTACGACACGATGGATGAAGGCGCCCGCTGGACCACGCAGGCCAACTTCTGGGCCGCCGTCGCGAAAACCTGCGCCCGCAGTCCCGCCGTCTTCTGCTACGACCTCATGAACGAACCTATATCGCCCGCCGGCCGACGCGAACCCGGAAAATGGCGCTCGGGCAACCTCCTCGGCAATTACGATTTCGTTCAGTTCATCGCCCTCGACCCCGCCGACCGCCCCCGCGAGGGCATCGCCGTCGCATGGATCCGGCAGATGACCGCCGCCATCCGGCGCCACGATCCCGACCACCTGATCACCGTCGGCTCGCTCCCATGGTCGCGCAAATGGAAGTTCCTGTCCGGATTCCTTCCGGAGAAAATCGCGCCCGAACTCGATTTCCTGAGCGTCCATATCTATCCCGAAAAGGACCTTCCCGAAGAGGCGATGGAATGCCTCCGCAAGTTCTCCGTTGGCAAGCCCGTCGTCATCGAGGAAACCTTCCCCCTCTCGTGCGGAACGGGCCAACTGAAAGCATTCCTCCTCGCCTCCCGCCAGATCGCCTGCGGATGGATCGGCCACTACGATGGGGACCCCCCGGAACAACTGGATGCCCTCAAGCGCCAGGGCCAGATCACCATGACCCAAGCCTTCTATCGCGAGTGGCAGCGCCTTTTCGTCGAACTCAAGCCCACACTCGCCCCATGAGCGACTTTCCCGTCGCGGGATTTGGGGATCGACGCGCCGTCGAACGGGTGGGCGTTTTTCCGTTCGGCCCGAGTAGCGTCGAATGCCATCTCCGGCTCGGCTACGGCTCGCCGTCGGATGGCACCAGCGCAAAGGCCCGCTTGATCTCCTCTGGAATCGAGCACGGGCGCCCCGTCTTTGCGCTCACGAAGACCCAGTCGGTCTCGCCGCGCACTAGCAACTTACCGTCGGAGGCCCTAAGAAAGCGGTATCGCCGCATCGAACGAGCGCGACCGAAATCAACAATCCAGGTCAGCACCCGCAATCGGTCGCCCTCAAACGCCGGCCCGAGGTATTCCACGTGATGCGACCGAACCACCCACGTCGCCCCCGCCGCGCGCATCGCCTCACCACAGCCGGCCGACTCAAAATGCCGCGTCGCCACGTCCTGCATCCAGCCCACGAAAGCCACGTTATTCACGTGCCCATTCCCGTCGATCGCGCCCGATGACACGATAATCTCTTCGCTGAAAATAGCCTCTTTCATGATTCTGCGCCAACCTCAGACTCGAACCCCGATTCCCTCAGATTCATTAGCGAAACGCGACCCCTCGAACAAGGCTTCGCGGCCATGGCCCGCCGGACCCCCGCCCGCAACCGCGCGTCCGCTGTCGGGACGCCCCACCCTGCCTCCTCTGGACAATCGCCCAGTCCACCATAACCTTACGCCCTTACAAGCACACCATGCACAAGCTGATCCGCACCATCCCGGTCACAGCCATCCTCGCACTCCTCGTGGGCGCTTGCCCCGCCGATGATACCGTGACGCAATTCCACCGCGTGCTCGACGAGGAATGGGAGTACGGCCTGCGCGAGAACCCCGCGTGGGCCTCTATGCTCGGCGATCGTCGCTACAACGACCAGTGGGGCGACAGGAGCCTCGCGGCCACCGAACGCCGACACCAGCACAGCCTCGGACTCATCGCGCGCCTCAAGAAACTCGACCGCGCCGCACTCCCCGACGCCGATAAACTCAACTACGACCTCTTCCTGAGAGACAACGAAGAGGGTGCCGAGGGCTACCCCTTTCGGGGATTCTTGCGCCCCATAGACCAGCTCGGCGGTATCCAGACCATCAACGAGACCGCCGACTCCCTCCGCTTCGAAACCCTCAAAGACTACGAGGACTGGCTCGCGCGCCTCCGCGCGCTGCCCGAGCAAATCGACCAAGAGATCGCCACCATGCGCGAGGGCATGAAAGCCGGCATCATGTATCCGAGGGTCGTCATGACCCGCGTCCCCGCCCAGATTGCCAAACAGATCGTCGAAAACCCCGAGAGCAGCCCGTTCTTCAAAACCTTCAAAGAATTCCACCGGGACATAACAGAACCCGACCGCGCCCGCCTCGCGGCAGCGGCACGCGACGCCATCGCCAACCTAATCGTTCCCGCATACCGAAAACTCGCGCCATTCTTCGAAAAGGAATATCTCCCCGCCTGCCCGGAAGAGATCGGGCTCTGCCACTTGCCCCGGGGCCGCGAGTGGTACGCTTTCGACGCTCGCCAAGCGACCACCACGGATATGACGCCCGAGGCGATCCACGAGATCGGCCTCCGCGAAATCGCTCGCCTCCGCGCCGAAATGGAGAAGATCCGCGCCGAAGTCCGGTTCGACGGCCCCCTGGCCGACTTCTTCCAACACCTCCGCAAGGACCCAAGATTCCTCCCAAGATCTCGTGAGGAGATCCTCACCAACTACCGCGCTTTCTCGCGCGTGATTGACCCGTTGCTCGTCCGCCTATTCCGCACGCTGCCGCGCATGCCCTACGGCGTCGAACCCATCCCCGACACCTCCGCTGCCGACGCGCCCACCGCCTATTACCGCGGCCCGGCCGCCGACGGTTCCCGCGCCGGCACCTTCTTCGTGAATACCCTCAAGCCCGAAACGCGCCCGAAGTGGGAGATGACCGCGCTCACCCTCCACGAGGCCGTCCCAGGCCACCACCTCCAGATCGCGCTCACCCAAGAACTCGGTGAACTCCCCAAATTCCGCCGCTACGGGGGCTACACCGCATATGTTGAAGGGTGGGGCCTCTACGCCGAATCCCTCGGGGAGGAACTCGGCCTCTACAAAGACCCTTACGCGCGCATGGGCCGCCTTACCTACGACATGTGGCGCTCGATCCGCCTCGTCGTGGACACCGGCATGCACCACATGGGTTGGCCCCGTCAGCGGGCCGTCGATTTCTTCAAGAACAATGCCCCAAAGACCGACGATGAAATCGCCAATGAGATCGACCGCTACATCGTCTGGCCCGGCCAGGCCCTGGCCTACAAAATCGGCGAACTGAAGATCCGCGAACTCCGCGCCGCCGCGAGAGAAGAACTCCGCGACCGCTTCGACGTCAAGGCATTCCACGACACGATCCTGCTCGCCGGTGCCCTACCCCTCGATGTCTTGGAGCGCCGCATGAAAGACTGGATCGCCGCCACCAAGAACGCCCCGCCCGCGCGGCCAAGCCCCTAGCTGGAGAATCCAGGTCCCGGGCAGCAGGAGCCTGCTTGCAGGCGATTCCATGCGCGAATCGCGCGCAAGCGCGCTCCTACGTCTCATTTTCACCCCCGGTGGTCCGGCAGCCGCCGGATGGGATCTAACCTGAAACTTCCCATAGGCGAAGGCGGTCTACCCGTCTCAGGCGGACGAGCGTTTGGCCACCAAGGCCTCGCGGCCTCGGCCGCATTTGCATCCCCCGCGTCGCCCCCCTCCGTGAATGACCCTCGCTGCGCCCAAAATTCCTGCTCGTCATGGCGCCCACCAAAGCGAAGCTTATCGGGTTGGCGATCTGGCCATATGCCCTACGAGAGAAAGACGCATCGCCTGATTTCGGGCCCGCGATTCGCCTGGCGCCTCTTGTACCATGCCGGCATTTCCGGCGTGCTGATATTGTTCTCTCTGGGCTTGGGCATGGCCGGATACATGGGCTTTGAAAATCTCGCGTGGCCTGACGCCTTCTTGAACGCCAGCATGATCCTGGGTGGCATGGGGCCCGTGGATCGCCCCACCAGCGAGCCGGGCAAGCTCTTCGCGGGTTTCTATGCCCTGTATTGCGGCCTCGTCTTCATCGCGGTCACGGGTGTCATGATCGCTCCCGTGCTGCATCGGGTCTTGCACCACTTCCACTGGGAGAGTCCTGAGGAACCTGGCGACGACTTGGGTGCACCCCCAAAGGGCCACCGTCCCCAGCGCCATCAGTGACCCCGATCCTCCGCATGGCCTCGCGAAAATGGTCGCTCTACATGATCCGGACCAAGGGCGGCACCCTTTACACCGGCATCACGACAGATGTGACACGGCGCTTCAGAGAGCACCTTTCCGGGCAAACGCGCGGCGCGCGATACCTCCGGGGCAACCCGCCCGCCGCGATCGTCTTCCAGAAACGCATCGGATCGAAGTCCCTCGCCGCACGGCTCGAATACCAGATCAAGCAACTGGATAAGTCCCGCAAAGAGGCGATCATCGCGTCGGGACAACTCGCGTATGACAGGACCTCGGGGCTGCTGCGATTTCGTCGGCCCGCATCGAGCCGATGACGATGCACGCGCGGGGCAGTCGGATCGCCGACTGCGCAAGGACATCGCGCGGCCCCGCCGCGCCAACGCGCGAAGCAGTCCCTGTGGGCCCCCGGCACGCTAATCAATCCTAATCTTGAACACGACCTTCGTAACGTGCTTCGGTTCCCCAATCTGCCTCCCGGGCATGTGCGCGTCGCCCGGCCAGAATATTACGAACATCCCTTCCTTCGCGTCGATATAGCGAATGCCCGTTCCAGCCTCGAAAAATTCCACGTCCTTTTCCTCGCTGTAAGGCGTGTGGACTTTCAGCCCCTGGATACTGGCGACGCCGAGTCGCTCCTCGCCTTTGGCCATGTACTGGATGTCGATGTACTTTCTGTGCGCCTCGACCTTCTCCACGATGGGCGCCGTGTCGTAGCGCTGAACCATGTAGAATAGGTTCTCGCCATCGACCGGATACTTGCCGCTCGCCAGTTTATCGAAATCAGTCTCCGCGGCTATTGCCAGCGCTCGGCCGATCCGCGGCGAGAGGCCCGCGTGCTTCTTGTAGTTCGTGATGCTGTCAAACACCATCTTGCCTCTCCTCGTGTTGGTTTCGCTCTCGCCGTCCGACACACAGAACGCAAGAGCAAGGCCCGCCGTCAGCACCAGAACCCCACCGTGCCACGGCCTCTTGTGCCTCAAGACTTGGCCTGAGTCGGATCTTGCGGCGGCAGCACCGGGGGCGCTGGCGCGCAACTGCTTGGGCGAAACCATGACTGTTAGACTATCAGACCGCGGGACGGGATTCAACATCGGGCCCGCCCTCGCCCACGGGCCCATCACCGCTGGTTATCAAAGGGACGCGGCGCCAAAGGCAAAGGGTTTGGCCTCACCATAACCAATAGCACCGCGCACGCGAGCAAGCCGACGGCGGCGAAAACGAACAGCGTGCTCACGTTCACCCGCGCGTCCCGCAGCGCCCCGCCGATGTAGATGGTGATACCGCCTACGATGGTGGCGAACATGTTCAGCACGCCGTACCCGGTGGCACGGTGGCGGGGATCGCCGATCAGGCAGAGGATTGGCATCAGGTTTGCGTCGGCGAAGGTGCGCGTCAGGCCATAGATGGACAGCCCGACGACCGCCACCGTCAGGAGGCTCGTCTTGGCAACGAGCAAAACGGCAGGTGCCGCGATGAACAACCCAATCGCCGGCACGAGAATGCGCGCGCGCGCATGCGTGCGGCTCCAGCGGTCTGCCCAGGCGCCGCCGATGAGCTTGCCAAGAATCATCGCCACCGAGAGCGTGCTGGTGGCGGTGAGGCCGGCGGCACCCTGGCCGAGACGAAAGCTCTCTTTGAAGTATGTCGGCATCCAGCCAATCACCGCCCATCCCGCAAGGCCGAGCAGGCTCCAGAACGCCAGCAGCAGCAGAAACGAGCCACTGCGGAACAAACCCGCCAGCGCCTCCCCCAGCCGGACGCCCGCCGCGCCCGCGGGCGCCCCCTCCGCGCCCACGCCATCACGTGGCGCATCCCGAAGGATCAGCGCAAGCGCGAGCGCATAGCCGATGCCGAACAAGCCGAACACATCAAAGGCGGCGCTCCAACCGTACCGATCCGCAATCCAGCCGCCGGCGCCGCCCAGACCCGTTCCGACGCTCAAGCCCGTCATGTGAATGCCCGTGGCTAGCGACCGCGTACTGCCGCGATGGTAATCGGCGATCAAGGCCAGTGCGGCCGGCAGGTACGCCGCCTCACTCAGACCCATCAGCGCACGGATGACGACAAGCTGCTCAAAATTCCGCGCGTGACCCGTGAGCCACGTGAGCAGCGACCACACGAGCAAACTGCCGATGATCAGTCGGCTGCGGCTGAACCGATCCGCAAGGAAGCCCATGAAAGGACTCAGCAGCCCATAGACCCACAGGAACGCCGAGGTGAGGAGGCCAAACTGCGCGTCCGTCATCGGGATGGCCTCCGTCAGCGAATCCCGCATCGTCGTGACCATGATTCGGTCCAAGTAATTCAGCAGCGCAATGACCCAGAGCACCGACACGACCAGCCATGCGCGCGGGCGGGGCGCGAGAGCGGTGACGCTGACGGGGATGCTCACGGGGCGGTGTTCTTCTCTCTGCTATCGATTCCCACGGCGGCCCGTGCCGCCCTCATGCCGTTGAACACGCAACGGTAGTCGCTCATGATGTTGAAGAAGCGATAGCCCATCGCGTGGTAGCCCTTCACCTGTTCGGGGGCGCAGGGAATCGCGGCCACCTTCCCGTGGCGCAGGCAGGCATCTGCCACCGCTTGCATGATGGATCTCACGTCGGGTTCGTCCGTCCTCCCAAATTTGCCAAGGCCGAGGGTGAGGTCGCCCGGCCCGACGAAAAGGACATCCACACCCGGCATGGCCGCGATGGATTCGATGTGCGGCACCACCGCCGGTTCCTCGATCTGGACGACGAGGAAGTTCTCGCTGTTGGCCTTCGACAGATACTCGCCCGCGGGCAGACGCCCGAAGTCCGCCTCCGCATGAATGCCATCGTAGCCACGGCAGCCCAGCGGCGGAAACTTCATCGCCCGCACCACCTCCCTCACCTCGTCTGGATGCGTCACGCGCGGCAGCATGATCCCGCGCGCGCCCGACTCGATGAGATGCAGCACCTCGCTGTAGTTGGATGGCCTCACGCGGACCAGCGCATCTGCGCCGCCAAGGCGGCAGGCCTGGATGAGCGCATACACCATCGCGGGGTCCATCCGCTTGTGCTCCGTACAGATCCACACGGCATCAAATCCGGATGAGGCGATCAGTTCGACCAACTCCGGGTCCGTGTAGCAGGCCTTGGCGGTGATCACCATCTCGCGACGAGCGATTCTCTGGAGAACGAAGGACGGTTGCATGCCGTTTAGAAAGCCCCGAGTCGTCCGATAAGACAAGACCGGATCGTCCATGCGCCATCCATTTCTTCTGAGAATCACCCCGATCGGGGGCGGCATGCGCGCCGTCTTTCCGCAAACTCGAAAGGGACCACCCGGTCGGCAGTCCCGTGAATGACGATCAGGGGCGGTCCGCCATCCTTCATTGTCCCGATCCCGAAAAGCCTACCCCAGAAATCCACATCGCCGTTTAGCCGAACGCACATGCCTAGCTTGGATATTTCACAGCCTGCCGACTGTGAAATTCCGGGCTCTGGGAAAACCGCGCCAGAAAAGCCATTTATTGGGAAGGGTCAGGCAAAGACTGGGCTTGTTCGCGGATCGGTGGCCCCAGGTCCTCCAAAATCGTGTCTTTCGGAGCGCGGTTTTCCTTTGAGCCTTCATGTTTCACGCGGAAGCGTGAAACATGAAGGCTAGCGCTGATACTCCTGCCACAACGCATTTTCCCGTTCGACGGTGGTCTTGCCCTCGCAAATCACAAAGCGCGTCTTGTAATCCAGCGGCTTGCCTTTGGGGAGCGGGACAACCGTCTTAGCCGGGAAGGCCAACGAAATGCAGGTCGAGCCATAATAGCGGAAATTATTAGGATACTGGGGCGTCGTCTTCGACTCGAACATCATGACGGTCGTGAAGTCGGGGCTCTCGATCCCGGCGGCCGGGTACCTGCCGTAGAGCGCCATCCAGGCCGCGTCGCCGAATGCCGCCGGATCGATCACCCGTTTCACGATCGCCAGATCATCGCCGCGCCACTTGTCCGGGTTCGGGTGCACCGCGCGGATCGAGAACTCCTTAACCTGCGGATTCATCCGGACCGTCATTCCGCCATAGCCGCCGTAATCGACCTTCTGCCGCCCGGTAATCGCCATACCGTCAACCAGCGCCTCGAGCCTGATATCCAGATCGATCGTGCGGCTCCTGGCTCCCGGCGCCCCCTGGGCCTTCCAGACGCGGATGGTCGCGGTCTCCTTCACCACGGCGGCCGGGTCGTCGTCGTACCGCCACACGTTTACCGCCCGAAGCACGGCTTGATCGGCACCGGCCTCCATCTTGCTGATTTCGATCGGATAAGCGCGGATCTTGCACACGGCCCATAGATCGCCGATTTTGCCATTCTGTCGCACTTCGCACCAGCTCCACCATAAGCTCCGGTGGTGCAAATGATCTTTCGGGTAGTCGGCGGTCAGGGACTCGCCGTGAAACCCGTAGAGCGGATAAATGTAGTCGCTCCGCTCGCCCCCATACCGGCTTCCATCGGTGAAGTAGGCGCCATCATAAGGAGTGTCGCCCTTGCGGAAATGCCCCGCCTCGATTCCGGCCGGGAGCGGAACCTCGCCGAATCGATAGGTCAAGACCGGCTGCCCCTGCTCGGTGATCGTGTAGCTGTGCGTCTTCTCATCGACGGAAAACGCCAGGGGGCCCGTCTCCGCAAAAAGCGGTGCCGAGACGGAAAACACCAAGAGAGCTGCCGCTCCACACATGCGGTGAATCATCAGTCCATTCTCCTCTCTCGTGGGATCGCGTAACAGGCCGAGGGCCGTGCTGGCAGCCCTCTTTTTACTCCTGACCGAACTCACCTTTTTGAGCCTTCGAGAGGATTCACTCTCGGGCCTATATTATATTGTACTCTCGTCGCAGTCGGATTGTCCATCTCCGGCGCAGGGCGCCAGCAGACCATTCTTGAAATATCAAGCCCGGGAATCACTTGGGCCCGCCGGGGATCGAACCCGGGACCAGACGATTATGAGTCGTCTGCTCTAACCACTGAGCTACAGGCCCATCGTCGGCGAACGTTAGCGCCGCCAGCGCCCCGCGCCAATCACGAAAGCCATCGTGAGCATGGGAGGCCAAGGCGCTGGTCCTATTGCGGCACCTGCTCCCGGCCCACGCGGTCAACTTGCGGGTGCGCCAGGCCTTTAAAATCCCTAGCCCGGATATTTCACAGCCTGCCGGCTGTGAAACGGTCGGCCTTAGGGAGGTCCGCTGGAAGACCACCAGGATTTCATTCCGAGTGCCCTGACACGACCCTACTTGCGGTACGCCCGGCGGATTGTGTCCACGCACCGCTCGACGTGCGACCGCAGCCACGCCTCGTCCGGAATCTCCCGCACGTTGAGCCGGATTGCCTCCCATTCGAACCCGAACCAAAGCGAAAGCAGATCCTCCGCGACGGCCCGCGGATCGCTCAGGTCCAAGCCCGTTTCTTCCCCCGCCCCCCGCAAGACTTCGGCCAGGTTTTCCAGCGCGGCCCGGGCACCCGCATCAAAGAGCGCCCGCGCCAACTCGGGATGGCGCTCCGACTCCAATGCCACCAGCCGATCCACCGCGATGATCTCCCGGCAGACCACCGATTTCATCAGTGAAAACCCGCAGATGATCAGCCGATCCCTCAGTTCCCCCGATCCGGCTGGCACCGCCGCAACCGCCTCTTCCATTCCGCCAACCAACTCCCGCGCAATCGCAGCAAAGAGCCTGGTCTTCGATGCAAACCGTTTATAAACAGTAACTTTCGATACGCCCGCCTCTTCGGCTATCGCCTCGATGGTCGCCCCGTCAAACCCATGGCTGATGAATTGCCGCTTTGCCGCCTCCAGTATCTCACGCGTCTTCTCCACGTCGGTCGGTCGCCCGGCCGATCGGCGCGCTTCCACGACTCCTGAGGCCTCTTCCATCGCCAGATATCAATCTATTGACAGCCACAACCTGTCGGAGCTCTTTGAGAATGTCCCCTTTTGGACTCGATAGAAATGTCCCCTTTTTGGCGAGGCGGCAGCAGCCACCCTGCCCACAAAATGGAGACGTTAAGGATGAGTCGGAAGGAGAGGGAACGGTTGAGCGTGATG